>DASTBA010000066.1:0-13387 GCA_035712285.1 Gemmatimonadales bacterium | reverse complement strand
CCAGCCACTGCACTGGCTGCTGGCGCTGCTGCTCCTGACCGGTACGGTCCTGGCGGCCGATGCAACGGTCGAGGCGATCCGCGCCGCCGGCTGGCCGGTGCTTGCTGCCGCCACCGTCGCCGCGCTGCTGCTGGGTGTCGTACTCGCCCGGCTCGGCAACGCGGCGAAGGTGGGGTCCAGCGCGCCAGCGAGGCCACACCGGCTCTGGCTGGCCGGCACTCTGCTGCTGCTCGTGATCCTGCCATTCGCACCCCATGCGCTCGCAATCATCGCCGGCGCGATGCTTGTATCGGTGACGGCCCACGTGGCTGCGCGCCGGGGTGGGATGACAAAGCGGTTTCCACTGCTGCCGGTAGCGGTCATTCCCCTGCTTGCCTTTGCCGGCTATTTCCTGGCGGTCATCGCGGGACCGGTTGGTCTGGCGACGGCCCGTTTCCCCGATGTGCCGCTCAGTCCCGCGGCGCAGCTGGGGCTCGCGCCGCCGCTCCTCATAGCTGCCCTCCTGTTCTGCGGGCCACCGTTGCTTCGCCGGTGGCTGCCGGGCAGCGCGCTTGCCCTCGTCGGCGCAACACTGCTGGTGCGACTGGCCGTGCCGCTGCTGGGCGATGCACTGCCCGGCTGGGAAACCCTGTTCGTGCCGCTCGGCGTGCTCCTGCTCTGGGTCGCGTGCCTGGCGCGTGACAACGACTCGGCGGCCGGGATGGGGGCCTGGTTGTCCGGCCTGATCGTCGCACCGCTCGCCGCCGAAGGGGCATGGCTCCTGGCTGCCGCGGCGCTATGTCTGGCCGCCGGGCAGTGGAGTCGCCACTGGGGCATGGCGGCGCACCTCTCGCTCCGCGCGGCGGCCGGCGCGCTGGCAGCGGCCGGCGGGGCCGCCGCGGTCGCGGCGATGCTGCAGCACCAGGTGGTGTACGGCGTCTTCAGCGCCCTGGCGGCGTTGACGCTCATCACGGGAACCGGTGCAGTGCCGGCCATGATATATTCCGCGGGTTCACCCGATTCGACGGCTTTTCCAGGAGATGGACATGGCGTTCACACTTCCTCCGCTGCCGTATGACTATGCGGCGCTGGAGCCGGATATTGACGAGCAGACGATGCGCATCCACCACGACAAGCACCATGGTGCGTACGTCAACAACCTGAATGCGGCGCTGGAAGGCCAGCCCGACCTCCAGAAACTCGGTATCGAGGCGCTGCTCAAGGGCATCAACTCCGTGCCAGAAAAGATCCGCGCTGCCGTGCGCAACAACGGCGGCGGCCACGCGAACCACACGCTCTTCTGGGAGCTCATGGCGCCGGGCGGACCGTCCGCGCCCGAGGGGGCCCTCGCCGCCGCGATCACGAAGACGTTCGGCGGCGTGGCGGAATTCAAGGAACAGTTCGCCAAGGCCGGTGCCGGCCGGTTCGGCAGCGGCTGGGCCTGGCTCGTGACCGACGGCAAGGGCGGTCTCGCCATCGAGAGCACGCCGAACCAGGATTCGCCGCTGATGGAAGGGAAGACGCCGGTGATCGGGCTCGACGTCTGGGAGCACGCCTACTACCTCAAGTACCAGAACCGCCGCGCCGACTACATCACCGCGTGGTGGAACGTGCTCAACTGGGCGGAGGCCGGAAAGCGGTTCGCCGCCTGATCCATCCTGCCCGCGCCTCGCGGGCAGGTCTTCCATCTTCACCGCCCTCTCGCCCATGCCACGGATTTCCGGCCGGCTGCTGATCTGGCCCTTGCTCCTGCTCGTTGCCTGCCGCGTGGAGCACCAGGTCCCGCCGGGCCAGGTGCAGGACGAGGAGGCGATTCGCGCCACGCTCCTCGGCTACTTTCGCGGACTGGCGGCGGGAGATTCCGCGGCGGTCCGCTCGGTGCTGGCCGACTCGATGCGCGGCCTGATCGAGGACGGCGGACGGTGGCGCATGGTAACCGGCGCGCGCAACTGGCAGGCCGCCGCCTGGAGCCAGGCCGGCGCGGCCCGGACGGAACCCACCCGCATGGACATCCGCCAGGAAGGCGATCTCGCCTCGGCGTGGCTCACGGTGCGTGCCGGTGGCGGCATGACTCACGTGCTCCTGAGCCGAACCGACGGGACGTGGCACATCCTGTCGCTCGCCACGGTGCCGGCGGCTCCGGACCGGTGAGCTGGCGGCCGGGCACCCGCCGTGAGTGACGACGTTGCGACCCTGGCCCGCCTGGCGGAGGCGCTGGCCGGCACCACCGATCCGGTGCGCGGTGCCCGGGCGGCGGCCGCCGTACTCCGCGCCGGCCTCAACGCCGATCAGGTGACGGTCTGGCGCATGGACCGAGCCGCCAACGCCCTGCGTCCGGTGGCGGACGACCCGGCGTCCGGACGGGCCGGGGCGCTGCCGGTGGCGCCGGCGGCCCTGGAACGCGAGGCGGCCGGCTTCGTGCGCCGGATCGAGCGGCACGGCGTGCTGCTCGGCGCGATCGAAGTCCTGCCCGCCGGCGCCGCGCGCGAGAGTGTGCTGGGCGCGGCGATTCCGATGCTGGCGCTGCAGCTGGGCGCGATCCGCACCGCGGAGGAGTTCGCCCTCGAAGTGGCCGAACGCAACCGCGAGACGGCGGATGCGTGGCAGTTCGCCAATCTGGTGATTGACTCCCTCCCGGTCGGCCTGTACGTGGTGGACCGGGAGTATCGCATCCGGATCTGGAACCGGAAACGGGAGACCGGCACCCAGGGGCTCCGGCGCCAGGACGCGGTGGGCCGGGCGGTGTTCGACGTCCTCACGCGCCAGCCCGAGCAGGAGCTCCGGGCCGAGTTCGACCGGGTATTCGAGGATGGCGTGGCGATGCAGGGCGAAGCCTCGGTGGAGACGCCGCAGGGCATCCGCGTGTTCCGGCAGACCCGGCTGCCCATGCGGCTCGGCGCCGATGCCGTCACCCATGTCATCACCATCGGCGAGGACATGACCGAGTGGCGCGCCGCCGAGCAGCGCATGCTGCTCAACGAGAAGCTGGCCGCCGTGGGACAGCTGGCCGCCGGGGTCATGCACGAGATCAACAATCCCCTCGCCACCATCAGCGCGTCGCTGGCCGCCATCGAGGCCCGGCTGGCCGATGCGCCGACCGCCGATCCCGCCGTCGGCGAATACCTGGGGCTCATGGCGCGCGAAGTGGAGCGCTGCACCGGCATCGTGGACGGGCTCCTCGACTTCAGCCGCCCGCGGGCCCAGGTCAAGGCGCCCGCCGACCTCAACCTGATCGTGGAAGAAGCGCTGACGCTGCTCCAGCCCCAGCAGCGGTTCCGGCATGTCCGGGTGACTCGGGCCCTGGCGCCAGCGCTGCCGGCGGTGCTGGTCAATCGCGCCCAGATTCTCCAGGTGATCGTTTCCCTGCTGCTGAATGCCGCCGACGCCATGAACGGCGTGGGCGCGGTGACCGTGTCGAGCGGATACGCCGATGATGGCGGGGTCCGCCTGGCGGTGGCAGATTCAGGGCCGGGCATTCCGGCCGAAGTCCGGCCTCGCATCTTCGAACCGTTCTTCACCACCAAGGCGCCCGGACGCGGCACGGGGCTGGGGCTCTCCATCTGCTACGGCATCGTGCGCGAGCATCACGGGCGGATTGAGGTGGCCAGCGAAGCGGGGGCCGGCGCCACGTTCCTGGTCACGCTGCCGGCGGCGGAGGAGAACGCGTGAAGATCCTGGTGGTCGAGGACGATCGCACCGTGGGCCAGTACGTCCAGCGCGGGCTGGAGGAGCAGGGCTATCACGCCGACCTGGTGGACGACGGCATGGAAGCGCTCCGGCTGGTGTCCGGCGGCACCTACGAACTCATGGTCCTGGACCTCCGGCTCCCCGGCATGACCGGGCTGGAGGTGCTGCGCACCCTCCGCGACCGCGGCAACACCCTGCCGATCCTGGTGCTGACGGCCCAGGACGCCCTGGACTTCAAGGTCACCGCGCTCCGGGCCGGCGCCGATGACTACGTGACCAAGCCGTTCGCGTTCGAGGAGCTCCTGGCGCGGGTCGAGGCGCTGGGGCGCCGGCCCAAGCAGCTCCAGTCGCCGGTGCTCCGGATCCTGGACCTCGAGCTGGACACCGCGACCCGCGAAGTGCGCCGGGCGGGAGCCCCGGTGGAGCTCACGCCCAAGGAGTACGCGGTTCTCGAGTACCTCATGCGGCATTCGCCCCGGGTCATGTCCCGCACGCTCATCACCGAGTACGCGTGGGACTATCACTTCGATCCCGGCACCAACATCGTGGATGTGGTGATCAACCGGATCCGGAAGAAGGTGGATTCGGGGGCCAGCCGGAAACTCGTGCACACGGTGCGCGGCGTGGGGTACGTCGTCAAGGCGCCCTGAGATGCAGACCATACGCGGCAAGCTGACGGCCTGGTTCACCGCGGCGCTGCTGCTGGCGCTGGCCGTGTTCGCGGCCGCCCTGTACATCGAACTCCGGCGCCCCAGCGAGCTGGAACTCGACACCCGGCTTGGCCTCGAGATGAACCTGGCCATCCGCTGGCTGCAGGATTCCCATCGCGTGCTGGGACGCCTGGTGCTCAAGGACTCCGTGGGCGTGGTCACGTCCGATACCAGCCCGGCCGCCCGTGAACAGCTGGGGCCCAGTCTCAGTCCGAGCGTCTCGTCGTACTTCGAGGCCTACCGGGACTACCTCATCATCGTGGACCGGGACCGGAACATTCTTTTCCTGTCCGAATCGGCGCGGGCCCTGGGATTCCAGACCATCCTGGATCTCACCGGTCGCATCCCGCCGGCCATGACCTCCGTCGCGCCGCAGACCATTCCCCTCGCGGTGCCCGGTGGCGCCGCCCGCCTCGTGGTCGAGCCGGTGAACGGCGCCGGCGAGGATATCGGCGCCCTGCTGCTTGCGGCGCCGCTCAGCAACTCCTCCTTCGATCCGCGGGTGCTCCTCCAGGCCATGCTCGTGGTCTCGCCCATCGTCGTGCTCTTCGCCGTGGCGCTGGCCTACTGGCTGGCGGGGACCGCGCTCTCGCCGGTACGCCTCATCATGGACGAGATGGACGCGATCAAGGACGGACGGAGCCTCCACCGCCGCCTGGCGGTGCCGCTGGCCAACGACGAACTGGCCCGCCTGGCGCTGACGCTGAACGGCATGCTGGCGCGCCTGGAGACGAGTTTCGGCAGTCTCCATCGCTTCACCGCCGACGCGAGCCACGAACTCAAGACGCCGCTCATGGTGCTGCGGGCCGGCGTGGAGCGGGCGCTGACCCACCCGGGCACGCCGGCGGAGAGCATCGAGGCGCTGGACGAGGCGCTCGACCAGGTCAACCAGATGTCGGAAATGGTGGAAGACCTGCTGACGCTGGCCCGCGCCGACGAGGGGCGCGCCCCGCTCACGCTGGAAGCGGTGGATCTCCGCGATCTCGTGGCGGATGCAGCGGAGACCGCCGGCCTCCTGGCCGAAGGCCATGGCGTGGAGGTCACCAGCGAGGTGCCGGACCGCCCGATCCTGCTCGCCGCCGATCGCCAGCGGCTCCGGGAGATGCTGCTCAACCTCGCGACCAATGCCGTCAAGTACACCCAGGCCGGCGGCGCGGTGAAGATCATGCTCGCCGAGGATGACCAGCAGGTGCAGCTGCGGGTGGCCGACACCGGCATCGGCATCGCGCCCGGGGACCTGCCGCATATCTTCGACCGGTTCTGGCGTGCCGATGCGGCGCGCTCCCGCGTCGGCAGCCGTCCCGGCGTGGGGCTCGGGCTTTCCATCACCAAGTGGATTGCGGAGGCCCACGGCGGCTCCATCACGGTGGCGAGCCGTCCGGGCCGGGGCAGTACGTTCACCGTGAATCTTCCCAGGGCCCAGGCGTCTCCTTCCGAATCAGGCGACGGGGCAGATACCGGCTGACCCCGACCTCTCATCCGTTTGTCATCCTTTTGTCATGTTTCCGTGGGTGTGGAGGAAAGGGAGTGCAGGTAGCTTCCACGCAGAAGTTCTCCATCTGATGGAGGAGTGAGCGTGTTCGACAACCTGATCGAGTCCAAGCAGAAGAAGCAGCGCAGGATGGGCCAGACGCTCTTTTCGCTGGCCGTGCATGCGTTGCTGATCTTCCTGGCGGTCAAGGCGACCCAGGTGGTGGCGACGGCGGATGCAGGGCCGAAGGTGGACACTACGCTCACCTTCCTCAAGCCGCCGGCACCGGAGCCGGAACCGCCGCCACCGCCGCCGGAGGATGTGGTCGTGAGTGCCAATCCGCCGCCCAAGGGGTTCCAGACCATCGTGGCGGTGGCCGACATCCCGAAGGACATCCCGCCCGTGGACCTGAACCAGAAGGCGTTCAACCCGAACGACTTCTCCGGCAAGGGCGTCGAGGGTGGCATCTCGACCGGCATCGTGGGTGGCACCGGCCCGGTGGACGTCGGGAACGTGGTGACGTCGGCGGAGGCGGATGAGCAGCCCTCGCTGATCTCGGCCGGGCCCAAGACCGTTCCGCCCGGCATGGAGGGCGTACCGGCCCGGGTGCAGTTCACGTTCATCATCGACACGCTGGGACACCCGGAGCGCAACTCGTTCCAGCTCGTGAACGCCACGAACCAGCTGTTCGTGGAGCCGGCCAGGCAGATGTTCATCAAGAATGTGTACAAGCCGGGCCGTCTTGGCGGGCATCCGGTGCGGGTCAAGGTGCAGCAGGGCGTGTCATTCGGGGCGGGCAACTGATCCAGACCGTTCGCGCGGTCCGGATCGGGGCGCGCGGCATTCATCCCGGTTTCGGGGAGGAGCAGGCAGATGGGCGTCAGTCTGATCGAACTCTGGAAGTCCATGGGCCCGTTCGCGAAGGGCATCGTCTTTACCCTCGCGGCCATGTCCATCTGGTCCCTCACCATCATGGTGAGCAAGTACATCCAGTTCCGCCGGGCGCAGGCCGAGACCCGGAAGTTCGCCCCGCAGTTCTCGCGGTCCATCCAGGAAGAGAACCTGGACCAGGCGATCGGGCTGGCCGACAAGTTCAAGAAGAGCCACGTGGCGCGGGTGGTGGGCGAGGCGCTCTCCGAGGTGAAGCCGCTGCTCCGTGACCGGGCCACCATCACCGCGGCGGACATCAACAGCGCCGAACGGTCGGTTGAACGGCAGATGCTGATCGTGCTCTCCGAGCTCAAGCGCGGCACCGGCGTGCTCGCCACGGTCGGCTCCACGGCGCCGTTCGTCGGCCTCCTGGGCACGACGATGGGCATCGTGAACGCCTTCACGGGCATGGCGGCGGGCGGCGGGTCGGGCGGCCTGGCGGGCGTCTCGGCCGGTATCGCCGAGGCGCTGATCACCACCGCCTTCGGCCTCATGGTGGCCATTCCGGCGGTGTGGGCCTACAACTACTTCACCACCAAGATCGAGAATCTCACCGTCGAGATGACGTATACGTCGAAGGAACTGATCGACTATCTCATCAAGAGCGTGGGGAGCGAGTTCGGGCGCTCGATCTTCACGAAGGAGTTCCAGACCCAGAAGGCGGTGACCGGCAGTGGGCATGTCCACGGGTAATGCGGGTCACACCGCGGTCAAGTCGGAGCCGAATGTCGTACCGATGATCGACATCATGCTGGTGCTGCTGATCATCTTCATGATCGTGACGCCGCTGATTGCGTCGGGCTTCAAGGCCACCATGCCCAGGGCCGACAACCTGAAGCCCAGCCCGGAGAAGGATGACGACGTCATCCTGGGCGTGGATGAGAACGGCAACTTCTTTCTCAACACGCGCCCCATCTCCGAGGCCCAGCTGGGGGACCAGCTGAAGGCGATGTATGCCGGGCGGGACGAGAAGATCGTGTACCTCAAGGCCGACCAGAACCTGAAGTACGGCCAGGTGCAGAAGGGCATCGAGATCGCACGGCAGGCGGGGGCGCGCGTGGTGGCCTCCATCACCGAGGAAAAGACCACCGAGAAGCTCTTCGGCGGCGAGAAGAAGGAGTAGCGCCATGGGCATGTCAACCGGCGGTGGCGGGGGGATGAGCGCGGAGCCCAACGTGGTTCCGATGATCGACATCCTGCTCGTGCTGCTCATCATCTTCATGGTGTCGCAGCCGCTCAACCGGAAGTCCATGAACATCCAGGTGGCGCCGCCGGACACGCGCACCACGTCGCAGGCGGCGAACAACCAGATCGTGCTGGAGCTGCCGGATGCCGGCGGCTACCTCATCAACACCCAGCCGGTGCCGGACGGCCAGCTGGGCCAGCAGCTGCACACGATCTTCGACCCGCGCCCCGCCAAGCTGCTCTTCGTCAAGGCGGGCCAGGGACGGCAGTACAAGGATGTGATCAACGCGATGGACATCGCCTACGGCGCGGGGATCCAGATCATCGGATTCACGCCGATCGAGGCCTATCGCTGAGCCCGGCGGGCTCGGCAGCAGGTGCGGGGGCTCCAGGCGGGCCCCCGCACGTGTTTCCGGGACTCGCCCCGAACGTCTCTGAAAGCGGAGGCGTTTACCTTGACAGTTGCCATGGCCGAGCTCGATGATCGCTCGCGGCGGCCGGTGCCGTCGTTCACGCTGCCAGCGCCCCGGCGCTCGGCCACGGGGCTGGTCGTGTCGGTGCTGGTGCACCTCGGCATTCTCGTGCTGGTGGCCGGCGGACTGCTCGGCGGCCGGGAGGTGATCCGGGCCCTGGGCGGCGGTGCCGGCCCGGGTGAAGCCGGCGGCGGCGGCGGTGGCGGGGGAGACCGGGTCTCGTATATTGATCTGCCCGCCGTCGGGGCGGCCGCATCGCAGTCTGCGGCATCGGCACCGCAGGAAGTTCCGCAGCCGGAGCCGCCGGTCGAGAAGGCGCCTGAACCGGTACCGACGCCGGCGGCAGTGGCGCCGCCAGCTGCTGTCGCCGTTGCGCCGGGCAGCAATGCAGGCGCGACCGGTCAGGGTACCGGTGCCGGGCCGGGCGTGGGACCCGGAACCGGAGGTGGCAGCGGTGGTGGGTCAGGCGGTGGCGTGGGCCCCGGCATCGGGCCGGGAACCGGTCCGGGGACGGGTGGAGACAGCGCCGGCATCACGCCGCCGCAGCTTCAATTCTGGGTTCCTCCGGCCGAGAATGCGCCGAAGACGCTCCGCGGGCGCCCGATCATCATCACCATCTGGGTCACTGCGACTGGAGTGGTGGACCGGTTCACCACCGATCCCGCCATCGAGGACAGGAATTATCGTGACAAGCTCGCCGATCTCATCATGAAGACGCGCTTCAAGCCCGCCCGCACCCGCGAGGGTGTCGCCGTGCCGGGCGTCACGCAGCTCACCATCACCCTCGGCAAGAAGTAGCCGCCTCCAGTTCCCTCACAACGGATCCATGAGCCAATTATTCCGGCGCAAGTCGGTTGCCGACTGCGAAAACGACATTGCGGAACGGGGTGGCCTGCGCCGTTCGCTCAACAAGTGGCACCTGACCGCCCTCGGCGTCGGGGCCACCATCGGCGCCGGGATCTTCGCTACCACCGGCACGGCGATCGTCGGCGATGCGCTCCGGCCCGGCGCCGGCCCGGCCATCATCTTCTCCTTCCTGCTCACGGCGGTGGCCTGCGGCTTCGCGGCGCTCTGCTACGCCGAGTTCGCCTCGATGGTGCCGATCGCCGGTTCCGCCTACACCTACGCCTACGCCTCGCTCGGCGAGCTGGTGGCATGGATCATCGGGTGGGATCTCATCATCGAGTATGCGGTGGGGAACATCGGCGTTGCGATCGGGTGGTCCGGCTACTTCCGCGAGCTGCTGACCCACTTCGGTGTGACCATGCCGGCCTGGCTCGCCACCGACTACCGCTCCGCCTTCGATGCCGCGCGCGCCGTGGGGGACGCGGCCGCCTCGCCGGCGACGCAGTACCTCGCCTCCGCGGTCGCGGAGGCGCCGCGCCTCTTCGGCGTGCCGGTCATCTTCAACCTCCCGGCGTTCCTCGTGGTCATGGTGATCACGTGGGTGCTGGTGCGGGGCATCAAGGAATCGGCCAACGCGAACACCGCGATGGTCATTCTCAAGATCGCCATCATCCTCTTCTTCATCGGGGTGGGCGCGTTCCTCATCAAGCCGGAGAACTGGAGCAACCCGGCCACCGGGGGATTCGCACCCAACGGGTTTGCCGGCATCAGCGCCGGTGCCGCCATCATCTTCTTCAGCTATATCGGATTCGACGCCGTGTCCACGGCGGCGGAAGAGGCGAAGAACCCCGGGCGCGACATGCCGTTCGGCATCATCATGAGCCTGGTGGTCTGCACCGTGCTCTACATCGCCCTGTCGGTGGTGATGACCGGCATCGCCCCGTGGAAGACCCTGGGGACGCCGGAGCCGATGATCACGGCGCTGCAGCAGGCCAACGGGCCGCCGCACCTGCTGAACCTTTCCCGGTTCATCGTGGCGCTGGGGGCGGTGATCGCGATGGGAAGCGTGCTGCTGGTCTTCCAGCTGGGCCAGCCGCGCATCTTCTTCTCGATGGCGCGGGACGGCCTGCTGCCGCCCTTCATCGCGAAGGTGCACCCGAAGTACAAGACACCGCATGTCGGCACCATCCTGACCGGCATCTTCGTCGGCGTCTTCGCGGCGTTCGCCAACATCGCCGAGGTGGTGGACCTCACTAACATCGGCACACTCTTCGCCTTCGTGCTGGTGTCCGTCGGCGTGATCGTGCTGCGCTACAAGGAGCCGGACCGGCACCGTCCGTTCCGGGTGCCGCTGGTTCCCTGGACCCCGCTCATCTCGGTGCTGGCCTGCTTCTACCTCATGGCGCACCTGCCGAGGATCACGTGGATCCGCTTCGGCATCTGGCTGCTGGTGGGGCTGATCTTCTACTGGCTGTACGGGTGGACGCACAGCCGGTTGCGGGAGAGAGTGGAGAACTCAAAGCTCGAAGCTTGAAGCCGCGAGCTACGAGCTGCGAGCGACGAGCTGCCAGGCGCCGGCGATCGGATCCACCGTCTTGTCGAGGACGTTGAGTCCCGACTTGCCGAGCCGGGCGGCCACGGCATCGCGCAGCGGGCCGGGCTGCATCAGGCCGCCGGTGAGCGCCACGTCGCGCACACCGCTCCGCTTGGCGAGGGCGGTCACCAGCTCGGACAGCTGCTTGGCGGCGTATTCCATGATCGCCCTGGCGGCGCTGTCGCCCTCGCCCGCCTCGGCGAGAACCGGAGCCGCGAGACTCGCCACCTCCCGCGGCCCCGCGCCGGCCGCCCAGCGCACCAGCGCGTCATAATCAGTCGCGCGGGCCGCGGCCAGCAACGCCGCCTCGAGGCCGGTGGCTGGCGCCAGGCCATCATGACTCAGGCTCACGCGCATGAGCGCCGAGCGCCCGATGTCATAGCCGCTGCCGCCATCGCCCATCTGCCAGCCGTAGCCACCCATGCGCAGCTCGGCCCCATCGGCCGAGCGCGCCACCGCCACGCTGCCGGTGCCCGCACTCAGTACCACGCCCGGGCCATCGGGAAACGCCGCCGCCAGCGCCAGCGCAAGATCGGTGGTCACACGCACCGTCGTTGCCACTTCCTCCGCCCGGAGCGCGCGGGCAAGTTCGCCCGCTTCCGCCTCGCGCCCCGCACCGGCTGCGCCCACGATCAGCAGGCTCCCGCGGATCTGGCCGGCGGCCGCCAGCGCCTGGCGCGCCGCGGCAGCGATGGTTGCGGCACTCGCCATGGCACGCCCCGGCCGCACCGCCGCGCCCGCTGCCACGACCCGTGCGCGCTCCACGCCATCCACCTGCACTGCCACGGTGGTGCGGGTGCCGCCCACGTCGGCGGCAACGATCACCTCGCCCATCAGGTGCCTCTCCGGGTCATGCTGGACAGCACTCCGGTGCCCACCGCGATCGCGGTGCCCAGCGGAACATACCACGGCCATGCGAGCCGTCCGGCCGGTGCCAGCCAGCCGAGTCCCTCGATGCCCGCCAGACGCTTCGCGAAGACCACGAACAGCATCACGACAACCGTGACCGCCACGGCCCGGATGACGTCGGTGCCGGTGGCCCGGGGCCAGCGACCGCCCAGCACGTAGGTGCCGAGCAGTGCGCCGTAGGTGATGGAGGCGATGCTGAGCGCCAGCACCACCACCGGCGTGTCCGAGCCGCTCGCGAAGTAATAGAAGAACAGCGCGGCACCCACGAGGGCGAGGCCCCAGCCCACGGAAAATGCGCGGCCCACGCGGAGGAGGTGGGCAGGGTCCGTCCTGCCCGTCATCCCCGCGTAGAGATCGTGCGTCACCGACGAGGCCAGTGCGTTGATCGAGGAGCTGATGGTGCTCATCGCCGCGGCCAGGATTCCGGCGACGACAAGGCCCGCCAGCCCGCTCGGCAGGTGGTCAATGATGAACTGCGGGAAGATGTTGTCCGCCGGCATGCCGGCCGGTGCCAGTCCCGCCGCCCAGATGGCGGACCCCACCAGCAGGAAGAGCAGGAACTGGAGGATCACCACCACACCCGAGCCCACCAGCGCCTGCTGTGCGGAGCGCAGCGAGCGGGTGGCCAGCAGCCGCTGGACGATGAGGTGATCGGTGCCGTGGGACGCCGCGGAGAGCAGGGCCCCGCCGACCAGGCCGCCAAGGAAGGTGTACGTCTCGGTGAAGCCGAGATGGAAGTCGAAGGTCCGCAGCTTGGCAGCGGCCGCGGAGAGCGCGAGCGAATGTCCCGCGCCGCCCGCCAGGTTCCAGGCGATGACCAGTGCCACGATCCCGCCAGCCACATAGACGATGAGCTGGACCACATCGGCCCAGACCACCGCCTTGAGTCCGCCGAACCAGGTGTAGATCAGGGTGACGAGGCCCATGGCGAGAATCGCCACCGGCACGCTCCACCCGGTGAGCAGCGCCAGCGGGATGGCGCCGGCGAAGATGCGGACGCCGTCGCCCAGGAATCGGGTGACCAGGAAGACCACCGACACGACCCGGCGGGACCCCGTGCCGAACCGGCGCTCGATCCGCTGGTAGGCGGTTTCCTGGGTGCCGTCGAAATAGCCGGGCAGCAGCCATGCCGCGACACCGATCCGCCCGACGAGGTACCCGAACGCGAGCTGCAGGAAGGTCAGGTCCCCGCGCGCGCCGATGCCGGGGACGGAGATAACAGTGAGGGCGGAGGTTTCGGTCGCGACGATGGAGAGCAGCACCGCGGCGGCCGGCAGGTTGCGGGCGCCGAGGAAGTAGTCGCCGGCGGTGGCCTGGCGGCGGGTGGCCCAGAGGCCGATCCCGAGCGTCAGCGCGAAGTACACCAGGATGACGGCGAGGTCGAGAGGAGTCATGGGCTCACGGGCGCCGTAAGGGCAGGTCTCAGACCGGTCCCAGCGTTGTTTGGTGAACAGAGCTTTCCCACACGAAAACACGAAAGCACGAAGGCATGAAAAAGGGGAGGCACTGGTGCCTCCCCGTCAATCGCCGCCGTGGATACTTCGGCCTACGCGGTGAAGCTGCTGCCGCAGCCGCAGCCGCCGGTGGAGTTCGGATTGTGGAA
>DASTBA010000065.1:0-3919 GCA_035712285.1 Gemmatimonadales bacterium | reverse complement strand
TGCGTGCAGCGATGCCGGAAACTCCACCGGGCCGGAATCCGGAAGTCCCGCCTTCGCCCGCGGCGGGGAGCAGGGTCCGGATCTCCATGCTGCTATCGCGGCCCAGGCCAGGTACGAGGCCGACATCATGGCGCGTGCCGGTGTCGAGGGCATCGGTGTCGGCCTGACTGAAAAGGGAGCGCCAGCGGTGGTCATCATGACCGCCAACGGCGCCGTCGGCGGCCTGCCGAAACAGCTGGATGGCGTCGCGGTCAGGCTGATGCCCACAGGGCCGTTCTCGGCGATCCTGCCGCGCGCGGGCAAGCCCGGCAGCGGGTCGGCGGATCCCACCGCCACGTTCACGCGGCCGGTTCCCACTGGCGTATCCATCGGCAACGTGAATGAATGCGCGGCCGGCACGCTCGGCGCCCGGGTGAAGAAGGGCGGTAACGTCTACATCCTGAGCAACAACCACGTGCTGGCGCGCGAGAACGCCGCCAGCGTGGGCGAGGCGATCCTCCAGCCTGGTCGCTATGACACGCGGTGCAGCATTCCCGCCAACAGTACGATCGGGAATGTGCAGCAGTGGACCACGATCAACTTCAGCGGCGGCAACAATACCGTGGACGCTGCGATTGCCAGCACCACGACCGCCCTGGCCGGGAACGCCACGTTCAGCGGGGGCTACGGCCAGCCCAACAGCATCACGAAGGCCGCTGCTCTCAACATGCGAGTGCAGAAGTGCGGGCGTACCACGAAGTGCACCCATGGGATCGTCGCCGCCATCAATGCACAAGTCACCGTGCAGTATTCGGAAACGAAGTTCGCCACCTTCGTGAATCAGGTCGTGATCACCGGCAAGCGCGGCGCCTTCAGCAAGGCCGGCGACTCCGGCTCCCTCATCGTCACCGACGATGCCAGCGCGAACCCGGTGGCGCTGCTCTTCGCCGGCGGCCAGACCTCGACCATCGGCAACCCCATTGGCGCCGTACTCTCGGCACTCGGCGTCACGATCGACGGGAAGTGAACCGCACCGCATTCTCCGCTATACTTCTCGCTGCGCTCACCGCCTGCCAGCCATCCCGGCCGGCAGGCGGTGGCGTCGAGAGGCCCGCCATGACGCCCATCGCCGAAGTACTCCGGCGCCATACCGACTCGCTCATGGCCATCCCCGGCGTGGTGGGCGTGGGCCAGGGAGAGCGAAACGGGCGCGCCACGGTGTACGTGATGGTGGTCCGCCTCACCGACAGTCTCCGGAAGGCCATCCCCGATTCCATCGAGGGATATGCCGTGGAGCTCGTGCCATCAGGGGAGATCAAGGCCCAGCCCGAATGAATCCGTCATCCTTCCATCACATCCTCGTCGTCCATCATCTCTTTGCCGAACGCCTGGTGGCGCATCTCGCGCCGCTCCGGCCCGATCTCGAGTTCCGCGCGCGCAAGCCCGCCGATGCCACCGGGGACGACGTTGAGTGGGCCGATGCGCTGGTCGGCTTCCGGCGGCCGCCTGCAGGCCTCGGCAACGCCCGCTGGGTGCACTGCATCGGGGCCGGCGTGGACGGCTGGGTGGACGGGTTTGCCTGGCCCGCCGGCGTGCTGCTCACCCGGACGACGGAATCGTTCGCCATCCCCATCGGCGAGCACGTGCTGGCGCGGGTGCTGGCAGTCTCGCAGGGGATGCCGATGCTCTGGGAGGACCAGCGCAACCGGCAGTGGCGGTTCTTCGAGCCGACGGTGGCGCACGGCACCCGCGCCGTGATCGTGGGCACCGGGGATCTGGGCCAGGGGATCGCGGAGCGGCTGGGTGCAGTGGGTGTCGAGGTGGACGGTGTTTCGCGCTCGGGCAAGGTGGCGCCGCATTTTCATCGCGTGCGGCCGATCGAGGAACTGCCGGGCCTGCTGCCGGGCGCGCGGTGGCTGGTGCTGGCCGCGCCGCTGACGCCGGAGACCCGTGGCATGGTGAACACCGGCCTGCTGGCGCACGCACGCGACCTCTGGCTCATCAACGTGGCACGCGGGGCGCTGGTGGATGACGACGCCATGCTGCGTGCGCTGGACGCCGCCCAGCTCGCGGGGGCGGCGCTCGACGTGTTCAACCGGGAACCGCTGCCGGAAGACTCTCCGCTCTGGCATCACCCGAAGGTGCTGGTCTCCCCCCACGTGGCGGGAGTGACGAGCATCAAGGGGGCGGCGGACGGATTCCTCGCCTCGCTGACCGCGCTGGAACAGGGCCGCGAGCCGCCGAGGGTGGTGGTGCCGGCGGAAGGGTATTGATTCAGCCGACCGGAAGCGCCGCCTGCGCGGCGGCGCCGATGGCGCCCAGGAGCAGCACGATTCCCAGCGCCTGCACCATCCGGCGCGTGAGGGCGGGACGGTGCCCCACGCGGGCCACGATCGGCAGGTTCACCAGCATGCTCGCCACCGACGCGAGCAGCGCACCCCACGCCGCGACACCATTCGATACAGTCCCGGCGCCGGCAAGCGCTCCGGCCGAGGCCACCGCACTGGCGCTCGACACGACGCCGCCCAGCACGCTCACGCCGTAGAAGCCCGATTCGCCCAGCGCCCGCTGGGCCAGCGTGCCCACCACCTGGAGCAGCAGGAACGCGACGCCGAACTGCAGCGCGGCCTTGAGGGAAAAGGGCGACCCCACCGCCGTGATCCCCACCGTGCGCTCGCCATGATGTCGTACCGGTTCCCCGGCTCCGGTTTCCCTCCCCCGCCCACGGTGAAGTGCCAGGATCACGGCGGCAGCGACCATGAAGGCGAATGGCACGCTGCCGCGGAGCAGCGCGCCCGGCGCCAGCGCGCCGAGCAGCAGGACGTTGCGCACCAGCATGGCGGAGAGGGCCAGCACCATGCCCCGCCAGGCGGTGGCCTCGTCGCTCTCCTCCTGGTTCGCCCGCCGCGCCAGTTCGGCGACGGTCACCGTGCTGTTCACCACGCCGCCAAGAAACCCGGCGATTTCAACCCCGCGATGGCCGTATCCCTTGAGCAGCACGTAGTTCGCAAAGCCGAACGCGGCGATGAAGATGACGGTGAGCCACGCTTCCCGTGGCTCGATCAGCCCCCACGGATCCACCGGCCCCCGGGGCAGTACCGGATAGACGATGAAGGCGATGATGGCGAGCAGGATGGCGGAGCGGATCTCGGCGTCGGTGAGCGCGTGGCTGAAGCCCGCGAGCGGCTCCTTCCACGCGAGCAGGGCCACGGTCGCGACCGCCACCACCGTGGCGGTGAACGCATGCCCCTGCCCCGCGAGCACGCCGGTGAAGCCCGCCACCAGCAGGGCGGCGGAGGTGGTCACCTCGACCCCTTCGCCGGTGCGGAGCGTCTCCAGGTTGAGCAGCACGATCAGCACGCCGAGCAGCGCGAGGGCGATCAGCGCGAACGAGGTGCCGAGCAGCCCGCCGAGGGCGCCGAGCAGGGTGGCAAAGGTGAAGGTGCGGAGGCCGGCCTGCTTGCCGCGGTGCTCGCGCTCGACACCCACGAAGAGGCCGAGTGCCACGGCCAGCGCCACGCGCCCCAGGGTGGGGAGGTACGGCCACGCCTCGACCGGAGAAATCATGGGGACAATCTACCTGCATCCGGAAGCCCCTTGCCCGCCCGTCTTGCCCGTTTCGGGGGCGGGCCGTAACGTATGCGGTCCTTCGTGACGCCCGGCAGGAGAACCAGACCCGGTGCGCCGGGTCGGAACCAGGAGTGTGCCCCGTGCCGCTCACCCGCTCCCGTCGTCTCGTAGCACTCGCGTTCCTCGCCGTCTGTACCATCCTCATCACCGGCGCTGTCCCCCTGACCCTGCACGCGCAGTCGCAGGCCTCCACCGGCGTGCTTCGCGGCGTGGTGAGCGACTCGATGGGCGGGCCGCTGGCCGGCGCCACGGTGACGCTCCGGAACACCGCCACCAACCTGACGCGCAGTCTCACGACCAATGGCGCCGG
>DASTBA010000064.1:0-4697 GCA_035712285.1 Gemmatimonadales bacterium | reverse complement strand
TTGCTGGGCGGGATGTCCGCGCTCCGGTAGCGCTTGCCCTGGATCCCGATCCGCACCAGCTGGTGCCGGGGGTTCCACGGAGCCGGCGCGGCGTCCGCCTTGATCGTGAAGGGATCGCGTCCCTCCGGCTCGACGTAGTCGTAGGTGAAATAGTTGACCAGCTCCTCGATCCGCACCGCATCCGGCGGCGGCAGGCGACCTTCGTTCAGGAAGCGGCGCACGTTGCTGTACGACGCCCGGTCCACGTCAATCGAGAAGGTGGAGAGCGGATTGGTGAGCGCCGCGAGAAAGCGGTTGTCCTCGATGCGCTTGTAGTCCTCAGTGTTCCAGCTGGACGCGGGTTTCGGGACGCGGGACGCGGCAAGCGGCTGCGTGATCCGGTCCACTGGAAGTGTGGCCGTGAACTCGCCGTTCACGTGCTGCTTCGAAGTCACCTCGTCGCGCGGCGCCAGCGGAGCTGTGGTGCTCACAGTCATGTCCGGCAACTCGACAGTGCTCGCCGTCAACGAGATGTTGACGGTCGTGGTGTCACCGCCTTTTACCTTCACGCCTGTCAGGTGCACCGCCTGGTAGCCGATGTACGCCGCCCGGATCGTGTACGCCCCGGCCGGGATCCGGCTCAGTGTGTAGTGGCCGTGCGGGTCGGTGAGTGCGGTGAAGGCAGTCCCGATCACGGTGACCGACGCGTTGGCGATTGGCTGGTGCCGGGCATCGGTCACGGTACCGGCGATGACGCCGGTATCGGGTGCAATCCGTGGCACCGGAAGCAGGAAGAGGGCTCCGGCCAATGCGGCCGAGCCGAAGAGCGGGCGGAACATGGGCACCTCCGACGGAGTGGCTGGGTCGGACCGGAGATGCGCGGACACGAATAAGTGGCACACGGGGGCACGAAAACACGAAAACAACGAAACACTTCGTGCTTTCGTGCCCTTCGTGGTTTCGTGTATGACCAGACTTGCCTTCAGGACTATCGCGGCTCCGCGGCTGCTTCCTGCTCTGCGGTCACGAGGATGATGAATCCGTCGAGGGAGTCGTCCTTGGTCCGGAGGGCGCGCCCGTGCAGCCGCGCGCGGAGGGTGCCGCCGCCGGCCCGGCGGAGCGCAGCCGGAAAATCCCGGACGAAGGCGCTGGTGCGGAGTTCCTCCAGCAGCTGGTCCCGCTCGCCGCCATCCTCGAACAGTCCGAAGGCGCGCACGAACTCCAGCAGCTCGGTGCGGCTGGGGAAGCCGAGCAGCTCGCTCAGCGTGGCATTGGCATGCGCCAGGGCGCCGTCGCTATCCAGGCGGCAGAGTCCGCCGGGAGCCAGCTCCACCAGCTCGCGGTACTGCTCTTCCGAGCGGCGAACGGCCTGCTCCACGCGCCAGCGCTGGACCGCGGCCTCCTTCAGGTCCGCGACCTGCTTCCGGAGACCCACGACTTCATTGATGAGGTCCTGCTTGGGGCGGTGATCGTCGCGCATGACCGGGAGACGGACGAACGGAAGCGGCCTGCACGCGGTGGGACAAGCGGTGATCAGTCGTGATCAGGCGCGACGGGAATTTCGAAGTCCGAAACCGGCCGGTCGCCGAGGAGATGCTCCTGGATGATCCGTTCGAGCCGTTCCGGCGTGCAGTTCCGGTACCAGACGCCGTCGGGATAGACCACGGCGATGGGTCCCTCCTGGCACATGCGGAGGCAGTTGGCGCGGGTGCGAAGCACGCCGGCGGTGCCGTCAGGGTCCAGTTCGGTGAGTCGCTGCTTGAGATAGCGCCAGGATTCCCGTCCTGATTCCAGGGTGCAGCACTTGGGCTTGGCCTGGTCGCAGCAGAGAAAGATGTGGTGCCGCACCCGGTTGATGCCGATGTTGCGGGCCCGCTCCGGCAGCGGCTCGATCGGGTGCTCGCTCATGCCGGCACCCCATCGGCCCGGCGGCGGCGGAGCTCCAGGTCCACCCGCGCCAGCACCATCTCGATGCCGATCTGGTTGAACCCGCCCTCCGGCAGGATCACGTCGGCATAGCGCTTGGAGGGTTCCACGAACTCGAGGTGCATCGGCCGCACGGTGGCGAGGTACTGGCGGATGACGTCGTCCACGCTCCGCCCGCGCTCGGTGATGTCGCGCTGCAGGCGGCGGATGAAGCGCACGTCGTCGCCCACATCCACGAACACCTTGATGTCGAAGAGCCGCCGGAGCCGCGCATCCACGAACAGCAGGATCCCGTCCACCAGCACGATGTCGCGGGGCTCGATCAGCTCGCGACGGTCGGCCCTGGTGTGCGCCGCGAAGTCGTAGGTCGGCTTCTCGATCGGGCGGCCCTCGGCGAGCTGCGCGAGGTCGGCGATGAACAGGTCGAAATCAATCGAGTCGGGGTGATCGAAGTTGACCTTCCGGCGCTCGTCCAGCGGCAGGTGATCGAGCGGCTTGTAATAGGCATCCTGGTCCAGGAAGGCACCGTCCAGACCGAGGGTTTCCTGGATCGCGCGGGCGACGGTGGTCTTGCCGGAACCGGAGCCGCCGGCCACGCCGATGATGAGGGGCCTGGCCGCCGTCACTCCTTGGCGCTCCCGCCCAGCGCGAAGCCGGCCTCGACGTCCTTCCGGCTGAAGGCGCGGAAGGAGATGAGCGTCTCGGTGGCACCGATGCCGTCCATGCCCACCATGTGGCGGGTAACGAGATCGGCGAGGTCCTCGTTCCGGGAGACCCGGACGATGGCGGCGAGATCGTAACGCCCCGCGACCGAATAGACCTCCGAGACGCCGGGCAGCGCCGCCAGGCGCTCGGCCACGTCGTTCACCCGGCCGCGGGAGATGGTGAAGAGGATGATGGCGGTGACCACGGGGACCTCGGGAATGGGGCTTGGGACGTGTGGCGCACGGTAAGGGCGCACGGCCGTGCGCCCCTGACGTGCGCTCACCAACCTACGCCTGTGCACAACGCCGCACAATCTCGCCGGCCGGCAGGATCTCGTGAATCGCCGCCACACTCCGGCCCGCCTGCCAGTAGTCCCGCTGGCCGGTCTCGTCGAGCGAGGCGCGCTTGAGCTGCCAGAGGGAGCGCAGCGCGTAGATGGTGCGCATCAGCCGCTTGGTGCGCCGGTGCCGGAGCATCCAGCGCGCCACCGGTCCCGCCTTCGTGCCGGTGCGCTCGATGAACGGCGTCCGGATGACCGCCACCGGGATGCCGGTGATCCGCTCGGTGAGCACGATGTCGTCGGCCCGGGCGCGGAGAATGGCCTGCTTGTACGCCTCGCTGGCCCGGCACTCCGTGGTGGCGATGAACCGGGTGCCCATCTGCACGCCGGCATAGCCCATCTGCATGGCACGGGTGAATCCGGCCGCATCTCCCACGCCGCCGGCGCAGACCAGCGGCAGCCCGAACGGTGCGAGCTCGGCGAACAGCGCCTCCGGCGCGCGCGGGCCGGCATGCCCGCCCGCGTCGCGGTTCACGGCAATGAGCCCGTCCACCCCGGCATCCCGTCCCTTGGCCGCCCACTTCGCCTCGGTCACGTCGTGATACACGAAGCCGCCGGCGGCGTGCACCCGCTCCGCCACCCAGCGCGGGTTGCCGAGGGAGGTGATGAAGAAGCGGATCCCTTCCTCCAGCGCGATGGCGATCCAGCGTTCCATCCGCTCGCGATAGTGCCGTGACGACTGCTCGATCAGCGCGTTCATGCCGACCGGCTTTCCGGTGAGCGAGCGGATGTAGCGGAGCCCCGCGCGGAACTCGTGACCGTGGACATAGGTAAGCGAGATCGGCTGGACGATGCCGATGCCGCCGGCTTCGCTCACCGCCGCCACCAGCTCGGGATTGCTGCACGGGTACATGGCGCCGCCGATGAGCGGCACCTCGATGCCGGCGTGGCGCGTGAGCGGCGTCTCCGTCACGGTCACGATGCGACGGGTGAAATGCGCCAGCGGGCCCGCACCACCGCCACCACATCTCCTTCCGCGTCGCGAATCTCCGCCTCGGCGTCGCGATCGGCGGGATCGGTGAGCACCGTGCCGGGCGGCACGCGTGATTCCGCCGTGAGCGTTCCGCGGGCCTTCTTGTGATACTCGGCCGAGAGCGCCGTCACGATCCCGCGCTGGCCGGCGGGGAGCGCGGTGAGCATCGCAAGCCCGCTGGCCAGTTCACCGAGGTTGATGAGCGCCACCGCATGCACCGAGCGCAGGTGATTCCGCACTGCCCGGCGGTCATGGAGCGTGACGAGCGCGTGGCCCGGCTCGAGCACCGTTACCTTCGGCCGGATACTTCCGGTGTACGGCACCATCCGGCCCAGGATGCGGCTGAAGAGCCACGGCCCCACGGGAAGGCCGCGGAGCCGCTTCCAGGTCACCAGGAGCGAAGCGCCGGGACTGGCGGCCGGGTCAGTCACGGGTGGGCGAATCCCCCGCGGAACATGAAGTACACCGCACCCAGGAGGCAGAGGGCAGCCCAGAGGAAATCGAGCTTGATGGGCTGGCGCATGTAGAAGACCGCGAACGGCACGAACACCGACAGGGTGATCACTTCCTGCAGGATCTTGAGCTGCGCCAGCGAGAGCTCGGTATAGCCGATCCGGTTGGCCGGCACCTGCAGCATGTACTCGAAGAGTGCGATGGCCCAGCTCGCCAGTGCGGCCACCCACCAGGGCCGGTCGTTCAGGTTCCGGAGGTGGGCGTACCACGCGAACGTCATGAAGACGTTGGAGCAGATCAGGAGGACCGTGGTCCGGAGGA
>DASTBA010000063.1:0-3114 GCA_035712285.1 Gemmatimonadales bacterium | reverse complement strand
AGCCGTACGTCGCCAGCCGCTCGCCCACCTCCAGCATCGCGGGCCGGATGCCGATGCCGTCCATGTACATGAGCACGGCAGGCCAGGGCCCCGGGCCGTCGGGATGAAAGACGAAGCTCCGGCAGGGGCCGTCGCGGGTGGGGAGGGAGAGCTGGGTCATGGGTTCTTTCGCTGCGCTCAGGACAAGCTATGGGTCGTGAGTCGTGGGGCTCGCCAAGCGCCGTCATTGCGAGCATCCCGCAGGGATGCGAAGCAATCTTGCGGCCCGACCGTGATCTTCCGGCCGATGCTGGCTCGCGCCACGACGATGCGCTGACTCGCGATGCTCCATCGGGACATTGCGGTCGGGCTGCAAGGTTGCTTCGCGCGCCACCGGCGCGCTCGCAATGACGTGCGGGAGTGGCGTCGCTGTCAGCCGTTCAGGTCCTGCCCGAAGCAGAGCCGGTAGCCGTTGCAGTCATCCACCTCGAAATCCCGGCAGCCGTATTCCTGGTCGCACGGATCGCGCGCCAGCGTCACGCCCTTCGCCCTGAACTCCGCCGCCAGGCCGTCGGCGTCGTCAATCCAGATGTACGCGTCCCACGCGCCGCCCTCCCGTTCGACGGTGCGGTTGGGGCGCATCTGCCCTTTCGGCTCGGTCTCCGACAGCATGATCACCACCCCGCGCCGGTGCACCATGCAGAACGCCGGCGGCTCGCCCCAGAAACGCTCGTACCGGAAACCGAGCCGGTCGCGGTACCAGTTGGCGGTGGTGACCACGTCGTCCACGATGAAGTACGGGGCGATGGACCAGGAGGAGGTGTCGTGGGTCATGGAAGGCAGTTGGATGGCTAGACGGTTAGACGGCTGGACGGCTGGTTCTTACCTGCGGCATTCTAGCCGTCTAGCCGTCTAGCCGTCTAGCCGACCCCCCTCGCCGCGTACACCTCGCGAATCTGCGGCCGGATCCGGGGCAGCACAAGCGCGAACGCGCCCGCGCCCAGCACGCACGCCACGCCGCCGAGCATGATCGTGTGCGGCGCGCCGAGGCGGCTCGCCACCACGCCGGCGATGAGACTCCCGATCGGCGCGGTGCCCAGGAACGCCATCGCGTAGAACGCCATCACCCGGCCCCGGAGCCGGGTCTCCACCATGGTCTGCAGGATGGTGTTGACCGAGGCCATCGAGACCATCATCCCCGCCCCCACCACGGCGAGGATCAGGAGGGAGAGCGGCAGCGACGTCGAGAGCGAGAAGGCGATGAGCCCCGCGCCGAATGTCGCCGCCGATATCCGGATCACCCGCCAGAGCCCCCGGATCGTGGGCCGCGCCGCGAGGTACACCGCGCCCAGCAGCGCGCCGGCGCCCGACGCGCTCATCAGCACCCCCAGCGTGTGCGGCCCGCCATGCAGCACGTTCTCCGCGATGACCGGCATCAGCACCGTGTAGGGCATGCCCATGGTGGCGATGAGCGCCAGCAGGAGCAGGACGGTCCGCGCCGGCGCGAACCCGGAGACGTACGCGAACCCTTCGCGCAGTTCCCCCAGGAGCCCGGTGCCCCTCGGCGCCGGCTCCGGGCGCGCGAGGCGCATCAGGTACAGCGACGCGACCACTGCCACGTAGCTCACGGCGTCGATCATGAAGCACCACCCCTCGCCCACCAGCGCGATCAGCACCCCGCCGATGGACGGCCCCAGGATCCGGCTCAGGTTCACCATCGAGGAGTTGAGGGCGATGGCGTTGGGGAGGTCGTTCCGGTCGTCCAGCATCTCCACCAGGAACGCCTGCCGGGCGGGGGTGTCGAAGGCGTTGATGACGCCCTGCAGCAGCTGCAGGAGCACGATGTGGGTGACGGTGATGATGCCGGGAATGGCCAGCAGGGCCAGCGCCAGCGACTGGAGCATCGAGGCCACCTGCGTCACCACCAGGATCCGGTGCTTGTTCCACCGGTCCACCAGCACCCCCGCGAACGGGGCCAGCAGCAGCGTGGGGATCTGCCCGGCGAACCCGACCACGCCGAGCAGCAGTTCCGAGCCGGTGAGGCGATAGACCAGCCAGCTGGTGGCGATCCGGGTGATCCACGTCCCCACCAGCGACGTGCCCTGGCCGCTGAAGAAGAGGCGGTAGTTCCGGTGGCGCAGGGCGCGGGTGAGGGATCCGAACCGGGGCGGGCGGGGCATTGCAGGGAATCGTAACGGGATGGGCGTGATGGGCGGCATGGGCAAGATCGGTGGGACACATGGCCGTCACCCCGGCGAAAGCCGGGGTCCAGCTGACAGGGATTGCCGCATCCGCGGGAATGACGGTGCGCATCACCACCCGATTGCTTCGCACGCCACCGGCGTGCTCGCAATGACACGCGGGGATGACAGCGGCTTCAGCCGCGTGAGGCGCCAGGACCCGTGAATCCATGTTCCCCGGGTCCCCGTACGGCACCCGTGCATTTGCGACCGGGCCAGTCCATATTTGACGCCCGGTTTTCCGGTGGTTCGGGTCCTTTCAATAGTGAATGTCCATGCGCACGCCTCTGCTTGCAGTGCTCTCCCTCGCCCTCGCCGCCTGCGGCAAGAAGGCCGGCCCGCCGGCTTTCCCCCCGACCGAGGTGAGCATCGTCACCGTGAACCCGGCCCCGGTGGCGGATTCGGTGGAGCTGACCGGCGCGGTCCAGGCCTACCGCACGGTGCAGGTCCGCGCGCAGGTCTCCGGTGTCATCGTCGCCCGGCCCTTCCGGGAGGGTTCCCAGGTCAAGGCCGGGGAGGTGCTCTACCGCATTGACCCGGTGACCTACGACGCCGACTACCGGAGCGCCCAGGCCCAGGCCGCCGACGCCGAGGCCCGGCTGGCCAACGCCGAGACCAACGCGGGGCGGCTGCGCCCGCTCCTGGCGGACAACGCCGTGTCGAAGCAGGACGTGGACAACGCCGAATCGGCGGTGAAGCAGGCGCGGGCGGCGCTGGATGCCGCGCGCGCCAACGCCGATGCCGCGCGGAAGAGTCTGTCTGAAACGGTGGTCCGGGCCGAGATCTCCGGCCGGGTGGGGCGGGCCCTGCTGGACGTGGGGACCCGCGTCACCGGCTCGAACGACGTGCTCACCACCCTGGACGTGCTCGATCCGGTGTACGTGAGCTTCCGGCC
>DASTBA010000062.1:0-25060 GCA_035712285.1 Gemmatimonadales bacterium | reverse complement strand
ATCAGAACCCATTGGTGGCTCCAGAGCACGGCGATTCCGCCGCCGACGCTGTTCTCCACCTGCATGCCGAACACGTCGACCCGGAGGAGCGGCAGGATGTTGCTCGGGAAAAGCAGCAGGAACGCTCCGAGCGAGCAGGCGAGAGCCGCCGTGATGCTGCGTCCGCTGGTCTTCTCGAGATCGCTGTCGCAGAGCCGGCAGACCGCCCGGCTGCGCGGCGGCAGAGGCGGGATGTCCTCCAAAGCGCCGCAATCGGGGCACGCGATCGTCACGGAAGCAATCCTGCTCAGGACCGGAGCCGAAGCCCCAGACGCTCAACGCCATCCCGGCTTGCTGGTTCCGCCCCCGCGGGACGAGCTCGGCCGACGCCGCACGCGCCCCGGTTGCCTCCCCTGCCGGCGCGTCCCATACTCGCCCGCTCTCGCCCGAAACGGAGCCGCGACGCGATGAACTTCCAGCTCTCGCCCGAACGCCTGAAACTGCAATCCGCGGCACGCGAGCTCGCGCGCGGCCAGATCCAGGCGCGCGCCGCCGAGATCGACCGCAGCGAGGAATATCCCTGGGACAACGTCGCCCGCCTCAAGGAGGCCGGCTTCTTCGGCATGACGCTACCGACGGAGTATGGCGGGCGCGGCCTCTCCTATCTCGACGCCGTCCTCGTGATCGACGAGATGGCGAGGGTCTGCGGCATCACCGGCCGCATCGTCGTCGAGGCCAACATGGGCGCGATCGGCGCCATCATGCGCTACGGCACCGAGGCGCAGAAGAAGCTCGCCGCCGCCTTGGTGCTCGACGGCGACAAGCCCGCCATCTGCATCACCGAGCCGGGCGCCGGCAGCGCCGCCAGCGAGATGACGACGCGCGCCGAGAAACGCGGCGACACGTACGTCCTGAACGGTCGGAAGCACTGGATCACCGGCGCCGGGATCTCGCGCCTCCACCTCGTCTTCGCCCGTGTGTTCGACGAGGCGGGCGAAGAGCAGGGCATCGGCGGCTTCATCGCGATCCGCGGCGAGACGAAGGGGCTGCGCATCGGCCGGCGCGAGCCGGCGATGGGGCTGCGCGGCCTCCCCGAGGCGGAAGTCATCTTCGAGGACATGGAGGTGCCGGCGGCGTCCCTGGTGGTGCCGCCGCGGGGCCTGCGCAAGGGCTTCGCCGACCTGATGGACGCCTACAACGCGCAGCGCGTCGGCGCCGCGGCGGTGGCGCTCGGCATCGCCGAGGGGGCCTACGATGCCGCGTTGGAGTACGCCGGCATCCGGAAGCAGTTCGGCAAGCCGATCGGCAGCTTCCAGGGGGTTCATTTCCAGCTGGCGGACATGGCGCTGGAGATCGAGGCCGGTACCCACCTGCTGTACCATGCCGCCTGGCTCAAGCAGAACGGCAAGCCGTTCAAGAAGGAGGCGGCGATGGCCAAGCTCTTCTGTTCCGAGTTGGCGATGCGCGCTACGACCAAGGCGGTACAGATCTTCGGCGGCTACGGCTACACCACCGAGTATCCGGTGGAGCGCATGATGCGGGACGCCAAGGTCTGCGAGATCGGGGAGGGCACCAGCGAGATCCAGCGCATGGTCATCGCCCGCCAGATCCTTGGCGATGTGGTTGGCTGATTGCCCTAACTTCCCTCATTGCTTATCTTTAGCCGTTAACCAGCCGCAGGACCACCGACCTCCGGGCCCGATCGGGCGGGTGTCGGTGATCCGGGCACCTGACCTGGGACCAGACATCGTGCGGGCTGTTGCCGCGCCTTCGGGGCGTGGGGGCAGCGGCCTGCCGGGGCGACCCCTTGAAGCGCGAGATCCTCATCAACGGGAGCCAGCGGGAAACCCGCGTGGCCATCCTCGAAGACGACCGCCTCGTTGAACTCCTGATAGACCGGCCCGACCGGCGCCGGATCGTGGGCGACATCTACCTCGGCAAAGTGGAAGCGGTGCTGCCTGGCATCCAGGCGGCGTTCGTGGACATCGGGCTCGAGAAGAGTGCGTTCCTCCACGCATCGGACCTGCTCGAGCCGGAAGACGAGGATGAGGAGCCGGTGGACCCGGAGGAGGAAAACGCCGAGGCCGACGCCGCCGAGGCGGCGCTCGAATCCGGTGCCGCCGCTGAAGAGGAGCCCGCCGAGGGCCGCCGCGCCCGCCGCCGCTCCGGTCCCGAGCGGCATTCGCGCCATCCCGTTCCGAACATCCAGGACATCCTCAAGAAGGGCCAGACGCTCCCGGTGCAGGTCACCAAGGAGCCGATCAGCACCAAGGGATGCCGGGTCACCGCCCAGATCTCCCTGGCCGGCCGCTTCCTGGTGTACATGCCGTACGGATCCAAGGTCGGCGTGAGCCGGAAGATTGAGAGCCGGGAGCAGCGCGCCAAGCTGCGCGAGATGGTGACCCGGCTGCTGCCGAAGGATGCCGGCGGCGTGATCGTGCGCACCGTGGCCGAGGGAGTCACGGAAGACCACTTCCGCCGCGAGATCGAGACCCTGATGAACCAGTGGCGGAAGGTCAACCGCAAGAAGACCTTCGTGCGCCGCGCGCCGGCGCTCCTGCAGCGGGAGACCAGCCTCACGCGGGGCATCATCCGCGACGTCTTCAGCAGCAAGGTGGATGCGCTCTGGGTGGACTCGAAGGAACTGCACAACGAGGTGGAGCAGTACCTGGAGCAGGTGGACCCGGAGCTGATGCAGCGGGTGCACCAGTACGCCGAAGCCACGCCGCTGTTCGACAAGTTCGACATCGAGAACGAAATCCGGGACCTGTTCAAGGCGCGGGTGGAGCTGCCCACCGGCGGCTCGATCGTCATCCAGCCCACCGAGGCCCTGGTGAGCATTGACGTGAACACCGGGCGCTACACCGGCAAGAAGGACCCCGAGAAGACCATCCTGCGCACCAATCTCGAGGCCGCCCGCGAGATCGCGCGGCAGATCCGGCTTCGGGACATCGGCGGCATCATCGTCTGCGACTTCATCGACATGGAGTCCCGCCAGAACCGGGAGCGGGTGCTCCAGGAACTGCGCGGGCACCTGGGCCGGGACCGGGCGCGCACCAGGGCCTTCGCCGTCTCGGAACTGGGGCTGGTGGAGATGACCCGCCAGCGGGTCCGTCCGTCGCTCTGGCACACGCTCACCCGGGACTGTCCCACCTGTGCCGCCAGCGGCCGGGTGTTCACGCCTGAGGTCGTGGCCCGGCGGCTGGAGCGGTCGCTCCGGCGGGCCGGCCATGAGCACCGGGAGCGGCAGCTCACCGTGCGCCTGCACCCCGAGGTGGCTCTCTACCTCCTCGAGGAGGAGCCCCGCTTCCTGGCCCAGCTCCAGAAAATGACCGGGATCGACCTGGAGCTCCGGGACGACCCGATGATGCGGCTGGACGAGTTCCGGATCATGAGCCGGCCGGCCGGGCGGGATGTGACCGAGCTGTACGCCGTCGCTTGACCTAAAGCCGCGCGCCGGATACTTTTACGGGCTAACGCATTTCCCGAGACGGCGGATATCAGGCATGTACGCGATCTTCAAGGCGCTGGGCAAGCAGTTCCGGGCGGAGAAGGGCAAGACCGTCCGGCTGCCGCTCATGGACAAGCAGCCCGGCGACAAGCTCGTTTTTGACGAAGTTCTGCTCACGTCGGACGGGGACACCGTTCGCGCCGGCGCGCCCCTGGTCAAGGGGGCCTCGGTCGAGGCAGAAGTCGTGGGTGAGGTCAAGGGCGAGAAGCTCTACATCTTCAAGTTCAAGCGGCGGAAGAACTACCGCCGGAAGACCGGACATCGGCAGCACTATACCGAAGTCCGCATCACCGACGTGACGGCGGGGTAACGCACCATGGCACACAAGAAGGGCGTCGGCTCGAGCAAGAATGGCCGCACCTCCAACCCACAGTATCTCGGCGTCAAGAAGTTCGGCGGCGAGCGGGTCGCTGCCGGGAATATCCTGGTGCGCCAGCGGGGCACGAAGTTCCACGCCGGCGTGAACGTCCGGCGCTCGAACGACGACACGCTCTTTGCCCTCGTGGATGGCGTGGTCAAGTTCGAGTACAAGGACAAGGACCGGAAGAAGGTCTCGGTCTATCCCGCTGCCAGCTGATCGCTGCGGCATCGAACGACGGCCTCGGCAAATGCCGGGGCCGTTTTCTTTTGAAACACTTCGCAGGCGGCGTCCGTCTTATTTTCGACATGGAGCCCAACGGGAGGCAGCATGGCGACGCTCTTCGACCGGCTGAACCACGAACTCGAGGCCTTCGGCCGCCGCGCCCAGGAAGTCTTTGACGAAAGCCGCACGCGGCTCGAACTGATGCGGCTCAGGAATCTGCGGGACAGCGCCGCGCGGGATCTTGGCTATCTCCTCTACGCCCGCGAGCGGGGAACCCGGGAAGTCGAGCAGGGGCGCGTGGACGCGGCTCTGTTCAAGCTGGACGACCTGGAGCATGAGATCGCGCGGCTGGAGGAGACGGTGGCCCGCAATGCCGCCCCGTCGGCCGACGCGGGGCCTGGCGCCGCCGCCGACACCGCGCCCACGGATGCCCCGCCGGCAGACGCCGTGCCGGGCTGAGATTCAGCGTATCCGGAGCCGGTCGGGATAGTTGCCGCAGAGCGCGTCCACGCCGAGGACGGCGAGGCGGCCGGCTTCGGTGCGGCCGTTCACGGTCCAGGCGATGAGTTCGGCTCCCGCCTGATGCACGGTCTCGACCAGGTGCGCGTCAATCATCGGCCATTCCTGCCACAGCGTCGTGGCGCCGGCGGCGCGCAGCGCCGCGGCGGGATCCACCAGCCGGCTCAGCAGCAGGATGCCGAGCCGGAAGCCCGTCTCCCTCGCGGCCAGGCGGTGGATGAGGCGGTGATCGAAGCTGTGGATGCCGTAGCGCTCCGGTGCGGGCCCGGCCCGGAGGGCATGGAACAGCACCTCGTCAGCGGCGGGCGGCAGCGCCTTGACCTCGACCCAGACCTCGTGATCTCCCAGTACATCGAGCGCTTCCGTGAGCGTGGGAACCGGTTCGCCATTGGCGAGCCGCTGCGCCCGGAGTTCGTCGAGCGAGTGCTCGCGGATGTCGCCGAAACCGTCGACCGACGGGTCATGATGCACCACGAGGGCATGGTCCCGGGTGGCGTGGATGTCGAGCTCGACACCGTCGGCGCCGAGGGTGATGGCCTGGCGAAAGGCGTCCAAGGAGTTCTCGACGGCGACGCCGGAGGCGCCGCGATGGGCGAGGATGCGGGGTGTCTGCCTCATGGTCAGCCCAATATACCGGGCCCGCGAGGTGCCCCACTTAACAGGCCCACCGTCGTACCGTCTTTCCCGGTGCATGGCTGCCATGAGCGTCACTGAGCCGATTCCCGACGCCGAGCTGGTCCGGGCCTACGTTCGCGGCGACGAACGGGCGGCCGGTGTGCTCGTCGCCCGCCATGCCGCCGCGATCGGGCGTTACCTGTACAGCTCGGGGGCCGATCGGGGCGAAATCGAGGACCTGGTCCAGGAGACCTTGTGGCGGGCCTTCCGGCGCATCCAGTCGTGGCGCGGCACGGCGGCATTCCGCAGCTGGCTCTTCACCATCGCCGGCAACCTCCTCAAGGACCAGGCGCGCAAGCGCCGCGGGCGGGTGATCGTGTCACTGGAGGACAACGACGTGGTGGACAGGGCTGACCCGGCGTCCGACCTCCTGGCGCGGGACATGGCCGAGCGGCTGCGCGAGGGCATCGGGCGGCTGCCCCGGCTGCAGCGGGACGTGTTTCTGCTCCGGACCCAGGAGGGCATGGAATACGCGGACATCGCCGTCGCGCTCGGCACCACCCCCGGGGCGGCGCGCGTGCATTACCATCATGCGGTCAAGCGGCTGAAGGACACGCTATCATGAACAGCATGTGCGAGCAGTTGTCGGATCGGATGCCCGCCGTGGCGCGGGGGGCCGACTGCTGGACACCGGATGAGCTGGCCCACCTGGACCGGTGCGCCGACTGCCGCGACGAGTGGCGGCTGGTCCGCGCGTCGCACGCCCTCGGGGTGCAGGGCACGATCCCGATGGATGTAGCCCGGCTCACGGCGGCAGTGACGGCGGGCCGGCAGCCGGGAACTTCCCTGCGGCCGCGCCGGATCCGGTTCGGCTGGCAGGCTGGTGGCCTGGCGGCCGCCGCGCTCGCGTCGCTGCTCATCTGGAGTGGCATGCAGCGGTCGGGAACGCCGACGGAGCATGCGGGCACCGCTCCGGCACTGTCACTGCGCCTGCCGGCGCTGGATTCGCTGTCCGAGGAGGAGCTGCAGACGGTGCTCGACGACTTCGGTGCCGCGGCCCCGTCGCTCGGGAACGAAATCGGGGCCCCCGGCCTCGGCGACCTGGATTCCACCGAGTTGCAGCGCGTACTGGACGCGTGGGAGGGATGATGCAGCGCCGAATCGTGATGCTCTTCGTCCTGATGGCCGCGCTGGCCGGGCCGGCGCACGCGCAGACCAAGTCGGCCACGCCGCGCGCGACCAAGCTTCGGGCCGCCATCGAGGAGCGCTTCACCCAGCGGGTGGTGGACGAGCTGGGGCTCAACGCGCAGCAGACGAAGCAGCTCAAGGACGCCAACGCGCGCTACGCCGTGACCCATGCCGAACTGGACCGGCGTGAACAGGCGATCCGCGCCACCCTGCAGCGCGAACTCCGCCCCGGCGTGCCCGCGAACCAGGATTCGGTGGCACAGGCGCTCGATGGACTGGCGCAGGTCCAGCTCGACCGGGCCCAGGCCTTCCAGTCCGAGCTGAAGGATCTTTCCGCCTTCCTCACTCCGGTCCAGCAGGCGCAGTTCCTGATTCTCCGGGACCGCCTGCAGCAGCGGGTGCAGGATGTGCGCTCCCGCCGTTCCTCGGCACGAGGCCGCTCCTCTCCCAGCTGAAAACCGGCTAGATTGGCCGGATGCCCCCGTTTCTTCTGGGACTCCTGGCCATCTTCGCGAACCCCTGGATGGCGGCGCTGCTCGTTGCCATCGGGGTGATTGCCATCCTGGTCGAGATCAAGGCCGGCGCCTCCGGCCTCGGGATTCTCGTCAGCCTCCTCTCGCTCGGCACCTTCTTCATCGCCGGCATCACCATGGGCAACGCGGGCTGGGTGGACATTCTCCTCGCCCTGCTCGGACTTCTCGCGATCGCGGCGGAAGTGTTCGTCCTGCCCGGCTTCGGGGTGGCCGGTATCGTCGGCATGGGCATGCTGGGGGCCGCCATCCTGCTCACCATGCTCGGGCCGGCACCCACCGCATCCGACGTCGCCCAGGCGCTCGCGGCGCTCGGCGCCGCCGCGGCCGTGACGCTGTCGGTGGGCTACGCCTGGATTCGCAAGCTTCCCACCAGCCGCCGCTTCCGCGGGCTCCTCCTGCAGGACCGGATGCACAGCGCGCAAGGATACATCTCCGCCGCGACCCGGGATGATCTCGTGGGGCAGAGCGGCGTGGCCCTCACCTCGCTCCGTCCCGCCGGCGCGGCGGAGGTCGCGGGAGAGCGGCTGGATGTCGTGACCGAGGGCGAGTTCGTCTCCCAGGGCACGCCGGTGGTGGTGGTGCGCTCCGACGGCTACCGGCACGTGGTGCGGGCCGCCGTCCAACCCCAGACAGCAGGTGACACGTGAACGACTCCAGTCTGCAGCTTGGCATGATCGTGGCCCTGGTCGTGATGGGCATGATCGTGCTGTCCATCTTCTTCCGGTTCATCCCGATCGGCCTCTGGGTCACGGCGCTGGCATCGGGCGTGCGCGTGTCGTTCGCGACGCTCTTCGGCATGCGCTTCCGGAAGGTCAACCCGACCGGGATCGTGAGCCCGCTGATCAACGCCACCAAGGCGGGGCTGGACCTCCGCATCAACGACCTCGAGTCGCATTACCTCTCGGGTGGCAACGTCCAGCGGGTGGTCAATGCCCTGATCTCGGCCGACAAGGCAGGCATTCCACTGACCTTCAAGCAGGCCGCGGCCATTGACCTGGCGGGCCGGGACGTCTTCGAGGCGGTGCAGGTGAGCGTGAACCCGAAGGTCATCACCACTCCCAAGGTGGCGGCGATGGCCAAGGACGGCATCCAGCTCCTCGCGCTGGCCCGGGTCACGGTGCGCGCCAACATCAACCGGCTGGTGGGCGGTGCCGGCGAGGAGACGATTCTGGCACGGGTGGGCGAGGGGATCGTGAGCACCATCGGCTCGGCCGAGAGCCACAAGAAGGTGCTGGAGAATCCGGACATGATCTCCAAGACGGTGCTGGCCAAGGGACTGGACGCCGGGACGGCGTTCGAGATTCTCTCGATCGACATCGCCGACGTGGACGTGGGCAAGAACATCGGCGCCGAGCTGCAGACCGACCAGGCGGAAGCCGACAAGCGGATCGCCCAGGCCAAGGCGGAAGAGCGCCGGGCGCTGGCGGTGGCGATGGAACAGGAATTCAAGGCGGAGGCGCAGAAGCAGCGGGCCGCGGTGATCGCGGCGGAAGCCCAGGTCCCGCTGGCGATGGCCGACGCCTTCAAGTCGGGGCACCTCGGGGTCATGGACTACCAGCGCTACCGCAACATCGAGTCCGACACCTCGATGCGGAATGCCATCGCCGGCCACGGCACGCCCGGGGAGGGGCAGAGCAAGTAGATGTCCCTCTTCGGTGTCCTGATCATCGGTTACGTTGCCTGGATGATCTTCAGCGGCGTGCGGCGATCCACGATGCAGGGCCCCTCCGGCGAGCGCGCGGGTGGTGGGACCAGCCGCCGCCCCGACGCGCTGAAGCGCATGCTCGACGCGCTGGAGGAGGCCCAGCGGCAAGCCGGCAAGCCTGACCGGTTCCGTGCATCGGCGGACCGCACGGCGGTGCGCGTGCGGCCGCGGGTCCCGTCGGTTCCGGCGCCCGCCCTCGGCACCGCCGCCGACCCCGACCTCGACGACCAGGCCGAAATCGTGATCCGGAAGCGGCGGGCGGAGGTCGAACGCCGGAACCGGATGACGGCGGAGGAGGACCATGCGGCCTTTGACGCCGCGATTCGGCAGGCACCGGATTCGGCCGAAGGTGGCCCGGCAACGCCGGCGCCGCCCCTCGACCGGCTGCGCACACTGTTCGTCTGGCGCGAGATCCTGGGGCCGCCGGTGGGGATGAGGGAGGATGGGTAACCCGATGCTCCATCCGTGGCACGATTATCCCACCGGGGAAAATCCGCCGCACTCGGTCACGGCCGTGATCGAGATTCCCGCCAACGAGCGCAACAAGTACGAGTTGGACAAGAAGCTGGGGGTCTTCCGGCTCGACCGGGTACTGCACAGCGCGGTGCATTATCCCGGTGACTACGGCTTCATACCCAGGACACTGGGTGATGATGCCGACCCGCTCGATGTGCTGGTCCTGATGAACATCCCGGTCTTCACCGGCTGCCTGGTGGAATGCCGCCCGATCGGGCTCTTTCACCTGGTGGATCACGGGCAAGCGGATGAGAAGGTGCTTGCCGTGCCGGTTGGCGACCCGTACTACGCCGAGCAGCACGACGTGAGCGACATTCCGGGACACTACCTGAGGGAGATCGAGCACTTCTTCCAGGTGTACAAGGATCTGGAAGGGAAACACACGGTCACGCGCGGATTCGAGGGCGTCGAAGCCGCGCGCGCGGCGATCCTCCGCGCCATGGCCACGTACCAGGGCGCCTATCCTGGTTCCTGATCCCACGCTCCCGTCTTGCCGTCCCGCCTCCGCTCGGGCACTTTTCCGTCTCGGCCCGAGTGGCGGAATGGCAGACGCAGCGGACTCAAAATCCGCCGGGGGCAACCCCGTGCGAGTTCGACTCTCGCCTCGGGCATCCCTGAATCCCCCCGTTGCTGGCCCATCCCGGAGGCCGGAGTGCCTGCCCAAGCAATTCGCCTGGCCGTCGTCGCGTCCCTGACCCTTCTTACCTCCGCCCTCCCCAGCACCGCCGCCGCCCAGTCGCCGATGACCGGCTTCACGGCGCGGGGCGCCGCCCGCGAGCAGGCGCTGGAGTCGGTCCTGCTTCGCGCCGGCGATTCGGCGCAGGCGGTACGCGACCGGCGCACCCTGTCGGCCGAGCCGCACCTGGCCGGCTCGCCGGCGCAGCAGCGGACCGCGGCGTATGTACTGCGGGAGATGAAGCGCGCCGGACTGGACACCAGCCGGATGGACTTCCGGGTGTACATGCCGTATCCCGACTCCACCATCGTGGAGCTGGTGAGCCCGGCCCGCGTCCGTCTCGATCTGGCCGAGCCGCCGATCCCGGGCGATACCACGACCTACCTGCCCCAGGTGCCGGCGATGAACGGCAGCGCGGGAGACGGCGACGTCACGGCGCCGCTCGTGTACGTCAACTACGGCCTGATCGAGGACTATGCCGTCCTCGACTCGATGGGCGTGAGTGTCCGGGGCAAGATCGCGATCGCGCGCTACGGCCGGAGCTTCCGGGGGATCAAGGCGCGGGAGGCGGAGCGGCATGGCGCGGTGGCGCTGATCCTGTATTCGGATCCGCAGGACGACGGTTACGTCCGTGGTGATGTCCTGCCCGAGGGCCTCATGCGGAATGCGGACGGGGTGCAGCGCGGCAGCGTGCTCAACGAGAACGGCGATCCCTCCACGCCGGGGTGGGCGTCGGTGCCGGGGGCGCGGCGAGTACCGGAAGATTCGATGGCCGGCATCGGCATTCCGGTGGTGCCCATCGGATACGGCAACGCCGCGAAGCTGCTGGAGCCGCTCCGCGGGCATGACATTCCGCAGCGCTGGCAGGGCGGACTGCCGTTCCGGTATCACGTGGGCGGTACCGATGCCGTCACGGCCAGGGTGGGTCTCTGGCACCAGCATGGCGACGCCGCCTACAAGACCATCACCAACACCTTCGGCGTCATCCGCGGGAGCGACTGGCCGGACGAGATCGTGATCGTGGGCGGGCACCGGGACGCCTGGGGTCCCGGGGCCAGTGACAATGTCGGCGGCACCTCGAGCGTGCTGGCAGCGGCGCGGGCCTGGGGTGCGGCGCTCAAGGCCGGCTACCGCCCCCGGCGCACCCTGATGTTCGCGACGTGGGATGCGGAAGAGTGGGGGCTGGTGGGGGCCACGGAATGGGTGGAATCACGCGAGGACTCGCTCCGGAAGCGGGTCGTCGCCTACCTCAACCTGGATGACGCCGCGGACGCACGGCGCTTCGGCGCGTCGGGCACGTCCAGTCTCCACGAATTCGTGCGGCAGCTGGCGCGGGCGGTCCCGCAGCCGGGCGAGTCACTCACGGTGTACCAGGCCTGGCGCCGGGACAATCGTGTCGCCGACACCGCCGACACCCGGCTGGGTGACCTGGGCGGCGGCAGCGATTTCGGCGCGTTCTACAACCACCTCGGCCTGCCTTCGTTCGACATGGGCTTCGGCGGCCCGGGCGGCGTCTACCACTCCGCGTACGACACCTACACCTACCAGGAGCGGTTTCGCGATCCGGGCGGGCTGAGCATCGTCGGCGCCGGCCGGCTGACGGCCCTCGCGCTGGCACGCCTCGGCAATGCCGATGTGCCGCCCTTCGATTACGGCAACCTCGGGACCTATCTGCAGCGGATGATCCGGGACCGCATCAGGGGCGATTCGTCTGCCCGCGCCGAGGCCCAGGCCCGCTTCAGCGCGCTGAGCGACGCGGCGGCGGCGCTGGCCGCGGCCGGCCGCCGGTTCTCGGCCGTTCGCGATTCGGTGCTTGCCGACGCGCGGACCCGGGACGTGAAGCGGGCAAACGCAGAACTGCGGCAGGTGGAGCTCTCGTTTGCCCGGCCTGATGGCCTGGCCGGGCGTCCGTGGACCCGGAACCTGCTCTTTGCGGCGGACCGGGACAACGGCTATGCCGACATCGCCCTGCCGGGCATTGCGGAGGCGGCGGAGGACCGTGACCGCCCGCGCGAGGCCCGCGAGATCGCCGACCTGGCCGAGCGGGTGACCGCCGCCGCCGGCCACCTCGATCGCGCCGCGGCGCTGCTCCGCGGGCGGCCGTGACCGCCTGAAGAAAGCTTCACACTGCCTTCGTCCGCGATTAAGGGCAGGTATTCTAGTGTTGACTCGCACACTGGGTCATGAGCAGCTGACCATGGTCACGCGAGGAGACACGGAATGTCACGCCGGACGAAGTTCTCGGGAATGTTCATGGCCGCCGCCCTGATGGCGGTGGCCTTCGTTTCCATCACCGCAGCCCGGCGCACGCCGGCGGTCGAGGTGATCGACTTCGGCCGGACGCCGCATGCCGTCACCCCGGTGTACGACGCCGCGGCGCCCGGAGTCTCGCCCGCGCCGGTCAAGGAGTTCCACATTCCCATCACGCACGGCCGCGTGACGATTGCCGACGGGAAGGAATACGAGGGCTGGCTCTTCGGTGGCACGGTGCCGGGGCCGGTCCTCCGGGTGCGCCAGGGAGATCGGGTCAAGATCGTCGTCACCAACGAGAGCCCGATGCCGCATTCGATTGATTTCCACGCGGCCCGGATTCCGATGAACGACGCCTTCGGCGTCATCCTGCCCGGCAAGTCCAAGGCGTTCGAGTTCACCGCGAACGATCCGGGCGCCTTCATGGTGCACTGCGGCACCCCGCCGGTGCTCGCGCACATCATGAACGGCATGTACTTCACCATGATCGTGGATCCGGCCGACGGCTGGGGCACCCGGGCGGACAAGGAGTTCGTCCTGGTGCAAAGCGAGTTCTATGCGAGGCCGGATTCGGCGGCAGGCGCCCTCACGATGAACCTGGACGCCGCGGCGCACCGGGACCCGTCGTACGTGGTCTTCAACGGCCGGGCCTTCCAGTACAAGCAGCATCCGCTCGAGGTGGCGGTGGGGGACCGGGTCCGGTTCTTCGTGGTGAACGCCGGCCCGAGCTTCACCAGTGACTTCCACATTGTCGGTGCCGTCTTCGACCGGGTGTATCCCGACGGCAATCCGGCGCATGCACTGGAAGGCATCCAGACCTGGGGCATTCCGGCCGGCGGCGGGGCGGTATTCGAGACCCGCTTTGCGAAGGGCGCCAGCGGCGAGGGGATGTACGCCTTCGTGACCCACGCCTTCGCGGACGCGGAGAAGGGGGCCGTCGGCCTCATCAAGGTGGGCCAGCCGGCGAACATGCTGGCGGTGCATTGACGGACGTGAGACGTGAGACGCGGGACGCGAGTCCCGTGTCTCGCGTCCCCAGTCCCGCCTAGAATTCTCCTACGAACCCGATCTCGGGCTCCAGCGCGTAGCCGCAGCGTTCCCGGACGGCTGACTGTGCGTGCGCGATCAGCGCGCGCACATCGGCGGCGGTGGCGTGGCCCAGGTTGATCATGATATTGGCGTGAATGTGCGAGATCTGGGCGTCGCCCACGCGGAACCCCTTGAGTCCGCACTGATCCACCAGCCGTCCCGCCCCCACGCCCTCGATCTTCTTGAAGATGGATCCGGCGCTGGGATGGATCTCGAGCCATGGGTGGCGCGCGCCGCGCCAGCTGAGGTTCTCCTGCATCACGCGATGCATCACCGCCGGATCGCCCCGGCCGAGCTGGAACCGGGCCGTCAGCACCACATCGGCGCGGTGGTGGAAGACCGAATCGTCATATCCGAACGCCACGTACGCGCTATCCACGGTGCGCCGCTCATTCTCCGCCGACAGGATGTCGCAGTTCCGGAAGACCTCGGCGAGGAACATCGTCCGCGCCCGCTCGGGCGCCGGCGAGAGAAAGTGCAGATTCTGCCAGACCGCCCCGCCCACCGTGCTGGGAATGCCGACGTAGTGCTCCAGCCCTGACCACCCCCGCGCCACCGCATCCCGGATCAGGTCCGCCATGATGACGCCGCTGCCGGTCTCGACCAGGCCGTCGTCGTGCCACCGCACCGAGTCGGCGCGGTTCTGCACCACGAGGCCCCGAAAGCCCCTGTCCCCCACGAGGATGTTGGCGCCCAGCCCGAGGACGAAGCAGGGGATGTTGCTGGTCCGTGCGGCCAGGACCGCCTGGGCCAGGTCGTCGGCGGACGTGGCACGGTAGAACAGGTCCGCCGGCCCGCCGATGCGGAAGGTCGTGTGCGGGGCCAGTATCTCGCCACGGTGGAAGCGGGCCGGATCGAGCCCGTGCAGTGCCGGGTCGAACGTGCGGAGGCGGTCGGCCGGGGTGGCTGGCGTCACGGTGCTGGGCTCCGGAGCGAAGGATTCGGACGGCACTGCAAAGAGTACATCGGACCCCGGCCTCCGCGGCACTCCCCGTCTATATTGCGCCCATGCATTTCACGCTTGCCGGCCTCAGCGTCTACCCGGTCAAGTCGTGCGGCGGGTTCGCGGCGGATGCGTGGGAGGTGGACGAATTCGGCTTCCGCCTCGACCGCCGCTGGATGATCGTGAACGAACGAGGCCACTTCCACACCCAGCGCACGCGGCCGCGGATGGCCCTCATCCGGACCGCCCTCGCCGGGCAGACCCTTTCCCTGGGCGCGCCCGGCATGGAGAGCATCGCGGTGGGCCCGGGCGGTGGTGTCAGTGCGGCGGTCGCGGTATGGGACGACCTTTGCGTGGCGCAGGGCTGCGAGCCCCATGCCGACGAATGGGTGAGCGAGTTCCTCGGCGAGCGCGCGCGGCTGGTCTTCATGCCCGGCACCAGCCGCCGGCCGATCCGCCGCCGGGCCGCCGAGAGCTTGGGGCGGGTGGGGTTTCACGACGCCTACCCGTTCCTGCTGATCGGACGGGCGTCGCTCGATGACCTCAACACGCGGCTCGAATCGCCGATCCCGATGAACCGCTTCCGGCCCAACTTGGTGGTGGGCGGCAGCCCCGCCTACGCCGAGGATCTCTGGGCCGGATGTCACGTGGGCGAAATCCGGCTCGTGGTCACCAAGCCCTGCGAGCGCTGTCGCATCCCGACGATCGATCAGGTGACGGCCGAGGCCGGGAAGGAGCCCTTGCGCACGCTCGCGTCGTATCGCCGCCAGGGGGATGCCGTCACCTTCGGCGTGAACCTGGCGCACCAGAACCCTGGCGTCCTGCGGGTCGGGGACACCATCGCACCGCTGGCCTGACGGTTCCGATCGTCTGTCCGAAACCCACATCCCTTGAGTGCCATGCCGCTCGCTACCCGCGTCGTCGCCGATCGTCCCGAGAAGTCTGCCGCGTCCTTCCTCGCCGTCGTGGTGCCGGAAGGCGCCATGCCGGCCAGCCTTGCCCCGCTCGACCACGCCACCGGCGGCGCCGTCACGCGGGTCCATGCCACCGGTGATTTCCGCGGCAAGCGGGATGAGGCGGTGCTTCTCTATCCGTCCAGCGGGCCGGCGCGACTGCTCCTGGTCGGTGCCGGAGAGTCCGCCAAGCTGACGCCGGCTTCGTTGCGGCGCGCCGCGGCGGTAGCGGCCAAGCGCGCCCGCACCGCCGGCGTCGCCGACGCCGCGATCTGGCTGAGTCCGGAAGTCATGGCCGGCTGCACGGCGGAGCAGGCGGCGCGTCTCATGGCTGAAGGTGCGCCATTCGGCGCGTGGCGGTTTCTGGACCTGAAGCGGCCGCCGGACGATCCGAAACCGGAGCTCGAGTACGTTGACCTCCTGTTTCCGGAAGCTGCGACCGAGGCCGGGCGGGGGCACGCCGTCGGCGCGGCGATCGCGGCAGGCCAGACCTTCACCCGCTCGATCCAGGTGCTGCCAGGCAACCAGTGTACCCCTACCTTCCTGGGCGAAACCGCGCGGAGCCTCGCGCAGCGCCACGGCATGACGATCACGGTACTGGACAAGGCGGCAATCGAACGTGAGGGCATGCACGCCCTGATGGCGGTGGCGCAGGGGAGCGCCCAGGAGCCGCGCTTCATCGCCATCGAGTATCGCGGCGGCGAGGGCGCCCCCGTGGTGCTGGTGGGGAAGGGTGTCACCTTCGACACCGGTGGCATCTCGATCAAGCCGGCCCAGGCCATGGAGGACATGAAATTCGACATGTCCGGCGCCGCCGCGGTGCTGGGCACGTTCGAGATGCTGGGCCGGCTCAGGCCGCGGGTGAACGTGGTGGGCCTCATCCCGTCCGCCGAGAACATGCCGTCCGGCACCGCGTACCGTCCCGGGGACGTGGTGAAGAGCCACCTCGGAAAGACGATTGAGGTGATCAATACCGACGCCGAGGGGCGGCTGCTGCTGGTGGATGCGCTGTCGTACGCCCGGCGGTACCAGCCGGCAGCGGTGCTCGACGCGGCTACTCTCACCGGGGCCGTCGTCGTGGCACTGGGGCACAGCGCCACCGGGCTCATGGGTAACGATGACGCGCTGATCGAGGAAGTGCGCCAGGCGGGGGAGCGCGCCGACGAGCGCCTCTGGCCGCTGCCGCTCTGGGACGAGTACCGTGACATCATGAAGAGCGACATCGCGGACATCAAGAACAGCGGCGGGCGTCCCGCGGGCAGCATCTCGGCGGGATGGTTCCTCAAGGAATTCGTCGAAGGGTACAGCTGGGCGCACCTCGACATCGCCGGCACCGCGTACAGCGATCGCGAGGAGCCGACCCGGGTGAAGGGGCCGACCGGCGCCGGCGTCCGGATCTTCAGCGAGTTCGTCCTTGCGCGTGCGCGATAGCACACTCCTGCTGCTGGCGGCATTGCTGCTGCCGGCCTCGGTTCAGGCGCAAGTCGGCAAGCCGCGGCCCCGCCTGGCGGATTCGACCGGAAACCGTGCGGATACGGCCGGCGTCCAGGACTCGGTGGCCGCCTACGAAAAGCTGGAGGCGGCCGCCCGGACCCGTGTCCCGGTGGCGCCACGGCTGGGTGGCGAGGGGCCACTTCCGGCATCGAGCCGGATCGTGCTCACCCGGGATTCGATGGACTGGTCGGGGGCGGTCACTCTGGCTGACCTGCTGGCCCGGGTGCCCGGTACGTACATCTGGCGGGGTGGCGGACTCGGACGGCCCGAGATGGTGGACTACGCCGGGCGCGGGACCGCAGCGCTCGAGGTCCTGCTGGACGGCATGCCGTATGACCCGATCGGTCCCGACAGCGTGGCGATCGACCCGGCGACCATTCCCCTGGGCATCGTGGACCGGGTTGAAATCGAGCGGTGGCCCTCCACGCTCCGGGTCATGCTGTACACACCGGCGAACGACCGCCTTGCCGCGCGATCGCATATCGTGCTGGCCGCCGGCCCCGGCAAGCTCGCGAAGTACGAGGTCTCCCTCGAGCGGCGCTTCAAGGGCGGATTCGGGATCGGTGCGGCTGGCGACTACCTCAAGGTCCCCCCGCCTGCGGGCGCCACCGGCATCTTCCAGCGCACCGGCTACTGGGCCCAGCTGAGCTACGTCCCGAGCGCACGCACCGGCCTGATGCTCGAATATCTTGGCAACTCGCTCGACCGGGATGCCTTCAGCGATGGCGTCCTCACCGGACCTGCACTCGAAGGACGCCGGGGGGAGATGCGCGCCCGCGCCTTCTACGGCGGCCGGCCCGACGGAACCGGACTCCGCCTCGACCTGCTCGGCTCACGGGCGGGCTGGGACAGCATGGGGGTCAAGCAGACAATCTGGCGGGGCGGCGCCGCCCTGAATCTTCGCGCGCCACTCGTCGCCGCGAGCGGTGCGGTGTTCCTGGCGAACCGCTGGACCAGGCTTGATGCGTCGGGCCGGGTGTCGTGGACGCCGCTGGCGCTCGTGACCCTCGCCGGTGAAGGGGTCTACCGCCGGTACGATGGCGCGCGCGACGCGGCGTGGATCGGCGGGCGCGCAGGTATCGGGTTGCCGGGCGGCTTCGAACTTTCGGCCACCGGCCGCGCCGGTCACGTCGTCTCGGCGCCGAGCCTGGCCGCGAGTCCGGAGCAGCCGGTGCGCGAGGTGGAAGGGGCGCTGCTCTGGAACACCGGACGACTGGGTGCCGAGGGTCGCATCGCGCGCACCAAGTCGTTCGTGCCGGATGTGTACCAGGAATTTCCCGGCCTCGTGGTCGCCGCCAGCACCCCCGGAGCCACCTGGCTCACCGCCGGCGGATTCGTCCGCCCGCTCGACTGGATCACGGTGCGAGGCTGGTACTCGCAGGCCACCACGCCCGCGCCCGACGGAGCCCCACCGCGGCACTGGTCGGTGACCGGCACGATCCGGTCCCGGCTGCTGCACACCTTCCGGAGCGGGGCGTTCGACTTGAAGCTTGAACTGGGATACGAGGGATGGCGCGCCGGAGTCCTCGGCCAGGACGCTGGCGGTGCGCCGGTCGTGCTGAGCGAGGCCCACTACCTCCGGTCCCTTGTCCAGGTCGGGATCGAGTCGTTCTCCGTCTTCTGGGAAAGCCGGAACCTGAGCGACGAGGCGGTGGCGTACGTGCCCGGCTTCAGGATTCCCCGATTCTCGGGGGTGTTCGGGGTCCGGTGGGGATTCATGAACTGAGACAGGCGGGAGTGCCACGATGACCGTCACCCTCGCGAACGCGAGGGTCCAAGTTCGAGAAGGCCGGGCAACATGGATTCCCGCGTGCGCGGGAAGGACGCACGACCCATATCCTGCCCATCCTGCCCATCCTGAGCTATATTCCCAAGCTATTCTCGAAGCGGGGGAGTGGACTTGCCGTACAGCATGACGGGCTTCGGAGCGGCGGAGGGCGAGATCTCCCGCGGCACGCTCCGGGTCGAAATCCGTACGGTCAACCACCGCTACTTCAACCTGGCGCCGAAGCTCGCGAGCGACCTGCTGCCGCTCGAAGGCGAGTTGCGGGAGCGCCTCCGGCGGGACTTCGACCGGGGCCATGTGGCCGTGTCCGCGCGCTGGATCGGTGCCGGTGACGGCGAGGTCCGCCTGGCGGTGGACATGGCGCAGGCCCGGCAGGTGGTGGCCGGCCTCCGGGAACTCCAGACGGCGCTGGGCTTGAGCGGCAGCATCGACCTGGCCCTGGTTGCGCGGCAGCCGGACGTGCTGGTCCGGAGTGCCCAGGATCCGGCAACGGTGACATGGCCCGAGGTGGAGCCGATCGTGGCCCGCGCCGCACAGGAATGTCGCGCCATGCGGGAACGTGAGGGGGCCGCGCTCTCCGCCGACATCCTGGCCCGCCTCGACGCCCTGGAGCAGGCGGCGGCCGACATTGCCCGGCGCGCTCCCGAACGGCTGGTCCGCGAGCGCGACCGGCTCCGTGCGGCGGTGCGCCAGCTGATGGACGGAGCGGCACCCGACGAGGCGCGGCTGGCGCAGGAACTGGCGCTGAGCGCCGACCGGCTGGACGTGACGGAGGAGCTGGTGCGTCTCGGCAGCCACCTCGATGCCTGCCGGCAGGCGCTGGGGTCGAGCGAGGCCATCGGGAAGCGGCTGGGCTTTCTCTCGCAGGAGCTCGGGCGTGAGGTCAACACCATCGGCTCCAAGGCCAACGATGCCGGCATCGCCGCGCTGGTGATCGGGATGAAGGGCGAGCTCGAGAAGATTCGCGAACAGCTCGAGAACCTCGAGTGAAGCCGTTCCTGCTGGTGCTGTCCTCGCCCTCGGGGGGTGGCAAGACCACCATCGCGCGGGCGCTGCTCGACGGGCGCGAGGACATGGGCTATTCGGTGTCGGCCACCACGCGGCCGATGCGGGACGGGGAGGCGGACGGCCGCGACTACCACTTCCTCTCGCGCGAGGAATTCGAGCGGCGCGTGAAGGCGGGCGCCTTCCTGGAATGGGCCGAGTACGGCGGCAATCTCTACGGGACGCTCCGGAGCGAGATTGACGCGATTCTCGCCCGCGGCTCGGTGGCGGTGCTGGACATCGAGATCCGGGGGGCCGCCCAGATCCGCGCCCGGGTGCCCGACGCGGTGCATGTGTTCGTGCTGCCGCCGTCAGCGGCGGTGCTGGGGGAGCGGCTGCGGGCGCGGCGCACCGAGTCGTCCGCCCGGATCCGCCAGCGGCTGGAGCGCGCGGCCGATGAAGTCATGGCGGTGCCCGATTACGACTACGTGGTCGAGAACGCGAACCTGGTGACGGCGGTGGACCAGGTCGCGGCGATCGTGGAAGCGGAGCTGCACCGGGTGTCGCGCCAGGAACGCCTGGGCGAGCGGATCGCCCGGCTGCATGGCGAGATCCTCGGCGAGGCCCGCCGGGAACAGGCGTGAACGCAAGACCAACAGGAGCAGGCATGCGGATCGTGACACCGAAGGAAGTGGCGCAGCAGAGCGGCAACAAGTATCTCGGCGTGCTGGTGGCCGCCAAGTTCGCCCGGTACCTGAACGAGTTCCCCAAGGGGAGCGAGGCGATCGGGGACGAGAAGCTGACCACCATGTCGCTCGAGGCGCTGGCGGACGGGGACCTGAACTACAAGCTGGTCCGCCGCCGCCGCTCGGAGGCCTGAGTCCGGTGTGGACCGGCCGGCGCGTCGTCCTGGGCGTGTCGGGCGGGATCGCCTGCTACAAGAGTTGCGTTCTTGCCCGGCGGCTGACCGAGGCGGGGGTCCAGGTTGATGTGGTGATGACCCGGGCCGCCGCGGAATTCGTGCGGCCGCTGACATTCGAGGCACTGACGGGGCGCCCCGTCCTGAGTTCCCTGTGGGAGCCGGGCGGGGCGCTTTCGCACGTGCGCCTGGGGCATCAGGCCGACCTGATCGTCGTGGCCCCGGCCACCGCCCAGCTGATCGCACGCCAGGCCCAGGGGCTCGCGGACGACTTTCTCACGGCGCTGCTCCTGGCCACCACCGCACCGGTGCTGCTCGCCCCCGCCATGAATGACGAAATGTTCGCCTCGGCGGCGACGCAGCAGAATATTCGGGTGCTGCGCGAGCGTGGCGTTTCCCTGGTGGGCCCGGCCACCGGGGCCCTCGCGGAAGGCCCGAGTGACCGGCCCGGCCGCATGAGCGAACCGGAGGTCATCCTGGCGCATGCGGAGCGGCTGCTGCGGCGGCAGGGGAGTCCGCTCGACGGGCGGCGCGTGCTCATCACCGCCGGCCCCACCCGCGAATCGCTCGATCCGGTCCGGGTCATCACCAATCGCTCCAGCGGCCGCATGGGCTATCGTCTGGCGGAGGCGGCGTGGGCACGTGGCGCCGATGTGGTGCTCGTCAGCGGACCGGCATCGCTTCCGGTGCCGGAAGGGGTGGAACTGGTGCGGATCGAATCCACCGAGGATCTCCGCTCGGCGGTGATGGAGCACCTTCACGCTGCCGACGTCCTGATCATGGCGGCGGCGCCGGCCGACTTCCGCCCGGCGAACCGGCGTGACACCAAGGCGCCGCGTGATGCCGGCGGGATGACGCTGCCGCTGGAACCGACACCCGATGTGCTGCTGGCCACGGCGGGGAGCCGGAAGCCCGGCGCCGTGATGGTGGGCTTCGCCCTGGAAACTGGCGATGCCGTGGCCCGTGGCCGCGAGAAGCTCGCCCGGAAGCAGCTGGACCTGATCGTGGTGAATGACGCGCTGGAGCCGGGCGCCGGCTTCGAGGTGGAGACCAACCGCGTGACGATTCTCGCCCGGGATGGCGCCGATATCGTGGTCCCGCTCGCCGACAAGCGGGAGGTGGCGGACCGGATCCTCGACGCGGTGGAGGTGCGCCTTGCCTGACGCCCGGGACCGGTATCTCCGGCAGCAGATCGAGCTGGGTGGAGCCGAGGTGCTGCTCTCGGCGGCACCACTGCCGGGCGAACGTCGCGTCCCGCCGCCAGCCAGCCCCGAACCGCCGCCCGCTGCCGAGTCCGTCACCCCGGCGGAAGCCGGGGCGAGCCTGTCACCCCGGCGGAAGCCGGGGCAAGCAGCCGCGCAGGGCAACTGGCGCAAGGGCGCACCCCCGATTCCCGGCCCGGGCATTTCGGTGCAGTCGCCGCCGGTGCCGCTGGTGGGCGATGCGCTGGCCGGACTCGACACGCTCGATGCTGTGGCCGAGCGGATTCGGGGTACATTCTGTTGTGGCCTGTGTCCCGCCCGGACCCAGGCGGTGCCGGGTGAGGGCAGCCCCACCGCCCGGATGGTGCTGGTGGGCGAGGGGCCCGGTGCCACGGAGGATGAAACCGGGCGGCCCTTCGTGGGCGCGGCCGGCAAGCTGCTGGATGACATCCTCGGCGCGATCGAGCTCCGGCGCGAGGATGTGTTCATCTGCAATGTGGTGAAGTGCCGGCCGCCGCAGAACCGCCGGCCGCTGCCGGATGAGGTCGCCGCCTGCATCCCGTACCTGCACCGGCAGCTGGCGATCCTCCGGCCGAAGGTCATCGTGACGCTGGGCGGCACCGCCGCCGAGGCGTTGCTGCAGAGCAAGCAGGCACTGGGGCAGTTCCGCGGGAAGGTGCATCACTACGACGGGATTCCGGTCGTGGCGACCTACCACCCCGCGGCACTGCTCAGGAACCCGAACTGGAAGAAGCCGACCTGGGATGACGTCCGTATCGCCCGACAACTTCTCGACCAGTGACCCGTACGTAGGCCGCAGCGCGCCCTGGAGCAACGAGGCCGAGCAGGCAGTGCTCGGCGCCATGCTGCTCGACCAGGACGCCGCGTTGCGCGCCACCGAGACGCTCACCGACAGCATGTTCTACCGGGAGGCGCACCGCCGGCTCTTCCGGGCCATGGTGGTGCTGACCGAGCGGCGGATCGTCATTGACCACGTGACGCTCCGGGACGAGCTCATGCGCCGGGGCGAGCTGGACGCGGCCGGGGGGCTGGAGTACCTGGCCGAGCTGGTGGACGCCGTCCCGACCGCCGCGAACCTCGAGTTCCACGCCCGGATCGTGAAGGACAAGGCGATCCTGCGCCGGCTGATCGAGAGCGCCACGGCCATCGTCACCGAGGCGTACGATGCGCGGGCGGTCGCCTCGGACCTCCTCGACAGCGCCGAAGGGCGGATCTTCCAGATCGCGCAGCAGCGCGGAGTGGAGGGGTTCACCCGCATCAAGGAGATGCTGTGGCCCACCATGGAGCGCATCGAAACGCTCCAGAAGAGCGGGAAAGCGATTACCGGGGTTCCCAGCGGCTTCATAGAATTGGACGCGCTGACGAGCGGCTTCCAGCCCTCGGAACTGGTGATCGTCGCGGCCCGGCCCTCGATGGGCAAGACGGCGTTCGTGCTCAACGTGGCGGCCAATGCGGCGCTGGACGGCCAGGGGGTGGCGCTCTTCTCGCTGGAAATGTCGAAGGAAGCCCTGGTGCACCGGCTGCTGACCTCGATGGCCCGGGTGGACAGCCAGCGGGTGCGGCACGGCAAGCTCCGCGACTTCGACTTCACCCAGCTGGCGCGCGCCGCGGGGCTCTTGCAGAGCTGCCCCATCTGGATTGACGACCAGCCGGCGCTCACGCTCCTGCAGATGCGGTCCAAGGCGCGGCGGCTCAAGGCGGAGTACGACATCCGGCTGATCGTCGTGGATTATCTCCAGCTGATGCGGAGCCCGGAATATTCCGAGAACCGGGTCCAGGAGATCTCCGACATCTCCCGCTCGCTCAAGGCGCTGGCCCGGGAGCTTGAGATTCCGGTGGTGGCGCTCTCGCAGCTCTCGCGCGCCTCGGAGCAGCGGGGCGGCGAGCGGAAGCCGATCCTCTCGGACCTGCGGGACTCGGGCGCCATCGAGCAGGACGCGGACCTCGTGATCTTCATCCACCGTCCCGAGTACTACGACCGGGAGGACGAGTCGAAGCGCGGGGTCGCGGAGATCATGCTGTCCAAGAACCGGAACGGCCCGACCGGCGATATCCAGCTTCGCTTCAGCCGGGAATACACCCGGTTCGACAACCTCAGTGCCCGCGAGGAACCGGAGTAGCATGGCGCGCGCGCGGTCGGTCTATCGCTGCACCGAATGCGGACAGGACCACCCCAAGTGGGTGGGCCGGTGCGAGGCGTGCGGTGCCTGGAACACGGTGGCGGAGGAGCCGGTGACGGTGGTCCGGCCGGGCCGGCGCAGCGCCACGGGCACGGCGCGCCGGTCGGGGCGAGGAGCGGAGGGCGCTGCCGCCGCCCGCCTGCGCGACGTGGCGCAGGCGCCGCTGGTGCGGTGGCGGACCGGGCTCGACGAGTTCGATTTCGTGATGGGCGGCGGGATCGTGCCGGGCTCGATGACACTGATCGGCGGCGAGCCGGGGATCGGCAAGTCCACGCTGCTCATGCAGGTGGCGGCCCGTCTGGTGGGGGCCGGCCGGAAGGTGCTCTACGCCAGCGGGGAGGAGAGCCCCGAGCAGCTGCGGCTCCGGGCCGACCGGCTGCCGGACGACGCGGGTGAAGTCCATGTCCTGGGCGAGACCTCGCTGGAGCGGGTGCTGGATGCCGGCGCCGCGCTGGGAGCGGAACTCGTCGTGCTGGACTCGATCCAGACGGTGTACACCGAACTGCTCGAGAGCGCGCCCGGCAACGTGGGGCAGGTGCGGGAATGCGCCGGCCAGCTGATGCGTTACGCCAAGGAGAGCGGGACGTCGGTCGTGGTGGTCGGGCACGTGACCAAGGGCGGCGGCATCGCCGGCCCCAAGACGCTCGAACATATCGTGGACACGGTGCTGTACTTCGAAGGCGAATCCTCGATGGATTACCGGCTCCTGCGGGCCACCAAGAACCGGTTCGGTTCGGTGGATGAGCTCGGCGTCTTCACCATGACGGGGGCGGGGCTCGTCCCGGTCCCGAATCCGAGCGCCGCCTTTCTGGCCGCCCGGTCTGCATCCACGGCGGGCAGCGCCGTTACCGCGCTCATGGAAGGAACCCGGCCGGTGCTCGTGGAAGTCCAGGCGCTGGCGTCCCGCTCGGGCTACGGCACTCCCCAGCGGGTGGCGACGGGGCTCGATCCCAAGCGGCTCGCCGTCCTGCTCGCGGTGCTCGAGCGGCGCGCATCCACCTCTTTCGCCGATCTCGATGTCTTCGTGCAGGCGACGGCCGGCGTCCGGCTCGCGGAGCCGGGAGCAGACCTGGCCGTTGCGGCGGCGCTGGTCTCCAGCCTCTACAACCGTCCGGCGCCGGCGGACGTGATCTTCCTCGGCGAGATCGGGCTCGGGGGAGAGGTGCGCCCCGCGGCCGGCCTGGATCGCCGTGCGGCCGAGGCGGTGCGGCTGGGCTTCCGCCGGCTCTTCTGCTCGGCGCGCCTCTCCGGTTCGGTGCCCGGCATCCAGGTGGTGCCGGTGGAGCACGTCGGGGACCTGGTACAGCGCCTTGCCGCGTGACGTCGGTGTGCTCCTGGTGGCCGCCGGGCGGGGAGAGCGGGCGGGTGGCGGCGAGCCCAAGCAGTTCCGCCCGATCGCCGGCGTCCCGATGCT
>DASTBA010000061.1:0-2142 GCA_035712285.1 Gemmatimonadales bacterium | reverse complement strand
GGCTGCATGAGCGTGGCGATCGGCTTCATCGCGATCCGCACGACCACCGGCTCTCCCGTGGTGATCCCGCCTTCGAGCCCGCCCGCGCGGTTGGACAGCCGCCGGAAGCCGGCACGGGGATCGGGCCGGGCCGCCGAGGCGTCGAGCGTGATCGGATCGTGCACCTCCGACCCCGGCCGCCGAGCCGCGGTGACGCCGAGCCCGATCTCCACCCCCTTGATGGCGGGAATGGCCATCAGCATGCCGGCGAGCCGCCCGTCGAGCTTCCGGTCCCAGCTCACGTGACTGCCCAGTCCCACGGGGACCCCGCGAGCCACGATCTCCGCCTCGCCACCGAGGGTATCGCCGTCGGCCTTGGCCTGGTCAATCCGCGCCATCATTCGTTTCGACGCCTCGGCGTCGAGGCAGCGCACCGGAGACCGATCGGCCGCATCGTTCAGTGCTTCCGGCAGTTCCACGGGCGCGTCAGCCATGATGCCGCCGAGCGACGTGACGTGACTTCCAATGCGGATTCCGAACTCCTCCAGCAGCCGCCGGGCGACGGCGCCTGCTGCGACCCGTGCCGCCGTCTCCCGGGCGCTCGCCCGCTCGAGGATGTCGCGGGCATCGAGCCGGTCGTACTTGAGCACGCCGGAGAGATCGGCATGCCCGGGGCGTGGGCGGGCGACCCGCCGGCGCCGGATCTCCCCGGCGTCCGTGGCCGCCTCGTGGGCCATCACATCCTGCCAGTTGGCCCAGTCGAGGTTGGGAATCAGCATGGCGATGGGGGAACCCAGCGTCTCGCCGGCCCGGATGCCGGAGAGCCACTCGATCCGGTCCGACTCGATCTTCATGCGGGCGCCGCGCCCGTAGCCCTGCATGCGCCGGGCGAGTTCCCGGTTCACGTCTGCTGCCGTCACCGCCAGGCCGGCCGGCATCCCCTCGACGATCGCCACCAGGGCCTTGCCGTGGCTCTCCCCCGCGGTGGTGAATCGCAGCCCCATGCGCAGCTCCTCTCCGGAAAAGCACAAGCCCGGCGCGAACCGGGCTTGTGGCACAGCGGGAGGCGTCGGGCGCTCAGGGCGTCGAGACGCCGTCGTCCACGATGCGCGGCGTGACCAAGATAATCAGGTCGCGGCGGCTCTCGTCGTTCGAGGTGAAGCTGAACAGGTTCCCGACCAGCGGCAAGGCCGAGAGGAGCGGGATGCCGGACTTCGACTTCGTCACGGTGGTCACCGTGAGGCCGCCGATCACGCTGGTCTCGCCGTCGTTGACGAGCAGCTGGTTGGTGGTGGCCTGCTTCTGGATCGAGAAGCCCAGGTCGGCCGCGGCGAGCGGCTGCACCTGCGAGCGCTCGGTCTTGAGGCTCATCAGCACCTGGCGGTTGGAGGTCACATGGGGCGTGACGGTCAGCCGGATGCCGGTCTCCTTGAACTGCACCGTGGCGCGGGCGGCACCGTTGGCGCCGACCTGCCCGCTGGCATCCACCACGCGGAGCGGAATTTCATCGCCCACGAGGATGTCCGCCTGCTGGTTGTCGAGGGTGGTGATGAGCGGCTCGGCCTGCACATCCGACATCTCCACCCGCTGCAGCGCGCTCAGGAAGCTGGTGAGCGAGAAGCCGCCGATGGCCGTCGAGAAGACCAGGTCGAGCGCTGAGCCATTGATCGTCTGGTCGGCGTTCGCGATGGCCGAGAGCGAGTTGCCGCCCAGGTCCACGATGTTGGTATTCTGGTCATACGTGGTGCCCGGATCCTCGTTGGGATTCTGGCGCTGCACCAGCTTGTTGAAGAACTGGTTGCGGCTGCCGAGGTCGTAACGGAGACCCAGCTGGTCGAGCTGGTGGCGGTCCACCACGATGATCTTGGCCTGGATCGACACCTGCGCCGTCCGGGTGTCCATGCCGCGGACGAAATCGGCGATGCCGCCGACCCGGCTCTTGGTATCGGTGATGACCAGTGCGTTCGAGCCGGAGGCGGCAACCACCTTGCCCCGGTTCTTGGTGAGCACGCTTTCCACCGACTTCACCAGCGAGTCGGCCTGCTTGTAGTTGAGCTGCACCACGCGGGTTTCCAGCGGCTCCAGCGAATCGAGCGCCGCCAGCGTGGAGGGCTGGTCCACCCGGATGATGCCGCCCGGCATCTCCTGCGCGGTGAGGCCCTG
>DASTBA010000060.1:0-15265 GCA_035712285.1 Gemmatimonadales bacterium | reverse complement strand
GCGATGTTCGTGGCCGCCGAGCGGCTGGCCGCGCAGGGCGAGCGGCGGGTGGGGCTCCTCTTCGTGGTGGGCGAGGAGCGCGGCTCCGACGGTGCACGGGCGGCGCGGACGCTCACGCCCAAGGGCAAGTATTTCGTGAATGGCGAACCCACCGAGGGCATGCTCTGCGTGGCGCAGAAGGGAGCGCTCGGCGTGCGGATCGAGTCTCGCGGCATCCCGGCGCATTCGGCGTATCCCGAGGAGGGGGCGTCGGCGATCGTGCCGTTGCTGGAGACGCTCCGGCGTATCCGCCGCATGCCCCTGCCGTTCGATCCGGTCCTGGGCCCCGCCACGCTCAACGTGGGCGTGATCAGCGGCGGGAACGCACCCAACGTCATCCCGGAGTACGCGCAGGCGGAAGTCCTGATCCGCACCGTGGGGCCGACCGAGCGGCTCAGGGAGCAGATCCTGGCCACGGCCGAGGCCGGGGTGACCGTGACCTTCCCGGGCGAACTGCCGCACTACCTGGGCGAGGGGCTGGACGGCTGGGAGACGACCGTGGTGCGTTACGCCAGCGACCTGCCGGTGCACGACACCTGGGGCCGGCGGTTCCAGCTGGGGCCGGGCACCATCCGGGTGGCGCACACGCTGGACGAGCGGATCGCGAAGCGGGAGCTGGAGGACGGGGTGGAGTCGTACGTGCGCCTGGCTCGCACACTGCTCGGCCTCCCTCTTGACACATCCGCCGGCGGGCCGTAAACTCACCCCCTCGAAACGGCGGTCGCTTTATGGCCACTTGTTCCCGCCGCGCCCCACCGGGCGAAAACAAAGAACTAAACAGCCGAGTGAACGCTCCTCGTGCTCCCCGTGGCCGAGGGGCGTTTCTCATTCTGGACTCGTGACCCGGGACTCGTGACTTGTGACCAGCCTGCATGCGTGCTCAATGCCCATGTGCCACCTCCTGCGAGGGGGCCGAGCTCGGCGTGCATCCGGATGATGACCTAGTACATCCTGACCGCGTATCCCGAGGCCCGGCCCACCCCATGGTGAGCCGGGCCTCTTGTCTTTTACACTCACGAAGGAGCAGCACCATGCCGAACAAGCCCGAAACCCTGGCCCTCCACGCCGGCCAGCGGCCCGACCCCGCTACCAACGCCCGGGCGGTGCCGATCTACGCCACCACCAGCTACGTCTTCAACGGCGCCCAGCACGCGGCCGATCTCTTCGGGCTCCGCACCGAGGGGAACATCTACACCCGCATCATGAACCCGACCAATGACGTCTTCGAGCAGCGGATCGCGGCACTCGAGGGCGGCGTGGCCGCGCTGGCGGTGGCGAGCGGGCAGGCGGCGGAGAGCTACGCCCTCCTCAACCTCTGCCGCGCCGGCGACAACTTCGTCGCCAGCAAGTCGCTCTACGGCGGCACCTGGAATCTCTTCAGCCACACGCTTCCGCGGCTGGGCATCACCGCGCGCTTCACCGACATCCACGACCTGTCCGGGGTCCGCCGGGCGATCGACGACGGCACCCGCGCCATCTACGTGGAGTCGGTGGGCAACCCGCGCCTCGACGTGCCGGACCTCGCCGCCCTCGCCGGCATCGCGCACGAGCACGGGCTGCCGCTGATCGTGGACAACACCTTCGCACCGCTCCTCTGCCGGCCCGTCGAGCACGGGGCCGACATCGTCGTGCACTCCGCCACCAAGTGGATCGGCGGGCACGGCACCGCCATCGGCGGCGTGGTGGTGGACGCCGGCAGGTTCGACTGGACCTCGCCCGAGGCCCGGAAGCGCTTTCCCGAGCTCAGCAATCCCGATCCGTCCTATCACGGGCTGGTCTACACCGAGGCGTTCGGGCCGGCGGCGTTCATCGCCAAGCTCCGGGTGCAGCTGCTCCGGGATCTTGGCGCCTGCCTCTCACCGTTCAACGCGTTCCTGTTCCTGCAGGGGCTGGAGACGCTCCCGCTGCGCATCACGCGGCACGCGGAGAATGCGCTCGCGCTGGCCCGATGGCTGGAGGCCGACCAGCGCATCGAGTGGGTCTCATACCCTGGCCTCGAGTCCCACCCCGAGCACGGCAACGCGGCCCGGTACCTCTCGGGTGGATTCGGCGGGGTACTCACCTTCGGCGTGAAGGGCGGGCGAGATGCGGCGGTGGCCCTCATCGACGGCGTGAAACTCTTCTCGCTGCTCGCCAACGTGGGCGATGCCAAGTCGCTCATCATTCACCCGGCGTCCACCACCCACGAGCAGCTCACCGTGGAGCAGCAGCTCGCCGCCGGCGTGACACCGGGACTGGTGCGCCTCTCGGTGGGGCTGGAGCACGTGGATGACCTGATCGCGGACCTCGATCAGGCACTCGGCGTCGCAGCACCGGCCCCTGGCGTAGCGGCGTGCAGCATCGGCGGAGGGCCCCGATGACCGCACCTGTCGTCATCCGGAAGTACGGCGGCGAGGCGCTCGCCTCGCCGTCCCGGATCCGGGTCGCCGCGGAGCAGATCGCGGAACGCGCCGCCCGCACACCGATCGTGGTGGTGGCCAGTGCCCGCCGCGGAGTGACCGACCACCTCCTCGGCCTGATTGACGAGGTGGGCGGGAACCGGATCTCCCGCTCGGCGGATCGGGTGGTTGCCTCGGGCGAGATCGTGAGTGCCGCCCTCCTGGCCCTCGCCCTCCAGCGCCTCGGCCGGAAGGCGGTGGCGCTCGATGGACGGGAAGCGGGCCTCCTCGCCACCGGCGACTGGTCCCGCGCCCGGCTGCGGCGGGTGCAGCCGCGGCGAATCCGTGAAGTACTCACCAGCGGCGCCATTCCGGTGGTGGCCGGCTTCCAGGCGCGGAGGCGCCGGGGACTCGCCACGCTGGGCCGCGGCGGCAGCGACCTCACGGCCGTGGCACTCGCTGCCGCCCTGGGCGGCGAATGCGAGCTGGTGAAGGACGTCCCTGCCCTCTACACGGCGGATCCCGGTCTCTGCCCGGCCGCCCAGCCACTGACACGCGTGAGTCATGCGTTCCTCGCCGAGCTGGCGCGCGCCGGTGCCAAGGTTTGCCATCCGCGCGCCGCGGTCGTCGCAGCACGAGAGGGAGTGCCGATCCGATTCACGCACTTCCAGCATGAAGGACTCGCCACCGTCGTCGGCGCCGGTGACGGATCCAGCCCGGTCGCCGTGGTCCTCAGGCCGGACATCGCCCTCTTCACCGGCCAGGCGCCGGCCGCCACTACCGGCCAGACGGTGCGGCGCCTCCTCGTCCAGCTCCGTCGCCTCGATGCCGGTGCGGAGGTGACGGCCTCACGCGACGAATTCGGCTGGCGGCTGGCAGTGTTCGTGACCCGGGACTCGAGACTCGAGTCCATCACGATCGCCCAGTCCCTCGGCATCGGTCTCATGGTCACGGGGGATGCCGACCTGAGCACCGTCAGCGTCATCGGCGACATCACCACCGACGGCTGGACCGGCCGGCTTCGCGCCGCGATCGACACGGCTCAAGCGGAGCCGGTGCGACTCACCCGCGCGGGCCGCCGCCTGCTCGTCGCGGTGCCGTCCGGCCAGGGCATTCCCCTGCTCCGCGCACTACACCGGGAATTCGTGGAGTCGGCGGCAGAACCGGAGGGGGTGGCATGCTCGGCGTGACCGTTGCCGCATCGCGCCCCACGCGCGAAGGGGTCACCCGCCACAACCCCGCGCTGGCCTGGGCGGTGTATGGCGATCCCGGCGCGGCGGCAGAGTACGGCTGGACCCTGGTCTTCCATGCGCTGACCGGCAGCCAGCGAGTGCACGAGTGGTGGGGTGAACAGATCGCGCCGGCGGGACCACTCGGCACACGTGGACCGGTCCTCGCCGCCAACCTCCCGGGCAGCTGCTACGGCTCGGCGTTTCCCGGGCGCCGCGTGACGCCGCGATGCATGGCGGAGGCGCACCTCCCGCTCATCGAGGAACTGGGCATCGAGCGGCTCTCGCTCGTGACGGGCGGATCGCTCGGCGGCATGGTGGCGCTGGAGTGGCTCCGGGTCTCGCCGGTGCCGATCAAGCGTGCCGTGATCTTCGCGGCGCCGGCACGCGCCTCGGCGCAGGTCATCGCGTGGAACGCCGCGCAGCGCATGGCACTCGAAGCGGGCGGGCCGGCCGGCCTCGCCGCAGCCCGGGCGATCGCCATGATCACCTATCGCTCTCCCGGGGAGTTCGAGGAGCGCTTCGGGCGGACAAAGTCGCGCGACCCGCATGTCTTCGACGCCGAAACCTGGCTCCGCAACCATGGAGCGAAGCTCGCGCGCCGCTTCGACACCGCGGCGTATGGCGCGCTCACCCATGCGATGGATGCCCACGACGTGGGGCCGCTGGCAGCAGCGGCGGCAGAGACCGGCGCGCGCTGCGGCGAGGTGATCGGTGCCGGGATCGACTCGGACCGCCTTTTTCCCGCCTCCGAAGTGCGGGCGTGGGTCAATGCCTATCGCGCGGCTGGCGTGAATGCGCGGTACGCCGAGATCGCGTCACTGCATGGCCATGATGCGTTCCTGATCGAGCACGCGCATGTGCGCCGCATCCTGGCCGGGGAACCGTCGTGAGCCGCATTCCCGTCGCCATCCTCGGCGCCACCGGCACCGTGGGGCAGATCCTCGTCCAGCGACTGGCCTCGCACCCGTGGTTCGAGCCGGTGGCGCTTGTCGCGAGCGAACGCAGCGCGGGCCAGCGGTACGGCGACGTGGTCCGCTGGCGGGCGCCGGGGGAGATTCCGTCGCGCCTCGCAAACCTGCCGGTTCTCACCGCCGTGCCCGACGGCGTGGCCTACGCCTTCTCGGCGCTCGATGCCGCGCTGGCGCGCGAGATCGAGCCGGCGCTGGCCGCGCGAGGCATCACCGTGCTCTCCAACGCCAGCGCTCACCGGCTGGAGCCGGATGTGCCGCTGGTCATTCCGGAGGTGAACCCCGGGCACCTGGCGCTGCTGGACATCCAGCGCGCCCGGCGCGGATGGAGCGGCGCGCTCAGTGCCAACCCCAACTGCGTTGTTGCGGCGCTAGCGGTGGCGCTGGCGCCGCTGCACCGGGCGTTCACCCTCGAACGGCTGGTGGTCACGACCATGCAGGCGGCGTCCGGGGCGGGCTATCCCGGCGTCCCGTCGCTCGATCTCCTCGGCAACGTCATCCCGTGGATCGATGGCGAAGAGGCCAAGATCGGGCAGGAACTCAACCGGCTGCTCGGGGCGTACGACGGCGAGCAGGTGAGGCCGGCGGGAATCGGCGTGAGCGCCCACACGAATCGGGTGCCAACGGTGGATGGGCATCTGGTGACCGTGTCCGCCGGCTTCCGCACGCACCCGGGAGCCGACGACCTGCGCGAGGTACTCCGGGAGTGGAGGCCAGAGGCGCCGATCTGCGACCTGCCGAGCACGCCGGCGACGCCCGTGGTGCTGCACGAGCGCGCCGACCGGCCCCAGCCGCGCCTCGATGTCCACCTGGGCAACGGCATGAGCGTGTCCGTGGGCCGGATCCGGCCCTGCCCCGTGCTGGATGTCCGCTTCGTGGTGCTGGGTCACAACCTGGTGCGTGGCGCGGCCGGCGCGGCGATCCAGCTCGGCGAATTGGTTGCGTCGTCCTTTCCGCCGTCGCGGGGGTGACGCCTTCCCCGTCATCCCCGCGAACGCGGGAATCCATTGCAACCGGGACTCCGCCACCTGAACCCCCGCCGTCGCGGGGGTGACGCCTTCCCCAGTCATTCCCGCGAACGCGGGAATCCATGCTCACCCCACCTTGAGCTGCGGCGTGGAGGTGATCGGCCCCACCACGCGATTGCGGCCCACGTTCTTGGCCTCGAACAGCCGTTCGTCGGCGCAGTCCAGCAGCTCGTCCGCGGTGACGCCGTCCTCCGGGAAGATGGCGACGCCGGCGCTGACGGTGAGCCGGGCAGTGAGCGACTCGGTCTTGGGCAGGGGGATGTTCGCCTTCGACAGCTTCTCCCTCAGCGCCTCCACCTTCTTCATCCCCTGCTGCATGGTGGTGGCGGGCATGATGAGCACGAATTCCTCGCCGCCGTAGCGCGCCAGCACGTCGCTCCGGCGCAGTTCCTCGGTCATGCGGCGGGTGAGGGTCCGGAGCGCCGAGTCGCCGGCCGCGTGGCCGAGATCATCGTTGAACTTCTTGAAATGATCCACGTCCATCATCACGAGGGCCAGCGACTCCGACTGCCGGCGCGCCCGGCTCAGCTCGGCGTTGAGCCGCTCGTCGAACGAGCCGCGGTTGAGCACGCCGGTCAGGCGGTCAATGGTGGAGAGCCGCCGGAGCTGGCGCCCCCGGTCCACCACCGCCACCGCGAGCCCGCTGGCAATGAGCAGCATGATGAGGCGCGCGGCCTCGGATGCCCAGGTGAACTCGCCGAACTGGAAATGCGCGTAGGTGTGGAGATTGAGGTCCCAGCGGGAATCGGCGTACCAGATGATCCCGAGATACTCCGTGACCGCCAGGGTACCGGCCAGCCAGCAGAGACGCACGTCGTACCGCAGGCAGGTGGCGCCGATGGCGAGGAAGTAGGCCTCGAAGACGACACGGTTGTTGACCGCCGCGTGCGGGATGCCGAACACGAGATAGATCACCAGGGCCGTGCTGACCAGCGTGGTGTCGAAGACGGTGCTGACCAGCCCGACGAACTGGCCCAGCGCCTGTCGCCGTACCAGGACCAGCATGACCAGGGTGAGCGCCATCGCCGTCAGCGCGATGACCAGCCCGACGGTCCGCTCCCCGCTATCGGGATTCTTGGCGAAGTTCGCGGTCGGGATTACCAGCAGGGACAGCACGAGCAGCATCCGCACCTGGGCGATCAGCAGCTCCCCCGCCGCACCGGCGTGGGAGAACAGCGGATCACCGTTGGCGAACCAGCGGCGCCAGGCCTCTCGAGTCCTGCCCTGCAGGGAGAGGGAAAGGTTGGGCGTAAGTCCTCGCACGGCTGTCGTTTCTGGTACAGTTTGCGCCCCGGGAAAGACCGCAATCCACGGGCCAGAGCCTACTGTATAGACATTTGACAGTCGTCAGGACGTCACATCAGCCGGTAACGTGGCCCGCTCCCGGCCTCCCGCGGGGTCCAGCGCGGCCCAAGTATATCTGTGGCTTTGCAATCCACGCAGTTGGGCGGGTTCACCCGGAGCTCGTCTCCCGACCGCTCATAGACCCCGGCCGGGCAGACATGGGTGTAAAAATCTGCGACCTCGCCTGTGACGTCCTGTCCCACGATGAGGTGGCTTGGAATGGTGTCCCGCGTGGAGTTACCGGACTTAAAGTTGGCGTCCAGCTTGCTAAAGGTCAGTACCCCATCAGGGGTGAAGGGCGTGGAGCCCGTCACCCCCGCGGAGGCGGGGGCGAGCCGCCGAGCCGCGTCTGCATCGGAATGCATCCGGATCCGGCCCCCCGGGACCCGCCCGCCAGTGACGGTCATCAGGCCTGCCTTCGCCCCCCCGATCCAGAAGCCGTCCTTGAACGCCAGGCGCATGTTGCGGGTGCGATACAGGTCGGCGGCGATGTAGCTCTCGTCCACCATGGTGTCGTAGCTTGCCAGCGCCTCGGCCGAGACGTCGTTGCCCCGCAGCGCGGCGAAGGCGGACCGTGCGGCGAAGATTCCCGACTGCATCGCGTAGTGAATGCCCTTGAGCGATGGCACGTCCACGAACCCGGCGGCATCGCCAGCCAGCAGCACGCCGTCACCCGAGCGCTGCTCCGGCAAGGCATAGTAGCCGCCTTCCGGAATCGTCTTGGCGCCCCACTCGAGGAGCTCACCGCCCTCCAGCACCGGGCGCACCAGCGGGTGCAGCTTGAGGCGCTGCAGGAGCTGGTGGACATCGAGTCCGGCTTCCCGGTAGTCCAGCCCCACCACCAGCCCCACGGCCACCTGTTCGCTGCCCATCGGGTAGATGAACGACCCGCCGAAGGCATCGGCCGGCAAGGGCCAGCCCATGGTGTGGATTACGCGGTCAAGCGGCCGGGTCACGCGCCAGACTTCCTTCACGCCGAGCGCATAGATCTGGGGATTCCGGGCGGGGATCTTCTGCCATTCGCGCCATCCCTGGGCCAGCATGCTGCGGGTGCCGTCGGCAATGACGGTAATGCGGCCGGTGAGGTCGGTTGGGGGCGTGAAGTCCGGCCCGGGCTGGCCGTTGCGATCGAGGCCCGAGGGCGTGGTACGGACACCCCGCACTGCGTTGCCGTCCACCAGCAGCGCGTCCACCGGAAATCCGGCGAAGACATTGACGCCAGCCGCTTCCGCCCGCTCGGCGAGCCACCGCACCATTTCCGAGATGGACGCGGTGAAATAGCCGTGGTTCCGCATCGTGGGCGGCGTGGGGATCCGGAGTGCACGGTGGCCGGTGAGGAAGTACACCGCCTCCGCCGGCACCGGCTGGCGGAAGGGGAGCTCGCTGTCGGGAAGGTCCGGGAACAGCTCGCGGAATGCCCGCGGATTCACCACCGCCCCCGAGAGACTGTGCTCCCCGGCGGCACCGGCCTTCTCCAGCACACCGATGGCGATCTCCGCCACCGCCTCGCCCCGCTCCCGCGCCGCCTGTTCCAGGCGCTTGAGCTCGATCGCACAGGCGAGGCCGGCGGGACCCGCGCCCACGATGAGCACGTCCATCTCCACCGCATCCGCGCCCGGCGGGTCGCGGAGAACCAGGCGATCGAGGGGAAGGGGCGGCTGATGGGCGATCGGCAGGATGGAAGGCACGGGCAGGTTCCTTGTCAGAAGTCGATTTCGAGGCCGAGATCCGCGGCGCGCACACTGTGGGTGAGGGCGCCCACCGAGATGAAGTCCACGCCGGCCATCGCGTACTCGCGCGCGTTGGCGAGGTTGATGCCGCCGGTGGCCTCGATCTCGATGCCGGCCCGGAGCGCGCGGGCCCGGGCCGCCCAGCGCCGCACGGTGGCCACGGTCTGGTTGTCGATCAGGAGGCGGGTGGCGCCGGCTCCGCAGGCAAGATCGAGCTGCTCCTCCTGCTCCACCTCCACCTGCAGCGATGTCACGCCGAGCTTCCGGGCCGCGTCCAGCGCCTCGGCGAGCGAGCGCCCCGACCGGCGCAGCGCGCGCCAGTGGTTGTCCTTCACCATCACCGCGCGCTCCAGGTCCACCCGATGCAGCGTCCCGCCGCCGGCCAGCACGGCGGCAATATCGAGGGCCCGGAGTCCAGGTGCCGTCTTCCGGGTATGGAGGATGCGGCAGGGAGTGGCGGCGACCGCATCCACGTAGTCGCGCGTCAGCGTCGCGATCCCGGTGGCGCGCTGCAGGAGATTGAGCAGCGGGCGCTCCGCACGGAGCATGGCGGCGAGGTCGCCGCGGATGAGACCGAGTGTGGCTCCGGCCGGCACCCTGGCGCCCTCGGGGTAGTGCCAGACCGGCGCGGCCAGCCCCACTTCCAGCGCCACCGCCTCGGCGCAGGCATAGCCCGCCGGCACGCCCCCGGAACGGAACTCGAGCACGCCGCGGGCCACCGACCCGCGCGCCACCGTGACATCGCTGGTGACGTCGCGATTCCCGTCTTCCGCCAGGGCCACTCGTGCCAGACGGCGTGCGTCGGTCCCCGCCGCGACGTCAGTCACCGGGCTTCCCTCCGGCACCCAGGGCCACCATCCGGTCCACCGACGCGCGGGCGCGGGCCGCGATGTCAGCCGGCACCGTGACGTGGAACTGATCGTGCTCGAGCGATGCCAGGACCGATTCGAGGGTGATGGTCTTCATGTAGGCGCAGACGGCGGCGCGATCGGCCGCCAGGAAAGTCTTCTCCGGTGCCAGCTGTTCCATCCGGTGCATGATGCCGGTTTCCGTCGCCACGATGAACGTCTTCGCCGGGCGCTCCGCCACCAGCTGGATCATCCGCTCGGTGCTGGCGATGTGGAGCCCCTCGGGGCTGATGTCACCCATGTCCATCGCCAGCACCAGCTGCCCGGCGCAGCCGCACTCGGGATGCACCAGCACCTCGGCGTCGGGGTGCGCGGCACGCTCGGCATTCAGGCGGTCGGGATTGATTCCCTTGTGCACGTGACACTCGCCCATCCACACCTCGATCTTCCGCTCCGGCCGCTGGCGGCGCACGTGCGCGCCCAGGAAGAAATCGGGCAGGAAGAGAATGCCGCGGTCGGAGGGCACGGCGTCAATCACGTCCAGCACGTTGCCGCTGGTGCAGCAGTAATCGAGTTCCGCCTTCACCTCCGCCGTGGTGTTGACGTACCCCACCGCCACGTAGCCCGGGAACTGCCGGCGCCAGCGCCGCACATCCTCCGCCGTGATGGTATCGGCCAGGGAGCAGCCGGCGGCGAGATCGGGCAGGAGCACCCGCTTGCCGGGCGAGAGGATCGCCGCGGTCTCCGCCATGAAGTGCACCCCGCAGAAGACGATCACCCCGGCGTCGGTGGCCGCCGCCTTCCGGGAAAGGCCCAGCGAATCTCCCACGAAGTGGGCGACGTCCTGCACCTCGGCACGCTGGTAGTTGTGCGCCAGGATCACGGCGCCGCGCTGGTTCGCGCGGGTGCGAATCCTCTCCTGCAGCGCGACGATCTCCGCCGCGCTCAGGGTGGTCGGCTCGATGACCGGCAGGGCGCGCGGCATCAGGCGGGCCTGGACGAGGCGGGCGGGGCAGACAGGGCGGGCGGGTAGTCGCTACGGGCGTGGCCGCCGACACTCTCGCGCCGCTCGAGCGCCTCCCGGGCAATGAGCCGGGCCACCAGCAGCTGGTTCTTCGTGCGCCAGTCCTCCCGCGGTGTCGCACCATCGAGCCGGGCCAGCTCCCGCTCCGCGTGCAGCAATGATTCCTCCGAACGCATGACGCCGACGTCGGTGGTCATGATGTGACGCAAGGCGGACGGGACGGACGAGACGGACGGGGCGGACGAGATGGACGGGCTCCCGGCCGTCCTGCCCGCCTTGTCCGCCTTGTCCGCCTCGATTTCCCGTGCCACCCGGTCCGCGAACACCAGCCCCTCGAGCAGCGAATTCGAGGCGAGGCGGTTGGCGCCGTGCACGCCGGTGCAGGCCACTTCGCCGCAGGCGTAGAGGCCCCGGCGCGAGGTGTGGCCATCGAGATCGGTAGCAATGCCACCCATCGCGTAGTGCATCGCGGGGGCAACGGGCAGCAGGTCGGCGGAAGGGTCCAGTCCGTGAGCATGCAGCATGGCGAAGATGCCGGGGAACCGGGTCCTGAAATCATTGATGGTGCGCGCATCGAGGAACGCCCCGCCGCCGGCGTCGGCGCGTGCCACCGCCCGGGCCACGACGTCGCGCGGAGCGAGCTCGCCCCGCGGATCATCGTCCAGCGCAAAGCGATGGCCTGCCGTATCCACGAGCATCGCGCCGGCACCGCGGACGGCCTCAGAGATGAGTGGTGCGGGGTTCACGCCTGGCAGCTTGAGCGCCGTCGGGTGGAACTGCAGGAATTCGAGGTCGCGCAGCTCGGCACCGACATGATAGGCCAGGGCCCAGCCGTCACCGGTGGATACCAGCGGATTGGTGGTGATCTCGAAGAGCTGTCCCACACCGCCGGTCGCGAGGACGACGCCGGGACCCCAGCGCGATTCCTGCCCGCCGTCAGCGTGCACCAGCTCGACGCCGGCGATCTCTCCGTCGCTCTCCAGGAGATCCCGCACCTCCGTCTGCTCCAGCACCTCGATCTCGTCGCGCTGCCGGATGATCTCGGTCAGCGTCGCCACCAGCACGGCGCCGGTGCGGTCGCCGCCGGCGTGAATGATTCGCGCCCGGTTGTGCGCTGCTTCCAGGCCGAAGCGGAGCTGGCCGTCGGGGCCGCGATCGAACTGGGCGCCGAGGGCAAGGAGTTCACGGATGCGGTCGGGGCCCTCGGTGGTGAGGATGGTTACCGCCTCGGGGTCGGACAGCCCGTGGCCGGCGGCCAGGGTGTCGGCGGCGTGCTGGTCCGGCGTGTCCCCGGGAGCCAGCGCCACGGCGATCCCGCCCTGGGCCCAGGCGCTGGCACTGTCGGCCAGGGAGCCCTTGGTGATGAGCACGGAGGGCCGGCCGGAGCTGGCCAGGCGCCAGGCGGTCCAGAGCCCGGCGATGCCGGCTCCCACGATCAGGGGGGCGTCGGTGCGTTCCATGGCGGGGAATATGGGCACTGTCACAGGGGGCTACCAGCTTGCGGCATCCGGGCGGGATCACTCCCGACAGTCGCCTGATCGCCGGATGGCGCAATGTGCCGGCACATTGCCAGACCAGTGAGGTAAGATGTTCGATCCCCTGACGCTGCTCGCATGGCTCGGCCAGAACCTCGGCCGACGCGCAGACGAGGGTACGCATGGCACCAGCCAGGCGGAGAGTGAACTGTTCGCGCTGTTGGACGAAGCGGAGAGCGACGGTCGGGACTTTCGGGAGCGGGATCCGCGAAGCCACGGTAGATCCGAGTGGATCTGAACCCGCCTGCGCAATAGCGATGACGAGCCTGGCGTACCTGGCGCCCATGATGGGGGATGCTCCCTTGCCCCCTTCCCGCTGCCGAGCGTACCGTATGGGCATGCCTGATACCGCAGGACGCTGGACACGGGCCGCGGTACTCGCCCTGCCGGACGACGGCCGGCGTTACGAGCTGGTGGACGGCGAGCTGCTGGTGAGCCCGAGTCCTCGGCGGGTGCATCAGATCGCGCTGGCAGAGCTGTTCCGCCGCCTGGATCCGTATGTCCGGGCACATCGGCTGGGTACCGTGCTCTGGTCCCCGGCCGATCTGGACCTGCACTCGGGCCAGCTGGTCCAGCCGGATCTGTTCGTGGGTGGCCTGCACGATAGCCGGATGCCTCTGGAGTGGGAGGAATTCGGCATCCCGATTCTGGCGGTGGAGGTGCTGTCCCCCTCGACCGCCAGGTTCGACCGCATCACCAAGCGACAGCTGTATCAGCGGGTCGGCGTGGGCACCTACTGGATCGTGGATCTCGATGCGCGGCTGGTGGAGGTGTGGACACCCGGCGCCGAGCGTCCGACGATCGTGGACCGGGAACTGACGTGGCAGCCGGAGGGGGCGCTGGAGCCGCTGATAATTGATCTCGGAGAGTTCTTCAGGATGGTGGCTGGGGAGCCGGGCACGGCCCGCAACTGATATCCCGCACCATCACGCCGCGGCTCGCGTGATTCCGGTTATTTCTCCCTGAGCCGGACCTCCCATCATGGGGGATGCTTGCCTCTTGTCACCACGCCGCTGCCGAGCGTACCGTATGGGCATGCCTGATACCACTGGACACGGGACGCGGGACGCGAGGCACTGGACGCGGGACGCGGTGCTTGCGCTGCCCGATGACGGCCAGCGCTACGAACTCGTCTCCGGCACGCTGGTCGTGACGCCGGCGCCGCGGGGCCTCCACCAGCGCGCCGTCGCCGAGCTGTACCTGCGCCTGCAGGAATGGCTCGGCCGCCATCCGGTGGCCCACGTGCTCTTCTCCCCCGCCGACATCACGCTCGGCGAGGACGAGATCCTGCAGCCCGACCTGTTTGTGTACCGGACCGCGTCCGGCGCGCCACTCCGCGACTGGACCGACATCACGGAGCTGCTCCTGGTCATCGAGGTAACGTCACCGGGCTCCGCCCGTTACGACCGCGAGCTCAAGCGGCGCCGCTTCCAGCGCGCCGGCATCGCCGAATACTGGGTGGTTGATCTGGAGGGAAGAATGGTGGAACGCTGGCGGCCGGGCGATGAAGCGCCGGAGACGATCACCGACGAGCTGCTCTGGCAACCGGCACCAGGCGGGCCGGGAATGGTGCTGGATCTCGAGGCACTCTTCGGCCTGGCGTGAAGGCCACCAGCTTGCTTCGCGCCTGCGGCGCTCGCAATGACGGGAACGGTCCTCAGCCCCCCGCCTTCGCCTTCCGCACCGCCTCCGTCAGTACCGGCACCACCTCGAACAGGTCGCCCACGATGCCGTAATCGGCCACCTTGAAGATCGGCGCGTCCTTGTCCTTGTTGATGGCGACGATGACGCGCGAGGTGCGCATGCCGGCCAGGTGCTGCACCGCGCCGGAGATCCCCACCGCCACATAGAGGTCCGGGCTCACCATCCGCCCGGTCTGGCCGATCTGGTCGGTCGCCGCCCGCCAGCCGTCGTCGGTCACGGCCCGCGTCGCCCCCACCGCCGCAATGCCGAATGCCGCCGCCAGGTCTTCCACGAGCCTGAAATTCTCCGCCGCCCGAAGCCCGCGCCCGCCGCTCACGATCACCGGCGCCTCGCCCAGGTCCAGCGCACCCCCCTTGCCCGCCACCGTCCCGGTGACGCGCACCCGCGCCGATGCGGGATCCATCGCCGGCGCCATCGCCTCCACCGCACCGGCCTTGGGCGCATCGGCCACGTCCACCGCCCCGGGCCGGAGCGAGACCAGCGCCGGCTGGCCGGTGAGCCGCTCGGTGACGATCGCCTTGCCGATGTAGACCGGATGCGTCGCAGTCATCGCGTCACCTTCGAACGAGAAGCTGGTGACATCCGACGCGAGTCCCACGCGAAGCTTCGCCGCCACCCGCGGTGCCAGGTCCCGCCCCTCGGCGGAGGCCGCAAAGAAACCGCCGCGGAAGTGCCCGCCCTTGAGCACTGCTGCCGCGGTGGCCGCGTACACCTCCGGCAGGCAGTTCCCGAGCGCGGCATGCTCCACCACGATCACCTTGTCCGCCCCCACCTTCGACAGCGCCGGTGCCTGCCCCGCGACGCCGGGTGCCCCGATCAGCAGCGCCGTGACCGACCCGCCACCGGTGGCGTCGGCCGCGCGCCGCGCCGCCGACACCGCCTCGAGGGCCACCTTGCGCAGCTCACCACCGCGCGCCTCGGCCAGTGCGAACATGTCGGCCATCAGAGCACCTTCGCTTCGGTCTGGAGAAGGCGCACCAGTTCCGGCACTGCGTCCGGCCCCTCGCCCACGATCCGGCCGGCCGCCCGTTCCGGCGGCAGCGCCAGCTTCTCGATGGTGACGCACGCATTGCCGACCCGGGCGTCGCGCACGTCAATCGGCTTCTTCTTTGCCGCCATGATTCCCTTGAGCCCCGGCAGCCGCGGCCGCGCGATGCCCTCGTCAATCGTGAGCACCGCCGGGAGGGGAAACTCCACCATCTCCGCCGCCCCCTCGAGCTCCCGTCGGGCGGTGCCCTTCCCTTCCTCGACATGGAGTTCCGAGATGGCGGTGACGCAGGGGAGATCGAGCAGTTCCGCCGCCATGGTGCCCACGGAGCCGTTGCCCGAGTCGGTGGCGTTCCGGCCGAAGAGGATCAGGTCGTAGCCGCCCCCGCCCAGCTCGGCGGCAAGCGCCTCGGCGATGGCGAGCGAATCGAAGGGCACGTCGGCCGCC
>DASTBA010000059.1:0-6596 GCA_035712285.1 Gemmatimonadales bacterium | reverse complement strand
CTTCACCAGCGAGTCGGCCTGCTTGTAGTTGAGCTGCACCACGCGGGTTTCCAGCGGCTCCAGCGAATCGAGCGCCGCCAGCGTGGAGGGCTGGTCCACCCGGATGATGCCGCCCGGCATCTCCTGCGCGGTGAGGCCCTGGGTGGCCAGCACGGCGGCGAACGCCTCGGGCCACGGCTGGTTCTTGATCTCGGCGCTGACCTCGCCCTTTATGTCCTTGCCGAGGACGATGTTGCGGCCGCTGAAGGCGGCAAAACCCGCCACCACGTCCGCGATGCTGGCCTTGTCCCAGCTCACCGTGATGCGGGGCTCCTGGCTCTGCTGCAGCTCGGCCGAGGCAAGCTGATTGCTCACGGGCATCAGCACGTCACTGTCCACGGCCCGCACGGGGCGGTCCACCATCGGCTGGGCCGGCGGCAGTGCCGCGGGGGTGAGCGACGACCAGCTCAGGAACGTGCCGGTGGCATTGAACACCACGCGGATCGCATCGCTGTCGCGCACGACGGTGTAGTTCTTGAGGGCGTCCAGGTCCAGCACCACCCGCACCACGCCGGGCTGGTACTGGCTGTAGCGCACGTTGCGAACGCCGGCGCGGTTGACGCCGTCATAGGCAGTCCCGGCGGCCGAGAGCGATGCACCGAGCACATCGAGCACCAGGCGGTCGGGGTTGCGGAGGACGAAGTCCTTCACGTCCACCGAACCGCGGATGCCGATCACCACCTCGGCACGGCCGGCGGCCGGCTGGACGGTCACGGCGGTCACCTCGCCGCCAGGCACCTTGGCCGCGGCGGGCGCGGGCGCAAACGGAAGCGCCAGGGCCAGCGCGAGCACGGAACGAATCAGGGCCTTCATGGCTTCATGTCCTCCTGCTTGCGCAGCGAGAGAGTCGCCTGCCGTTCAAACCCGAAATCCTCGATCTGGAACGTCACGTCCTTGGTCGCGATCTTGACCACCTGCATGCGACCGAGCTGCTCGCCTTCCCGCAGCATGTAGCGCTTGCCGGAGTCCTTCTCCCGGAGCACCGCCACGCTGCTCGTCACCCCGCCGCTCCGCGCCTCGTAGACGCCGACCAGCTGGAGATTGTCGATCGTCGGGCCGGTCGCCTTGAGGTTGATGAGCGACGCAAAGGGATCCCGCGTCCCGCCAGCATAGGCGAAGGTCTCGCGCTGCACCGCGTTCTCCACCGGCGGCGCGGCGATGGCGCCGCTCGAAGCCGTGGCGGTGGAGGCCGGCGTGGCCGGCTGGGCGGCGGGCTTCAGGCCCTTCGCCTTGCGGATGCTGTCCCGCATCGCGGCGACGTTGACCTTGTCCGCCGAATCGGCTTGCTCCTTGGCGCTGCCGCAGGCCGCCACCAGGGCCGCCGCCGCGAGGCCGAGCAACAGATGCTTATGTCCCACTGGTCTCTCCCTCCATGCCGCCGGACTTCACGTAGGTCCGGATCTGGAACTTCGCTTCCAGCAGCGCGCCGCTCGAATCGCCGAGGGCCTTGGCCGAGGCGTTGTTGGCGGCCGCGATCTGCACCTGCTCCGGCACGATGATCCGCTGCAGGCTGGCGACGTCACTCAGGAACTCGCCGATCTGGTCGTAGTGGCCGAGCACCGAGATCTGGTAGCTGTAGGTGTCGAAGGGCACCGGACCGGCCTGCACCGGCATCGGCACCACCTGGGCCAGGTTCACGCCGCGGATCTTGGCGCGGGTGGACATGTCGTCCAGCAGGTTCGGCACCTCGTTCCGCTCCGGCACCAGGCGGCGCAGCAGCGCCAGGCTGGCGCGGTGCGCCTCCAGCTTCTGGCGGATGTCCTCGGCGGTGCCGCGGGCCAGCTCGCGCTTGGCGCTGTCGATCTGCGCCTCGAGGGTCGCAAGAGTGTCCTTCATGGCCGTGACATGGGCCTTCTCCGGACCGATGCCGGCCAGGCCCAGATTGGACACGACGCTTCCGGTGTAGCCCATGTAGCCGACCATGGCGGCCATCAGGATGAGCAGGACCGGCGTGGACTTCGCACCTGAGAGTGCCATCGTCTACCTCACCGACTCGCTGAGGGGCACCGTGCGGATGTACGCCGAATCGGCCCGGCGATACTCGGCGCGGATGACAAAGGCCGTGACCGGCCGTTCCTGTTCCACCACCGTCTGCGCCGACACCGGCGTCACATTCTGGATCCAGGGCGACGCCTCGAGCTGGCGGAGGAAGCGGGTGTACGCCTGGATGTCCACCGTCCGCCCCTCGATCTTGAACCCGAGCGCCTGGGCAACGGAATCGGCGGCAGCGGTGCTGTCCGCCTTGTCCGTCTTGCCCGCCTTGTCCGCCTTGTCCGTCTTTCCAGTCGGGGCCGGGGCCGCCGGTGTGGCCGGCGCCTGGTCCAGCTTCACCGATACCAGCCAGGTGTAGGCCGGCAGGGCGCGGGAGACTTCATCGAGCACATGCGGCCAGACGTAGCGATCGCCATCCACCGAGCGGATGACGCCGATCTGGGCGAGCAGCGAGTCGCGGATCAGCTCCTGCTTCCGCTTCTGGGCCAGGAAGGTCTTGAAGCGCTGATGCTCGCCGCGGGCCTGCTCGAGCCGCGGCTCGATGGCGTGCAGATCCCGCTGCGTCATGAACCAGGTGGCGCCGAGAAAGCCGACCGCGAGAACCCACGCGGCGACGGCGCCGATGAGCATCGGGTCCTTGACCCTGGCTCCCAGCGCCTTGAAGCGCTCGCCCATCGCCTTGAACGGCGATGCGCCGGCGCTCTTGCGCTTCTGGCCGGGGCGGAGATTGACGTTGATCATCTGGTGCCGGATCCTGTCAGCGGGTTCAGGCCGCGTGCCGAAGGGCGAGCCCGATCGGCAGCATCAGCAACGGTGCGACATCATCCACGTGGAGGGAATCGAAGACTCCCTCCGCCACCTGCAGTTTCTCGATCGGGTTGGCCTGGGCCACCGGCAGACGGAGCCGGTCACCCAGCACCTTGGCGAGCCCCGGAATGCGGGAGCCGCCGCCGGTGAGGTAGAGCCGCGAGACGCCGGAGCCGGACCGGCTCGCCGACTGGAGAAACGCCGCCGCCCGCTCGATGCCGACGGCAATCTCCTCGCCGCGGCTCTGCAGGAACGGCTGAAGGATCGGACTGGTCTCGGGCGCCTGCAGCATCGCTTCCGCCTCTTCGGCGGAGAGCCCGCGCTCGCGCTGCAAGTCCTCCCGGAAGCGGCGGGTGCCGATGGTGATGTCCCGGGTGAGCACCGGGACGCCGTCGTCGAGGATGTTCACGTTGGTCATCTCGTGACCGATGTTCACGAGCCCGACCACGCCGTGCATCGCCTGGGGATGATTCAGCTCGAAGGCGTTGTGGAGCGCGAAGGCGTCCACGTCGATCGCCTGGGGCTCGAGGCCGACGTCGGCGAGGAGCGCCAGCTTGGTCTCGATCAGCTCCCGCTTGGCCGCTACCAGCAGCACCGTCATCTGCAGCCCGTCGGCCTCGGGATCAAGGATCTGGAAGTCCAGCTCCACGTTGTCCATGTCGAACGGCACGTGCTGTTCCGCCTCCCAGCGGATCACCTCGCGCGCCTCGGCTTCCCGCATCCGGTCCATCGTGATCTTCTTGATGATCACGTCCCGGCCGCCCACGGCGGTGACGACCTGCTTCTGCTTGATGCCGGCGGAGGCCATGAGGCCGCGGATGGCATCGGCGACGATGCCCTTGTCCATGACCTCGCCTTCCACGATGGCGTCATCCACCACCTGGGTCGTGGCCACCTTGGTGATCACGGGTTCGCCGCTGCCATGGGAGATCTGCACGAGCTTGATGAGCCCGCTGCCGATGTCGAGCGCGACGGTGGTCTTCTTCCGGCCGAACAGTGCCATGGCTGCCTGCGCTTGTCTGGATGGTGGACCCGCTACCGTATCGCTTCCGGGCCAGGATCCTTCATCCGAATCCGGCGGCCCTGACCCCGAAAATGCGCGCTGGTACTGTGTTCAACTGCATGGAGCGAAAGGGATTGCACTGGCGGAAGAGCAATGCGTGTGCCGGAGGTGGGGATGGCTGGTTAAGTGACTTGAGGATAATGACTTGGGACGCGAGACGCGGGACGTGTCGAGGGCCGATTTTCGAGGGCGGTACCACCTTTTGCGCGCTTTATTGCGGGGCGCGGGAGGGGGTCGGGAGACGGGCGCGAGACGCGGAAAGCGTGTCACCCTGAGGGAGCGGAGCGACCGAAGGGACCGGAGCTCAGCTGAAGCTTCGGCCCCTTCGCGTTGCTCAGGGCGACAGATCCCGAGTCCCGCGTCCTAATAGATCTGCGCCCAGCTCCTCGACCCGAACGGCACCGCCTTGCCGGAGGCGTTGAGCGCCCGGCTGATGGCGCAGGTGGAGAATTGCACCTGGGGGGTACCGGCCAGGGTCTGGTCGTCCAGCGTGGCGTTGTTCGCCAGCACGGTCCCGTACACGTCGTTGGTACCCTTGCTGGCGTTGAACGAGCCCTTCGTGATGATGATGCCGGCGAAAGTGAAGTTGCCGGCGAGCGTGAGATCTCCGTTCACCAGCAGGATCCCCTGGCCACGCCCGTCGGTCAGCGTCAGGTTGCCCTGTGCATAGATCACCGGGAAGTAGCTTCCGCATGCCGGTACAGTCGTGCCCGGCTCGCCCCAATTCGAGTTCAGCGACGTGGTGCAGGTGAGGGGCGTGCCGGCTGCGACCGGAGCCGGCTTGAGGTTATTCACGTTGTTCGGGAGCACGATGTTCGCGCTTTCGATCAGCTCCTTGTACGGATTCAGGAACATGGACGAATCCTGCAGCGCCACCGAACTGTCCACTGGCGGCGGCAGCATCGTCGGCGTCCCGCTGGTCGTGATGTTGCCGCTCACTTCGGCGGACGGTACCGTGGTGGCGTCCGCCGGGCAGGCATCCCGAACGGCGGACGAGGTGGCCCAGTCCGGTGGGTCCTGATTGGCGCCGTACAGGTCGGCGGTACCCTTGATGACCAGGTCGCCGCGGGCCGCCAGGGCGGCGCGGACGGGGACGTTCGTCATGTACAGCTTCGCCAGCGTCGCGAGCTGACGGCGTGCCAGCACCGCTCCGGCGGCGGACATCCTGCGCTCACCGGTGGAGCGGATGAGAAAGGTTGACGTGCTGACGCGGACGATCTTGCCGTAGGTGTAGGCGTTGCCGCCGAGCGAGACGTCGGCGAGCGCCAGGCTGTCTCCCGTCTTGAGGTTGTTGTAGCTCGACTGCCAGCCGCCCATGATGGACGCAAGCCCCGCATCGGCCGCCTCGAACGCCTGGCTGGCATAGACCGAGTTGGAGCCGCCCTTCATCTCGAGCCGCCCCGCGAAGACGGTGCCCGCCACCAGCGCGCCGATGATCACCAGCGCGAAGACCGCCAGCGCCAGCGCGATGCCGCGTTCGTTCTTCAGGTCCGGTGCATGTCGCATGACCAATTCCTCAGGTTTCAGGAGGCGTTCCGCAGCCGGATCCGCACGCGGAGACTGTCCTGCTTGAACTGCCGGATGTTGTAACCGCTGGAGACCTTCCCCTCGGTCTCGCCATGCAGCCAGGCCTCGATGACCCGGACCGACGAGGGTGTCGCCGTCACGGCGCCAGCACCGTCCCGGAATCCGAAGGTACTGTCCGCCGCGGCCAGCGGACCGAGCACCGGCTGCAGCCCGCTGCCGTCATTCAGGCCGAGCCACTTCCGGCCGCCGGAGTCGTAGACCTTGAGCGTCATGTCCTGATAGGTACGCAGAGGTGCGTCGTATACCACGCCCGCCGGCAGATTCGCATCCAGCTTGAGCAGCGTCGCCGCTGAACCGTCCGGGCAGGCTCCGGTAGAGACGTTGGTGATCGCGAACGTGGCCCATATATCGTCGCTGGTGAGCGTGGGGTCATTTTCCACGTAGAGAAACAGGCCAGTCCCGACGGAAAACCCGGTCAGGCCGAACGAATTCGTCCGCCGGACCGTGAGCACGTTGCCTGCACCGATGCAGGCGATGGCCAGTCGGCGCATGGCGCGGTACTTCACGCTGTCTTTCCCGATGGCGATCAGGTCGGAGCCGCTCGCATCAATGTTGATCTCGCGGAGCTCGCTCGGGATCAGCCCGGCCCCGGCCCGCAGGTTCCCCTGCATGGCGGTGCGCTGGCTCTGCGAGTCGGAGATCCGGGAGGCCGTGGTGAGCGTCCGGACGATGGCCGCCCCGACCACGCCCAGGATCACCATGACGATGAGCAGCTCCACGAGCGTGAACCCCCGCCGGGTTGACATGGTCGTCATGGTCAGGGGCACCGGATGATGGTGGAGACCGTGGCCGTGCGCGTGCCGCCGGTGACCGGATAGGTCACCGTCACGCTGAACTGCCGCAGTTTGGTCGAGGTAGCCGGTGTGGTGACGGTCCACGCCTCATTCAGACCGGACGTGGTCGCGGTCCCGGTAGACGTTGTGCCGCTGGGCCAGGTGCTGCACGACGGTGTCGAACTCAGCGCCAGCTGGCGCAGGATCTCCAGCCGCGTCTCCGCCACCTGGGCGGCGCGGGTGGTGACCTTGCCGCGCCCGATCATCCTGGTGACGAGACTGGACGTGGTCAGCATGCCGAGCACGCCCACCGCCAGGATCACGATGGCCACCAT
>DASTBA010000058.1:0-3430 GCA_035712285.1 Gemmatimonadales bacterium | reverse complement strand
CGGTGCCGCTGGTCTGGTGGTACGTGTACCGGACGCGGGGCGGACTGGCGCTCCGTGCGGCAGGAGAGAGCGCGGCCGGTGCGCGCGCGGCGGGCGTGGATCTCGTGCGGGTGCGCACCCGGGCAACGATCGTCGGCGGCGCCTTCGCCGGGATCGCGGGCGCATCGCTGGTGCTGGCCCAGGTGGGGACCTTTGCGGAGCGGATGACGGCGGGACGCGGGTTCGTGGCGATCGCGATCGTGGTGCTGGGGCGGTGGAACCCGGCGGGCGTGCTGGTGGCGTCGCTCCTGTTCGGTGCCGCCACCGCGCTGCAGTTTCTCCTGCAGGCGCTGGGGCTGGATGTGCCCTACCAGCTCTTCATCATGCTGCCGTATGTGCTGGTGCTGCTGGCACTGGCGGGAGCGGTGGGACGGGTGAGGGCGCCGGCGGAGCTGGGGAGGGGGTAGGGGGACGCGGGACGCGGGACGCGGCCTCGTTGCGCGGCTGAAGCCGGTGCCGGATCCCGTCGCCCGGAGTCCGTCGCTGAAGCGACGACTCGGCTGATGTCGCTAAAGCGACGTGTGCTGCCGTGCGAAGCAATCTGGCCGCCCGCAAACGGAGTGTCACCCTGAGCGAAGCGAAGGGGCCGAAGCCCGCCCTGTCCTGCAGCATCCGGCGGGATCCGTCCGATCCCGTCCGCCGTCTGCTCCTCCTCTGCTCCGGCGGCCGGGCGGTGACGCTGGGACACCGGATCTTCCTGCCCGACGATTGCGCTGACGATCCGGCCGTGATCGCGCACGAGCTGCATCACGTGCGCCAGTACGAGGCATGGGGCGCGCTGCGCTACTACGCCCGCGGCGTCAGGGAGCAGGTGCAGTACCTGCTCTCCCGCGCCGGCCTGGCGGCGAGTCCCTACGACTGGCGCCGCGCCGGCATCAAGCCCTTCGAGGAATACGGAATGGAGCAGCAGGGGCAGATCGTGGAGGATGCGGCGCGGGGGGACGAAGTGGCTCGCGAAGTCATCAGCCGCCGGTCATCGGTCGACGACTGACGACCGATGACCCGGCGTGTGCAACTTGTCCCGGCTCGTGCGACTATACTGACATCACCTGACATCGAGATCCTCATGCGCGTGTGGATCCTCGGCACCTGCGCCGTTGGAGATCAGTCATGCAGCTGCGCGTCTTCCTGATCGCTGTCATTGCCGGCATCACCGCGGCATGCGGTGGCGACTCGACCGGGCCCGACGGCCTCACTCCGGTCGCCACGCTCAGTATCGCGGACCTGCCGGACACGCTGCTCACCCGGCAGAGTATCCGCCTCACGGCCTTCCCCGCCGCCGAGGATGGCCACATCCTGGCGGGCCGCCCGCTCGCGTGGGCCTCGAGTGACCCTGCCGTCGTCTCCATCACCGACGGCGGGGTGCTGACAGCCCTCACGCCCGGGGTCGCAACGGTGCGCGTGAGCACCGGCGCTGTTACCGACTCGGCGTCGGTGACAGTGCGCACGCTGGCCCTGGCGCATGTCTTCACCGGCGATGCCGTCTCGTGCGGGCTGGAAGCCACCGGCGAGGTATGGTGCTGGGGCAGCGTGGGGGCCGCAGGTTACGGCAACGGTTCATTCGATACCACGCGGACGCTGGTACCCTCCCGGGCAGCACGGGGCCACACCTTCAGCACGCTTGCCATTTCGCCCACCAGCGCCTGTGGAGTGGAATTGTCCGGCAGTGTCGTGTGCTGGGGCGCCAACGATCACGGCCAGCTGGGCGACGGCAGTACCACGGCCCGCGCCGCACCAGTGGCGGTGCCAGGCGTCTCGAACGCGGTGCAGGTCGTGGCCGGGGACGCGCACTACTGCGCCCGCTCGTCCGCCGGGGCAGTGACCTGCTGGGGCAGCAACGAATCGAAGCAGGCCGGCCAGGCGCAGCGCGCACTCGCGACGGCACCTCACGGGGTAGACCCCGGCGGTGCCGCCACCGACCTGGCGGCGGGTGCAGACTTCACCTGCGCTCTCGTGGCAGGTCAGGACAAGTGCTGGGGTGCCGACGGCTTTCGTCAGCTCGGGAGTGACACAAACTACGATCGGCTCGCGCCGGTGCAAGCGGGCACCGGTGACGGCGTGAGCCGCGTCTGGCTCGACGTGGGCGCCAATTACCTGCACACATGCGGTCGGGAGTCCGGCGGGGGAACCTACTGCTGGGGGTTCCTGAGGGCGGGCAACGACAATGACACCACCGCCTGGACACCATTCCGGCTGTTTCCGGGAATGGATGCCGCGGCACTCGGGGTTGGACCACATCCAGCGTGCATCGTGACCCTGGCACACGAGGCGTGGTGTCAGGTCTGGAACTTTCCGCCGACGGAGATTTCGTGGCCGCAACCGGCGACCTTGATCGCAGCGGCGGACGATGGCGGATGCGTGGTGGATGAGTCCGGCAACGTCGGTTGCGTGGCGCATGGCACGTTTCCGATCCCGTTGCCGGCACCGGTCCGCCAGCTTGCCGGCTCGGACTTCGGCACCTGCGCCCAGGACACCAACATGGCCGTGTACTGCTGGGACCTCGCTTCGGGCAGTCCAGTGCCATTCCGGATCTTCGATTCGTGGAGCATTACCGGCATCTTCACCGGCTCGGGTTCGCGCGTCTGCGGACTCGCGGGCGGTACCTCCGTGATCTGTCGCGAGACAGTCCCCAACAGCGCGGAGACCGTGGATGCTTCGGGCCAGAGCCTGGTCTCACTCGCGGTCGGCGACCATCATACCTGCGGCCTTACCGCCACGGGTACCGCCTGGTGCTGGGGCCAGAATGATCACGGCCAGCTGGGTGATGGCACCACGACCGATCGTCCGGCGCCGGTCCAGGTCCAGGGCGGGCACCTCTTCGTCCAGCTTGCCGCAGGATTCGCCCATACCTGTGGAAGGACATCGGGGGGCGAACTCTGGTGCTGGGGACAGGGTCGATATGGCCAGATGGGGGATGATCACCGTGACGAGAGTGCCACGCCGGTCACCGTTGCCGGGGCGCCGTCACTGGACGCCGTCTCGGGTACCTGCGCGCTCTCGGCCGGGTCAGCCTGGTGCTGGTCTTCGGCCGACGGCACGACCGGCGCCCGGCAGATTACCGGTGCCACCGGGCTGGCAGGACTTGGCTCCGCAGGGCAGGCATGGTACCAGCATTCCTGCGGTCTTCGCGCCAGCGGCGAGCTGCTGTGCTGGGGCAGCAACGATGCCGGTGTCTTCGGGAACGGCACGAACGGCAATACCTACGCGAACGCCGTGGCGGCCGCTAACGGCATCCTGTTCAGGGAAGTTGCTCAAAGCAGCTATGCCACCGCCTGCGGCATCGGGCTGGACGGGGCGACCTACTGCTGGGGCAACGGCTATTCGACGGTGCCGGTGAAGATGCTGGGGTCGTGAGTGGCGGGTCGTGACTCATGACCCACGACCCGCGACC
>DASTBA010000057.1:0-5513 GCA_035712285.1 Gemmatimonadales bacterium | reverse complement strand
CTCGACATCATCTTCGAGCTGGCGGTCGGCGCCGGCTTCGTGATCGTGGTGCTCGACGATCTCCGGCGCGGCATCGAGGCGCTGAGCGCCCTGTCCGCCGACCTGCAGCTTGGCGCCCGTACCGGCGAAGTCATCCGGATCCTGCTGGAGCGCCCGCTCTCGCTGCCGGGGGTAACCGGCACCGCCCTGTTCCTGCCGGACCGCGCCCCGGACAGCTTCGCCGGCGGCGCCGGCGCCTGCGCCGACTGGGCCGGCCAGCCGCCCACCGGGATCTACAAGGAGGCCATCGTGCGCGCGATGCGGGCCCGGCGGCCGTGGGCGGTGGGCGACGACGCCACCCGGCGCTTTGCCTCGGCGCTGCCCATCTTCCGCGGCGGCGCGGTGGACGGGGCCCTGCTCCTCACCGGCAACGTGCGGGATCCGTTCACGGCACTGGATCAGCGGTTTCTTCTTGCCCTCGGCCAGCAGGTGGGTGCGGCCCTCGAGCACTCGGTGCTGTCGGAGCGCCTCGAGGCGCGGCGCTGGGAGCTGGAACGCCTCAGCGCCCGCATGGTGTCGCAGCATGAAGAGGAGCGCCGCCGTCTCTCGCGGGAACTGCATGACGAGTCGGCCCAGCTGTTCAGCGCCGTGAAAATCGAGTTGGGGCTCCTGCGTTCGGCCGCCGCCAGTGCCGATGCGGCGCGGCTGGACCGCGCCCTCACCCTGGTGGACTCCGGCATCCGCAGCATCCGGAACGTGGTGAACGATCTCCGCCCCTCCCTCCTCGACGACCTCGGCCTCCTGCCGGCGCTCCGGTCGCTCGCGGGCGAGATGACCCGCGATCGCGGCATCACGCTCTCCTTCGACGCGCCCGACGAACTGCCGGTGCTCGGCACCGCCGCGGAACTGGCGCTCTACCGCGCCCTGCAGGAAGGGCTGAGCAACGTGCTGCGCCACGCGGGGGCGAGCAGCGTGGACGTGACCATCGTGCGCGAGAGCGCGGCGTTGCGCCTCACCCTCCAGGACGACGGCCGCGGCCTGCCGGCCGGCATGACGACCGACCGGTACGAACGCGAGGGGCACATGGGACTCGCCGGCATGCGCGAGCGCATCACGGCGCTGGGCGGCTCCGTACTGTTGCGGAACGCCGGCCACCAGGGCCTCACGCTCGATGTCACGCTGCCGGTCTGAGGCGCTAGATTGCAGCCATGACGGACACGACGATTCGCGTGCTGGTCGCCGACGACCACACGGTGGTGCGCGAGGGGCTCCGGCATGTCCTCGAGGGCGAACCGGGGTTCGCCGTCGTGGCCGAGGCGTCCACCGGGGCCGACGCGGTGAAACTGGCGGAGACGCACCATCCCGACGTGGTGCTGCTGGACATCACCATGCCCGGCGAGTCGGGGCTGCAGGCGGCGTCGCGGATCCGGCGCTCGGTGCCGGGCGCGCGGGTGCTGATCCTCAGCATGCACGACAACCCCGAGTACGTGCTGGAGAGCGTGCGCGCCGGCGCCCACGGATACCTGCTCAAGGATTCCGCCGCCACCGAACTGCGCCAGGCAATCCGCACCGTCCAGCGGGGCGACGAGTACTTCAGTGCGCCGATCGCGCACCGGCTCCGGTCGGCGGTGCGGGGCGAGGCGGGCGACGTGCCCGGCCCGCTGGATGTGCTCACCGCGCGCGAGCGGGAGGTTCTGGTGGGCATCGCGCTGGGGCGCACCAACAAGGAGATCGCGAGCGAGCTCGGCATCAGCCACCGTACCGTCGAGACTCACCGCGAGAGTCTCATGCGGAAACTCGGCGTCCGGACGGTGGCGGGCCTCACGAAACTCGCGCTGGAGACTGGCTTGGTGTCGAGATAGAATGCCCGATTCACGCACCGGCATCGTGCTGCTCAACCTGGGTGGCCCGGCCACGCTCGCCGAAGTCGAACCCTTCCTCCTCGAACTCTTCGCCGACCGCGAGATCATCCAGCTCCCGTTCCAGTCGTGGCTCGGGCCGTTCATCGCCCGGCGGCGTGCGCCCAGGGTGCGCCGGCTGTACGAGGGCATCGGCGGCGGGTCGCCGATTCTTCGCTGGACCCGTCTCCAGGGCCAGGCGATGACGGACCGCCTCGACCAGGCGGCGCCCGCCACGGCCCCGCACCGGTACTACGTGGCCTTCCGCTATGCCCGGCCCAACAGCGAGGACGCCCTGCGGGCCATGCAGGCGGACGGCATCACGCACGCCGTCGCCTTCACGCAGTATCCCCAGTTCTCCTGCGCCACGACCGGCTCCAGCCTCAACCATCTCTGGCGCGAAGTCCGACGGCTGGAGCTCGGGGAGGCGTTCCACTGGAGCGTGATCGACCGGTGGCACCGGCATCCGGGATTCCTCGATGCGATGGCCGAGTCGGCGCGGGCCGGCCTCGAGCAGATTCCGGAAGGTGAGCGCGAGGGCAGCGTCCTGCTGTTCAGCGCCCATTCGCTGCCGCTCAGCGTGATTGACCGGGGCGACCCCTACCCGCAGGAGATCGGCGCCAGCGTGCAGGGCGTGATGGACCGGCTGGGAGGGCGCCCCCGCTACCTGCTCTCCTACCAGAGCGCGGTGGGCCCGGTGCGCTGGCTCGGTCCCTCGACCGAGCGGGTGATCCGGCAGCTGGGGCAGAGCGGGGAAAAGAACGTGGTGGTGGTGCCGATCGCGTTCACCAGCGATCACATCGAGACGCTGAGCGAGCTGGACATCGAGTACGCCCACGTGGCGAAACAGGCCGGCATCACGCGATTCGTGCGGGCGCCCGCGCTCAACGACCGGCCGACATTTCTCGACGCCATGGCCGACATCGTCCGCATGCACCTGGCCGATGACGCCGTCGCCGGCGGGCAGTATCCCCTTCGCTGTCCCGGCTGCACCAATCCGGAATGCCGGCAGGTGCCGAACCCGGCGGCGCCTCAGGCCTCGCGAATGGCCCGCGACGCCGGATAGAGCACCCGCCGCGCGACCCGATCGGCGAGCTGGCGGATCCGTGCCCGGCTCGACTCGTCCAGGCCATCGAGCTCACTGATCGCCCGCACCGCCTCCTCCTCGGCGATGCGCGCTCCCTCGCGGTGCAGCGCGGCCAGGCGCGGCGCCCGCGCCCGCGCCGTCAGCGCCTCATCCAGCCGGTCCAGCTCCGCTTCCACGATGTGCCATGCGTCGGCCAGCTGCGGCGACCCCTCGGCGCAGGCGGGCGGGCGCAGATCCTCGAGACTGATCAGGTGCACCCCCGCGATGGCGCCCACCGCAGGATCCACGTTCCGCGGCATGCCGAGATCCAGGACCGCCCGGAGGGCGCCGCCGACATGCGAGGGGAGCAACACCGGAGTCCGAGCCGCGGTGGCAGCGATGACGACGTCCGCACCGGCCACGGTCGCGGCGAGGTCGGGCCAGCCCGCGATCTGCCATCCCGCCTTGCCCTCGACCAGCGGGGCGGCGGCGCCCGGACGGCGGCATACGATCGTCACCGATGATATCCCGTGGGACGCAAGCTCGTGCGCCACACCGTGTGCCACCTGGCCCGCGCCGAGCAGGACCAGCCGTTCGGGGCGGCCGTCGGCCAGCAGGCGGCGCATGCCGGCCGCCATGACCGACAGGGGATGGCGGCCGAGCCAAGTGTCGCGCCGAACGAGGCGGCCGGCGGCCAGTGCGTGGGAGAAGATCAGGTTGACCGATTCGTTGGTGGCGCCGGCGGCCCGGGCACGGAGCCAGGCCAGGCGCACCTGGCCCAGAATCTCCGTCTCCCCCACCAGCTGCGACTCGAGCCCGGCGGCCACCGCGAAGAGATGTCGCGCGGCGTGGCGCCCGGAGAGATGCTCGCCGCCAGCCGACCGCAGCGATGCCCCGTCGGCCGCAACGTCTTCACCCCAGGCGTAGCACTCGGTCCGGTTGCAGGTGGAGAGCGGCACCACCGCCCGGCCTTCGGCGCTGGCGGAAGCCAGCATGGCACCGATGGCCATGGTGTCCAGCGCCACCGACTCCCGGACGGTCAGCGGGGCGTTGCGATGATGGATGGTGGTGACGTGAAATGGAGATTGGTCGAGCACGCGGGAAGATTATTTCGCCCCCCGCGCGCCTGCCATCCGCGTCATTCCGGACTGTGATCCGTAGCGATACTGGGCTGGCGGGTGTCACAGGGACAAATCCGCTACCGACGGCGCTCGATTGGTCCGCTACCCTGGAACCATGCTGCGAGATTGAGTCGACTGACCGGACTTCCCATGTCACCCTGAGCGCAGCGAAGGGGCCGAAATACGGCATGTCAAAGCGCTGCTTCGTCTATATCCTCGCCAACGAGGCACGAGAACTGTACGTAGGCGTCACCACCGGCATCGAGCGCCGGCTCTGGGAGCATCGCAATGGCCACACGCCGGGGTATGCATCGGCCCACGGCATGAACCGGCTCGTTTACTGGGAGCAGACCGCCAATGTGCTGGCGGCCATCGCGCGCGAGAAACAGATCAAGGGCATGCGCCGGAGGCGCAAGCTTGAAATGATCGAGCGCATGAATCCGGGCTGGAGGAACCTCGACGATCAGACCCTTGATACGCAACGCTCCGCCCCTTCGCTGCGCTCAGGGTGACAGATGTTTATCCCACACCCGCCGTTCGCCCCTTCGCTGCGCTCAGGGTGACAGGTGTTTCTCTCACGCCCGCCGTTCGCCCCTTCGCTGCGCTCAGGGTGACAGAAGTTCGCTGCGCTCGGAGTGACATCCTGATTACCCCGGAACTTCCACATAGATCTCCCCGCCCGACTGCCGAAACTCCTCCGCCTTGGCGGCCATGCCGGCCGCCTGGTCCCGGATATCCTGCGAAATGCGCATGGAACAGAACTTCGGCCCGCACATCGAGCAGAAATGCGCCACCTTGGCGCCCTCGGCGGGCAGCGTCTCGTCATGGTAGGCGAGCGCCGTCACCGGGTCGAGCGACAGATTGAACTGATCCTGCCAGCGGAACTCGAAGCGGGCCTTCGAGAGTGCGTCGTCCCACTCGCGGGCCCGGGGATGGCCCTTGGCCAGATCGGCGGCATGGGCCGCGATCTTGTAGGCGATGACGCCCGCCTTCACGTCGTCCCGGTCGGGCAGGCCGAGGTGCTCCTTGGGCGTCACATAGCAGAGCATCGCGGTGCCGTACCAGCCGATCATCGCGGCGCGGATTTCGGCGGTGGAAAGCGTGTCGTTGCTGCCCTTGGCCGCGTCGCGGACTTCCTGGCTGATCTTCATCGAACAGAATTTCGGCCCGCACATGGAACAGAAATGCGCCACCTTGGCGCCGTCGGCCGGCAGGGTTTCGTCGTGATAGAGCTGCGCCGTCTCGGGATCGAGCGCCAGGGCGAACTGGTCGCGCCAGCGGAACTCAAAACGCGCCTTTGACATGGCATCGTCCCAGATGCGCGCCGCCGGATGACCCTTGGCGAGGTCGGCGGCATGCGCCGCGATGCGATAGGCGATCACACCCGCCTTCACGTCGTCCCGGTCGGGCAGGCCCAGGTGCTCCTTCGGCGTGACGTAGCAGAGCATC
>DASTBA010000056.1:0-2571 GCA_035712285.1 Gemmatimonadales bacterium | reverse complement strand
CTTGACGGACGCCGGCGCGTCGGGCTCACCGGGCCGAGTGCGGCGGGCGAGTGACACGGCGGCACTCACCAGGCCCTTGGAGACGGGGATCCGCCGCACCAGCGCCTGCATGGCGCTGACCGCTTCGGCGTCGAGCGCCGGCGTGATGGGCGCCTCCGGCTCGCCAGTGGTGCGTTCGACGATGCTCTCTTCCTCTTCCCTCGACGGATAACGCACCCGCAATTCCAGCATGAACCGGTCGAGTTGCGCCTCGGGCAGGGGATAGGTGCCTTCCTGCTCGATCGGATTCTGGGTCGCCAGGACAAAGAAGGGAGCGGGGAGCGGATAGGTGGTGCCGCCCGTCGTCACCCGGTGCTCCTGCATGGCCTGCAGCAGCGCCGCCTGGGTCTTGGGCGGCGTCCGGTTGATCTCGTCCGCCAGCAGCACGTTCGCGAACACCGGCCCGTGCACGAACCGGAACGCCCGCTTCCCGGTCGTCAGGTCCTCCTCGATGATCTCGGTGCCGGTGATGTCGCTCGGCATGAGGTCGGGGGTGAACTGCACCCGGTTGAAGCTCAGCCTCAGCGCCTCAGCCACGCTCTGGACCATCAGTGTCTTGGCCAGTCCGGGTACGCCGATCAGGAGCGCATGGCCGCCAGCCAGGATGGCGGTCAGGATCCCGTCCACGATCTCTCCCTGACCTACGATGCGGCGCCCGACCTGGGCACGAAGGGAGGCGACGGCGGCGGTCAGGGCCTGGAGCTGCTGGACGTCATCGGGCACGGTTGGAGGGGCTGGGGTGAATGGGTGGCTGGACGGCTAGAGAGCTAGACGGCTAGGCGGCTGGAGGGTTTCGTTGCCACTCCGGAAGATGGGTCCGGGCCACCATGAACCGGAAGGGCAGAACCTGCCCGCCTCGTCCGTCATGTCCATCCTGCCCGCCCTGTCGAATCGCTTGCGAAAAATTTCACAAGCCGGTATTTTTGCCGCCGTGAAAGTGGCACCCTCGGGCGGGAACGGGCCCTCGCCGATGCGGTTCGCCGGCCTCGGGATCCAGCTGGCCGTGACCATGCTGCTGGGCCTGTTCCTGGGCCAGTGGGCAGACCGGAAGTTCGGCACCGGGTCGCTGCTGACCATCCTTGGCGCCTTCCTGGGCTTCGGGCTGACGTTCTGGTCGCTGCTCCGGCAGGTCGGACGAGACGGACAGGGCGGACGAGACGGAAAGGGCGAGCAGGGCGGGCAAGACGGGCAGGGTGGGAAATGAAGCCGCGGCTCCTGTACGCCACGTTCCTGCTGGGGGTCTTCGCCGTCGGCGCGGTGGTGGCGCAGTGGGTGGTGCCTGCCGCCGATCGTTCGGCGGTCTGGACCGGGCTCGTCGCCGGGCTCGTGGTGCAGGGCCCGCTCGGCTGGTGGGTGGTCCGCTCGGTGGGTACGCAGCGGTTCCTGATGGTCTGGGGCCTCGGGCTCCTGGGTCGCCTGGCCCTGCTGGTGCTGGCGGCGGTGGTGATCCGGCCGGCCATGGGTCTCGATGCGGCGCCGCTCCTGTTCACGCTCGCGGCGGTATTGACGGTGCTGCTCCTGGTCGAGGGCATCGTGGCATTGATCGAACACTCTCGAACTCCGGTGTCATGACGCGCATCGTTCGCTGGCTCGCCCTGGTGCTGACGCTGACCCTCCTGCAGGCGGGCTCGGCGACGCCGGCCATGGCCCAGGGGCACGAGTCCGCCGGCCAGGCCGAGGCGGAGCGGGGCAAGCAGGACGAGATCGACATCCTGCACCACATCGGCAACTCGCACGAGATCGAGCTGCCGTTCGGCGTGGTGATCCACCTGCCGCGGTGGCAGCCGGTCCAGGTCGGCAAGTACCAGATCGACCTCAGCCTCACCAAGCACACGGTGTTCATGATGTTCGCGGCGCTGATCGTGGCGCTGGTGTTCATCCTGAGCGGCCGCGCGGTGCAGCGGGCCCAGCGCGCCGGCAAGCCGCCCCGCGGCTTCGCCAGTGCCATGGAGGCGACCGCCCTCTGGGTGCGGCAGGACGTGGTGCTGCCCAACGCGGGACCACATTCGGCGCGCTTCGCCCCGTACATCCTGACGCTGTTCTTCTTCATCCTCACGATGAACCTGCTGGGCGTGCTCCCCTGGGGGGCGACGCCCACCGGCAATCTCTCGGTGACGGCGGCGCTCGCCGTGATCGCGTTCTTCGTGATCGAGATCTCCGGCATGCGGGCGCTGGGGGTGAAGGGCTACCTGGGCACCATCTTCTTCCTGCCGCACGGGCTGCCGGGCGGCGTGGCGGGATGGATCCTCAAGCCCATCATGCTGATCATCATGACCCCGATCGAGATCATCGGGAAGCTGGCCAAGCCGTTCGCGCTGGCGGTGCGGCTCTTCGCCAACATGACCGCGGGGCACGTGCTGGTGCTCGCGCTCATCGGGCTGACGTTCATCTTCAAGAGTTTCTCGGTGGGCATCGCCTCGTCGCTCATGGCGACGGGGATCATGCTCCTCGAGGTGTTCGTGGCGTTCCTGCAGGCCTACGTGTTCGCGCTGCTCACGGCGGTGTTCATCGGGCTGATGCAGGAGGCGCACT
>DASTBA010000055.1:0-7753 GCA_035712285.1 Gemmatimonadales bacterium | reverse complement strand
GCCCAGGTGTGTTGTCGCGAGGGTCAGCGCGCCACGCCGGGTGAGCTGCGTGATGGACGCCGCTGCAAGTGCCGCTCCCTCGGCGGGGTCGGTGCCGCTGCCGATTTCGTCCAGCAGGACCAGCGTGGCGCTGTCGGCCTGGTGCAGAATGGCGCCGAGCGTGCGGACATGCGCGCTGAAGGTGGAGAGACTGGCCGCAATACTCTGACGATCACCAATATCGGCCGCGATGCGGCCGAACACCGGAAGCCGTGACTCCTCCGCGAGCGGCGGAATGATTCCGCCCTGCGCAAGCGCGCTGAAGAGAGCCACGGCCTTGAGCAGGACGGTCTTGCCGCCGGTATTGGGACCACTCACCAACAGGGTCCGCTCGGTGGCGTCCATCTGCAGGTCGAACGGGATCACTGGCTGCGCCTGCGCCAGCAGCAGCGGATGGCGCCCGCGGATGATGGAAAGGTCGGACGGCGCCGGCGCCACGAGAGGCGCATGCGCATCCAGTTCGGCTGCCCAGCGCGCACGGGCCACGAGGTCGTCCACAGCGATGCACATCTCGAAGGCCGCGAGCAGCTCCGGCCTGTGGGGGCGGAGCAGGTTCGTCAGGTCTCGGAGCACCGCCAGGGTCTCCCGCTCTTCCGCAACCTGCGCTTCGCGGAAGTCGTTGCCCAGTTCAACGGCGGCGCTGGGCTCGATGAAGAGCGTCCCGGCGCTCGCCGATTCATCGTGCACGATGCCCTCCGGCCGAGCACGGAGGTCGCGACGGACGGGAATCACGTAACGTCCTTGCCGCACCGTCACGGCACCCTCGGCGCCGCCCGCAGGATCGAGCGAGCGAAGAATCGACTCCAGCCGCTTGACGAGCCGTGCGCGCGCCGCATGCACCTCGCGCCGAGCGGACGCGATCGCGGGGCTTGCCGTGTCGAGGACCTGGCCGTCATCATCCACCGATTGCTCCAGCCGGCGCTCCGCGCTCCTCGACAGTGGCTCCGCCCGCAACGGCAGCGCAAGCGGCGCCTGCTCCCTCACTCGACCCAGGTCATCCGCCACGCGGCGCGAGGCGGCGATCAGCCGCCTCACGGCCGCCAGCTCATGGCCGTCGAGCAGGCTGCCCTCGATGCGAAGCCGGGCGAGTGCGGCCGCAACGTCGTCCACCGGCTCTGCAAGCAGGCCGTCCCGGCGACGGAAGAGCGCGGCTACCTGCTCGACCCGGGCAAGTTCACTGGCGATCCAGCTGATATCCGTGGTGGGACGACGACGGCGGATGCGCTCCGCGCCCAGGGGGCCGGCGGCGCGAGCGGCCACCAGCTCCAGCACGGCGCTGAACTCGATCGTGTCCAGCGCGTCGAGGGTGAGGGGGTCCTGCAAAACCGACGGGGTGCCGGCCTGTTGCTCAAGGCGTGGCACCCCGTCGGCAATGGGTGATTCCGGTACCGTCATGCCTGCATGCGCTCCTCGCGCGTCCGGCGGACGGCGGTCAGCGAACCACGCGCGTGCGCGGTCCCCGCCGGTTCTTCCGGATGGCGGCGTTCATCTTCCGCTTCCGCTTCTCGCTTGGCTTCTCGTAGTGGCGATGCTTGCGAAGGTCGGACAGGATGCCGGCCTTCTCGCACTTCTTCTTGAAGCGCTTGAGCGCGCGCTCGAAGCTCTCATCATCGTGAATGACGACTTCGGCCATGCTGGGAAATCACCCCTTCCGGCCCGGTGCGGGCATAAAATGCGACAACACGGAAACTTAGCTGCCCGGCGGCCGGGACGGAAGCCTCAGCCCGGCGGCCAGGCGAGCGGCCGCCCGCCCAGCAGGTGCAGGTGCAGGTGAAAGACGCTTTGGCCGCCGTCCGGGCCGGTATTGGCCACGATCCGGTAGCCTCGCGCATCGAGGCCCAGTTCCGTCGCCGTCTCCGCGGCAAACTGCATCAGGCCGCCGAGGAGCCGGCTTCCGTCGGCACCCTTGGCATCACGCACCGAGGCCAGGTGTTCCACCGGGACGATCAGGACATGCGTCGGCGCCTTGGCATCCAGGTCGCGAAAGGCCACGGCGAAGTCGGACCGCCGGACCATGGTGGCGGGAATCTCGCCGGAGACGATGCTGCAGAAGACACACCCCTTCATTGCTCCTCCGATCGCGCCACCCGTGCACGCGCCGCGGCGGCGTGCGCCAAGGCCGCCAGGGCCGCCGTCTCGAACCGAAGCGTGGCCGCGGCCAGGCGGATGGGATGCCAGCCGCCGCGCAGGGCCTGGTCCCGCTCGTTGGTGGTGAGGCCGCCTTCGGGACCGACCAGGAACGCCATGGGGCCGTTGGTGATGGTGGCCGGCACGTGCTCGTCGCTGACGGAGGCCAGCCATCGGGTGCAGTCCCGCCCCAATTCGAGCGCATCGGTGAACGCCGTGGGGCCGTCAAGCCGCGGTGCCCAGGCGCCGCCTGATTGCTTCAGCGCCTCGAACATCCGGCGGGTGAGGCGCTCCACATGCTCCGGACGGACCCGCCCGCTCACGCTCCGGCTGCGTTCGGTTTCGATCGGGACGATCCGGGTGGCGCCCAGTTCCGTGGCTTTCTCGACCAGCCAGGCGAAGCGCTCCCGATCCCCGCCACCTGCGGCCAGTACCAGTTCCTGCGGTGGAGGCACGGCAGTGACACTCTCCACTGACACTTCCCATCCGCCATCGGCTTCCCGCGCCGAGCCAAGCCCGACCATCCCGGAGCCGTCCAGCAGCCGGACCCGGGATTCACTGGGCACGCGCCGGACACGGAGATGATGCGCCTCGTCCGGCGAGAGCCTCACGGTCTTCCCCGGCTCCAGCGCCCCCGGGGCGACGAGCACCGCGCTCATGCGCGCCGCACCGCGACGCTCCACCAGCCGGCATCGCGCACCTCGTCCTCGGCAATGAAGCCGGCCGCGGCCAGTGCCGGCCGGAACAGGGACTCCTCGTTCTCCTCCATGCCCGCGAAGATGGCCAGGCCACCGGCGGTGAGCATGGGCTGAATGGCCGGAAGAAGTGTCACGTTCACCGTCCGGAGAATGTTGGACACGATCATTTCCGCGGGCCCGGCAACGGGGATGAGGTCCTGCGCATCGCCCGTGAGAAACACCGTCCGGTCCGCCACGCCGTTGGCGGCGGCATTCCGCTCCGCCACGGCCACGGCTTCCGCGTCGCACTCGATACCGATGGCGGCACCGGCGCCCAGCTGCACGGCCGCGATCGAGAGAATCCCGCTGCCGCTGCCGAGATCGAGCATCCGGTCACCGCGCTTCACATGGCGCTCCAGCAGGGCCAGAGCGCCGCGCGTGGAGCCGTGTTCCCCGCTGCCGAAGGCATTCTCGGGGTCGAGGACCACGCGAGGCCCGGAATCCGGGATCGTCGCGGCCAGCCATGACGGAGTCAGCAGCAGTCGCCCGATCCGGCGCGGCTGGATGCCATCGCGCCAGCGCGCGCGCCAGTCGGTGACCGGCAGTTCCTCCAGCTCGACGCCGAGTCCGAATCGCTGCGTGGTCTGATCGGCGAGGGCGGCAGCAGCATCGGCCCGCTCCTGAAACGCGACCAGCGTGCCGTCATCCCGCTCCTCGACGGCCTGTCCGCTCCGGCTCACCAGCCAGGCAGCCACCGCATCGCGCTCGGCAGCAGCCGGCCGGGCCCGCAGTGCCCACCAGCTCACGCGCCGAGCGCTTCCTTGACCCTGGCCCAGAAGCCGGTGCCCTTCCGTGGCGCCTCGCCCTCGACGGCGGCCAGCTGCCGGAAGAGTGCTTCCTGCTCCGGGGTCAGGCGTTCCGGGGTCCAGAGGTGGACGCGGACCACGAGATCACCGGTGCTTCCCTGGTTGAGCCGGGGCAGCCCCTTGCCGCGCAGCTTGAGCGCGGTACCGGCCTGGGTGCCGGCCGGCACCTCCAGCTGCTGGTCGCCCCAGGGCGACGGCACGGTGAACTGTCCGCCCAGCGCCGCCTGCGAGAAGGAGAGCGCCAGGTCGTGAACCAGGTGCTCGCCATGCCGCTCGAAACGGTCGTCCTCGCGCACGTCCAGCATGACCATGAGGTCGCCGGCTGGGCCGCCCCGGAGACCGGCGGCACCCTGGCCGCGGAGGTTGATGTACTGGTTCGAGTCCACACCGGGCGGGATGTCCACTGAAACGGTGCGCTCGGCCCGCAGCCGCCCCTCGCCGCGGCAGATCTCGCAGGGCTCCTTGATGACGGCGCCCTCACCACCACAGGTGGGGCATGGCGCCACGCTCAGGAACTGCCCGAACACACTGCGCGTGGCCCGCTGCACCTGGCCGGAGCCGCCGCACGCCGTGCAGGTGGCGGGCCGGGTTCCGCGCCGCGCCCCCGACCCTTCGCAGGCATGACAGGCCTCGAGCGTCTTGAGCTTGACCCGCTTCTTGACGCCGTGCGCCACGTCCTCGAGCGTGAGCTTCACCGTCACCTTGATGTCCTGCCCCCGCCGCGGGTCCACCCGCTCGCGGGCGCCGCCGAACAGCGACTCCAGCCCGCCGAAGTTCTGCATGAACATCTCGAGCGCTTCGGCCATGTTCACCTGATGGAACCCGCCCGCCCCGGCCGCCGCCCCCCCGAGACCGGCCTTCCCGAAGCGATCGTACGTCGCGCGCCGGCCCGGGTCGCTCAGCACCTCGTACGCCTCGGCGATCTCCTTGAAACGCGCTTCCGCGTCCGGTGCCGGATTCCGGTCGGGATGGTACTGCATGGCCAGCCGCCGATACGCCTTCTTGATCTCGTCGTCGGAGGCGGACCGGTCCACGCCCAGCACGCGATAGTACTCGCTCACGCCAGCAATCCTTCCACCAGGCGGCCGGTGTGTTCCACCAGGCCGATGATCTTGTCGTACGGCATCCGGGTAGGCCCGAGAACGCCGATCATGCCGGTCACGTCGCCCACGCGATAGGACGACGTCACCAGCGTGAAGTCTGCCAGGCGACTGTCGGCATTCTCGCCACCGATCGTGATGGAAACCCCCTCGCGCCGCCGGAGGTCGAGGGCTTCCCGCAGGAGATCCCGCCGCTCGGTGAGTTCCAGCAGGTCCCGCATGCGCTCGTTGGAGCTGGCGAACTCGGGCTGTCCCGCCAGCAGCTGGGCACTGCCCAGCACCGGATGGGGCGGCTCCAGCGCAAAGAGATCCTCCCCCTCGGCGATGAAGATGTCGAGCAGTTCCTTCCCCTGCGCCGATGCGGTCGCGTCACGCAGGCGCTCGGGCAGCGAACGGCGAATCTCCCGCAGCGTCAGGCCGGCCAGCCGCCCGTTCAGCACATCCGCTACCTGGCGGGTGGCCGCCGGGGCCACGTTCGCCGGTACCCGGACGAAGATGGTGCGCACCGCTCCGCTCCGGAGGTTGAACACCATCAGCAGCCGCTCGGATGAAACCGGAACGAGTTCCACGCGCTCGAGGATCACTTCCTCGAAGGCCGGCGCCACGGCCACGCCCAGCTCGTGCGTGAGAACGCCCAGCACCTGGGCGGCGCGGTGCAGCAGTTCCTCCAGCGCGTTGCCCCTGCCGGTGAGTTCCTTGGCGAGGGTACGCCGTGCGCTGGTGCTGGGCGGCGCACTGTGCATCACCACATCCACGTAGGCCCGGTAGGCGCGGTCGGTTGGGATGCGGCCGGCGGAGGTATGGGGGTGATACAGGTAGCCCCGGGCCTCGAGGTCGCTCATGATGTTGCGAACCGTGGCAGAGGACACCCCGAGGCCGTACCGGCGTGCGATGGTCTGGCTCCCTGCCGGCTCGGCAGTCTCCACATACGCATGCACGACAGCTTCGAGCACGCGGAGCTCGCGTTCGGAGAGACGTTCGCTCACAGGCATCATGCAAATCTACAATCCGCAACAGGTTACGAAAAGCCGGAGCCCCGCCGGTTCGGCAGGTCCGAAATCCCGGCGACCAGGCAGGGCAAGGGGCGTGCTCAGAGGGAGGCGATCAGGGAATCGAGCCGAAGCCAGCCTTCGGCGGTGAGCCGCAGGCGGGTGTCGTCCTCGGTGGCCCAGCCGGAATGGATCCAAGCCGCCCGCTGCGGGAGGGTGACGAGATCGAGCGGAACACCATCGCTGGTGCGGAGGCCGAGATAGCGTTCCTCCAGCAGGCGCTGCGGGGCGTCGAGCTGCTCCTGGTCCTCGACGGGCGAGCGCCCCTCCGCCACCACCGCCCGCCAGGCCACCCATTCCCGGATGTTCCACCGGCGAAGTCTCGCATGTGCCGAGTGTGCGGACGGGCCGACACCGAGATAGGGACGGCGGCGCCAGTACGCCTGATTGTGGGCCGAGCGAAACCCGGGGCGCGCCGCATTGGACACTTCGTAGTGGTCCCAGCCGGCACGCGTGAACCGCTCGGCCGCCACCAGGTATTCGCCGGCGTAGCGTTCGTCCGTGACCGTGGTCCATTCGCCGCGGTGGATCCAGTGCGCCAGCGGGGTGTGCCTCTCGACGGTGAGGCCGTAGAGCGAGAGGTGGGCGGGCTCGAGCGCGAACGCGGCGTCAAGGTCGGCGCCCCAGTCGCGGCCGAGTTCGGTGGGCAGGGCGAAGATCAGGTCCAGCGACACATTGTCTACACCGGCCGAGCGCAGTGCATCCACCGCGCGCCCCACCTGCGCGGCGGTGTGGGTCCGGTGCATCCACTGCAAGACCTGTGGATCGAAGCTCTGGGCGCCGAGCGAGACGCGGTTCACGCCGGCGGCAGTCCAGATGCGAACGACGTCAGGGGTGACATCGTCGGGATTGGCCTCGATGGCGATTTCGGCAGTGGGTGCCACATTCGAGGAGGTGCGGACCCCGTCGAGCAGCCGTGCGATCTCGCGCGGATCCAGGCGGCTCGGCGTGCCGCCGCCCAGATGGATGGTTTCCAGCGGGGACGCCGTGACCCAGTCGTCGTCCGCCACGCAGCGGTGCCATTCGGCCAGCAGCAGATCCACGTACTCCCGCGACGGCACCTCGCGGCGCACCGCGATGGCGAAATCGCAGTAGCTGCAGCGCCGGGCGCAGAAGGGGACGTGGATGTAGAGATGCATGTCCTACGCCCTCATCCTGAACACATTCCCCGGCCTCCGCTCCACCAGCCCCTGGATCTCCAGCGACGCCAGGAGCGACAGGACATCGCCGACACTGCGGCCGGCCTGATCCGCCAGCATGTCGAGCTGGCGGTCGTCGTCCGCCAGCAATTCGGCGACCGCCCGTTCGGCCGGATCGAGATCGAGCGGCAGCTGGCGGGGCGCCGCGACGCGCGCCGAAGGCGCCGATACCGGCAGTGCCTCGGCATAGAACTGGAAGAGGTCATTGAGCTCCAGCAGCGGATGGGCGCCATCCCGGATCAGCGCATTGGTCCCGCCGGAGGTCGCGGCGGTGATCGGGCCCGGCACCGCCATCACCTCCCGCCCCTGCTCCAGCGCGTTGGCGGCGGTGATGAGTGCGCCGCTGCCCGGTGCGGCCTCCACCACGACCGTCACGCGAGCCAGGCCGCTGATCAGGCGGTTGCGGCGCGGAAAGCTCCCGATGGTGGGCCGCTCCCCCGGCGGGAACTCCGTCAGCAGGAGTCCGTCGGTGGCCAGGCGCTCGTAGAGCTCGCGATTGGCCGCCGGGTAGATGACACCGATGCCGTTGCCGAGCACGCCGATCGTGGTCCCGCCGGCATCCAGCGCCGCCGAGTGGGCGACGGCATCGAGCCCCCGGGCCATGCCGCTTACTACGGGCAGACCGGCACGCGCCGCGCCGGCCGCGACCATGGTGCAGACCTGCGCGCCATATGGCGTGTGGTCGCGGCTGCCCAC
>DASTBA010000054.1:0-3513 GCA_035712285.1 Gemmatimonadales bacterium | reverse complement strand
CCTTGAGCGCGAAGTGGGTGTCGGTGGGATGGCGACGGTGTATCTCGCCCGTGACATCAAGCACGGCCGCCAGGTCGCGCTCAAGGTGCTCCGATCCGAGCTCTCGTCGGCAATGGGCTCCGACCGCTTCCCGCGCGAGATCCGGCTGGTCGCGTCGTTCAACCACCCCCATATCCTTTCCCTCTACGATTCCGGGGAGTCGGGCGGGTTCCTCTATTACGTGATGCCGTTCGTCGAAGGGGAAACGCTCGCCCAGCGGCTCCAGCGCGAGCACCAGCTCCCGATTTCCGACGCGATCCGCATCCTGGGCGAGGTGACCGACGCCCTCGCCTACGCCCATGAGCGCGGCGTGGTCCATCGTGACATCAAGCCGGCCAACGTGCTGCTCTCCGGGCGCCACGCCGTGGTCGCCGACTTCGGCGTGGCAAAGGCGCTCTCCGCCGCCGCTGGCGACCAGCTGACCACGGTGGGAATTGCCGTGGGGACGCCGCAGTACATGGCGCCGGAGCAGGCGATGGGCGAGGCGAGCATTGACCATCGCGTGGATATCTACGCCGTGGGCTGTCTCGCCTACGAGATGCTCACCGGCGAGGCGCCATTCAGTGGCCGCTCTCCCCAGGCGATCCTCTCGGCCCACGTGATGGAGACGCCCGCCGACCCGCGGGAGAAGCGCTCCGCGATCCCGGGAGCGCTCGCCGAGCTGGTGATGAAATGCCTCGGCAAACAGCCAGCCGACCGGTGGCAGAGCGCCGCCGAAATCAGGAACCAGCTGGAGACGCTGCTCACCACGCCGAGCGGCGGGCTCACGCCCACCAGCACCCGGCCGCACCCGGCCGCCACCGCCAGGCCCCAGGCCCCCTCCCGGCGCCGCTGGCTGACGATCGTCGCGGCCGCCGCGGTGCTGATTGCCGGAGGCGTCGGCGCGTTCCTCCTGTTTGGAAAAGGCAGCGCTCACATCGAGCGGATCGGTGTGATGCCGATCGAGGATATTTCAGGAAAGGACAAGGTGTTCGTGACTGCCATGCACGATGCGCTCACCAACGCCGTGGCGCAGCTGGGAGTCGGCGTGGCGCCCAGGGCCGAGATGCTGAGTGACGCCGCTGGCGGGAAGAGTCTTCGCGAGATCGCCAGTGCTCGGCACCTCGACGCGGTGGTCGAGGCCACCGTCTTCCGCGCCGGCAACATCATGCGCATCAACGTGCAGTTCACCGACCCGGCCACCACCCGCAGTCTCTGGGCGGCCACCTACAATCCCGACGTCAGCAATGTGCTCGCCGCGCAGGGGGCGGTCGTGGATTCGATCAAGAGCGGCATCGCCGGCGCCCTCCGGAAACAGACCGCCCCAGGAGGCAGTGAATGAAGCGGCTCTCCGTGCTGGTTCTCGGAATTGCGGCCTCGGCCTGCGGCAGGGAGGCAGCGCCGCACACGGCCACGATCACGCAGGTGTCGGCGCCCGGCGCGCGCGATGTGAGCGCCAGTGTCTCACCCGATGGAAGCCACATCGCCTTCTGGCGACTCGGCAGCAATGGATATGACCTCTGGGTGGCCGATGCCGATCTCAAGAGTGCGCGGCCACTTGGGATCTCCTCCCTTGTCGGCGATTTTGCCCCCGTCTGGTCCCCCGACGGTCATGGTCTGGCCGTGCCAGCCTCGACCCGCTCTCTCGCTGACGTCGCCGTGGTGGATGTTGCGACGGACTCTGTTACCTACCTCACCGACTCACCGGCCTTCGAAGTGCCATTCCAGTTCCATCCCGATGGGGATCGCGTGGTCTTCGCCGCGTTCGCCAGTGGCGGCACCGCCTCGACCTTCACCGTTGCACGGAAGACCAGGACCATCGAGCCGCTCCTGCCGGGGGTTGCAGGCCCAGCGTTCGGATTCGTGTCACCTGATGGCGCGCACATCGCCTATACGGAGTTCGGTGGGGGTGGCAGCGCCATCTGGGTAAGTGATTCCGATGGTGGGGCGCGGCGCCAGCTCACGAAGGATGGCTACGAACGCTTTGCGAATCTCGGTGTGGCCAGCCCATGGTCTCCGGACGGCACGAAAATCGTGTACGTCTCCACCCGGACCGGCAAGGGCGACATCTGGGTGGCGTCCCTCGACGGCACCACGCGGCAGCTGACCAGTGACATCAACAATGACGACAACCCCGCCTGGTCTCCGGATGGCAAGGAGGTGGCGTTCGTCTCCGACCGCGGCCGGCAGACTGATGTCTGGGTGGTTCCGGACACCGGTGGCGAGGCCATCCAGGTGACCAATGACGCCCTGGAAGAAACGCCTCCGGGCTGGGTGAACGATTCGACACTCGCGTTCGCCTCGACGCGATCGCAGGGCACCTACCTGCGCCGAGCGGTCGCCGATACCGTGGAGTCTCACATCCTGCCGGACTCCATTGACGCCGGCGCCTTCCAGGAATCGCCGGATCGGCAATGGATCGAGTTCCTGATACGTCACCCGGGCAGCAGCAATGACCTGGCCATCGTCCGACCCGACGGTAGCGGCCTTCGGGTGCTGTCCCGCAACGCACAACACGGCAACGTCCGCTGGAACCCGACCAGCACCAAGCTGGCGTGGGCGTCGGATCAGGGCGGCAGCATGGATGTCTATACCTCGGACGTGCAGGGAGACGCGCCGCCGGTGCAGCTGGAGAACTGGCCGGGCTACGACCACCCGGCGTACTGGAGCGCCGACGGCAAGAGCCTCGTGATCATCTCCGACCGGGACAGCCGGCTGGGCGACCTCTGGCGCATTCCACTGGCCGGCGGTGACACCACCCGGCTCAGCCATCTCGGTTCGGTGCTCGATGGCGCCGCGTACCCCGTGGGCGGCCGCGAGCATACCCTGGTGGCGGTCGCGGGGCAGGCATCGGGTGAGATCTCGCTGGCGGAATGGCTTCCGGGAGACAAGCTGCGAACCATTGTGTCCGGAAATCCGCAAATGTCACCGCTGCCGATCAATGGCCTGCTCGCCGTGGTGCTGCCCCGCGCCGGCAAGACCGAACTCGCGGTGCTCCGTCCCGACGGATCGGTTGTCCGGAGCCTGGATGCGATCGGCGCGCGGGCGTTCTCGGTTGACGATCGTCAGCTGCTCTACAACGTCCAGACTGGCGGCCAGTTCGACCTGGCGCTGCTCGACGTGATCACCGGAAAGACCACCCAGCTCACCCACACACCGGACGACGAGGACCAGGCCATGTTCACCGCTGGCGGTGACTCGATCGTGTTCCGACGGGTGCGTGTGACGAGTGAGTTGATGCGGGCGGATGTCGGGGGGCTGCTCCGCAAGGCGCGATAGGGGCGGCCCGCGGGTAGGGGCGGCCCGCAGGCCGCCCCTGCGGTTCAGCGATCGGTATCCCGCCGGATCGGCGCGCGCGCGCCGATCAGCGTGATGTTGTCGCTGCCGCCCCGCGCGAGCGCCAGGTCCAGCAGCGTGCGGCACACCTGCTCCGATCCGGTCATCCGCTCGATTTCTTCCTTGATCTCGTCGTTGGTCACGTGCTTGGTGAGGCCG
>DASTBA010000053.1:0-12952 GCA_035712285.1 Gemmatimonadales bacterium | reverse complement strand
CCGCAAGGCGCTGGAGTTCCGGGACGAGCGGGCAGGGCACTCACAGGCGGAGATGGAGGGTCACGAAAGCACGAAAACCACGAAGGCCACGAAACCATGAATGTGTCTTCGTGGCTTCGTGGATTTCGTGTTTTCGTGACCAGGTAGTTTCGCTTGCCTGCCGAACCGACCGCGCAGGCCCCCAGTCGCGCGTACGCGTGGTACGCGCTCTCCCTGCTGTCGTTCATCAATCTCCTCAATTACCTCGACCGCAACGTCATCTTCGCGCTCTTCGAGCCGATCAAGGAGGCGCTGAGGATCTCCGATGCCCAGCTCGGCTGGCTGGGCTCGGCGTACGTGCTGGTCTTTTCCGTCGCCGCGGTGCCGTTCGGCGTGATGAGCGACCTGCGCTCCCGGCGCGCGGTGATCGCCTTCGGCGTGGCACTCTGGAGCTTCTTCACGGTGCTGAGCGGGCTGGTGGACAACTATCACCAGCTCTTCATCTGCCGGGCGGCGGTGGGCGTGGGCGAGGCGGCGTTCGGCGCGGCGGCGGCGTCGCTCGTGGCCGACTACTTCCGTGAGAAGAAGCGCGCCGTGGCCATGGGCATTCTCTCCGCCGGCCTGGTGCTGGGCGGCGGGCTCGGTATCTGGCTGGGCGGCAAGCTGGGCGAGGCCTACGGCTGGCGGACCGCCTTCATGGTGGTGGGGGCACCGGGGTTCATCTGCGCCATCATGGCCATGCGCCTCAAGGATCCGACCCGCGTCCTGCGTCCAGTGCGGATCCGCCCCTACCTCCGGGCGCTCCGGCAGCGGGGCTACTCCCACGCGCGGCAGTTCTTCCCGACGCTCGCCGGCCTGGCGCTCGCCTCGGTGGTGGCCGTGGTGCTCGACATCAGTTTCGGGGCCGACAGTCGCCTTGATGCGGCGGCGTTCAGCATCATCACCGGGCTGGGCTTTGCCCTCAACATCGTGGGCTGGGTGCGGCAGATCCGGGCACAGAAGATCGACGAGACCCCCTTCGGCGGGGAGATGACCGATGCATTCGAGGGGATGCTCGCCGCGGTGCGGCGCGTGCTCGCGACGCCCACGCTGATGTACGTCTTCATCGGCGGCGCGCTCATCAGCTTCGGGATGAACGGTCTGGTGGGCTGGGCCCCGACCTACGTGAGCCGGGAACTGGGCATCAGCCCCGCGGCGGCATCCGACCTGCTCGGCTGGCGGCTGCTGGTGTTCGGCGTCCTGGGGACGCTGGCGGGCGGGGCGATAGCCGACTGGCTCCGGGGCCGGACCCAGGCGGGGCGGATCATCACCATCGCTTTCGGGATGCTGGTGGGTGGTGCGCTGGCCGTGGTGCTGCTGCTGCTCCGGGACATGACCTGGTTCCGGCTGGTATTCGCCGCCAGCATCTTCTTCCTCACCTTCTATAACGGCCCCATCGCCGCCGCGATCTTCGACGTGGTGCCGGCCCGCATCGGCGCCACGGTGGCGGGGGCCTATCTCCTCTTCATTCACCTGGCCGGGGACGCCATCGCCTTTCCTCTCGTGGGCGGGCTCTCGGACCGCTTCGGCATCCAGCGTGCCGTGCTGCTGCTGCCGGTGGTTGCGATGCTGGGCGGCCTGGTGGTGCTGCTGGCGGTGCGGACGGTGGGGAGGGACATGGAGGGCAGGGCGGGCGAGATGGGCGGGATGGGCTAGATGGGCAGGACGGGCAGGTGTGTGTGTCCTTGCGAGGAGGAGGCGCAGCCTCCGACGAAGCAATCCGCTTGCCCTGTCACATCAGTCTGTCACCCTGGGCGAAGCGAAGGGGCCGAAACCGAGGAAATCGCTGTATGCGCGTTGTCATGATCGCGATCCTTTCCCTCCTCTCCGTCGCCCCCCTCCACGCCCAGCATCGTCTAACGCTGCCTGCCGGTGCGCGGGCGGTGCGGAACGTCGCGTATGGCCCCGCGTCGCGGCAGCGGCTCGATGCCTACATCCCGGCGGGCGCGCGCCGGGCACCGATCCTCTTCATGGTGCACGGCGGCGGGTGGACTCGTGGCGACAAGACATCGGCGGGCGTGGTGCAGAACAAGGTGCGCCACTGGCTGCCCCGGGGGTACATCGTCGTCTCGGTCAACTACCGGATGGTGCCGGACGTGGACGTGCGGGAGGAGGCGGAGGACGTGGCGCGGGCGCTGGCCTACGTGCAGGCGCACGCGGCGGCGTGGGGTGGCGATCCGGATCACGTCGTGATCATGGGTCACTCCGCCGGCGGACACCTCGTGGCGCTGGTCACCGCGGACAGCACGCTCGCGGCGCGTGCCGGCGTGCGCCCCTGGCTCGGTACCATCGGGCTCGATGCCGGGGCGTACGATGTCGTCAGCATCATGGAGGCGAGGCCCTTGCCGCTCTACAACCGCGCGTTCGGAAGGGATCCGGCGTTCTGGCGCCAGATGTCACCGACGCTGCGGCTGGACCACAAGGCGCCGCCACTGCTGCTGGTCTGTTCCACCCGCCGGCGGGATTCCTGTCCGCAGGCCGAGGCATTCGCCGAGCGCGCGAAGGCACACGGCGGGGAAGCCACGGTCCTCCCGATCGCGAAGACCCACGCGCAGATTGATGCGGAGCTGGGGGCGGATGCGGAGTATACGAGGAGCGTGGACGGGTTTCTGCACGGGCTGGGGTTGCCGTAGGAGGCGTCATGCATCATGTCAGAGAGGAAGATCTCCCGCTGATCGGGAGCTCGTACAACTTCGTCGGTGCCGACCAGGGAGATACCGGCGTATCGGTCTACTTGCTGAACGCCGTGCCGGGGAAAGGGCCTGGACCGCATCGCCATCCGTACGACGAGATCCAGTTCGTGCGATCAGGGCGAGGGCGCTGGACCGTGAACGGCCGGGACTTCGAGGGGCGCGCCGGCGACATCTTCGTGATCAAGGCGGGCGAGATCCACGGCTTCACCGCCATCGGTGACGAGCCGCTGGTGCAGGTAGACGTGCACCTGAGTCCGCGGTTCATCCAGGAGAATCTGTAGACACCTAAGCACGAAAACACGAAAGCACGAAAACGGCCTTCCGCTTCGCGTGGTTTGGATGTATCTCCTCTTGCCATCGAGAAGAGGTTCGAGGGCTGCTGATCGCGAGATTGTTCCGATGACACAACGCCTTGCCATTCTGACCGGCCTGCTGCTGGCGCTTAGCGCCACCCACGCCCATGCCCAGCGCCACCACCTCGTACCTGGCTCCCGCGTCAGGGTCTGGCCCTGCGGCCGGAAGGCCGCGGGGACCGCGCAGGAATGCCGGCTGGTGACGGGTGAGTTCACCGCGCGCACCGGCGACAAGCTGAACCTGGCGTCCGCGGCGGGCACTGTCACTGCGGTGCCGCTCAGCCCGGGCGCCGGCGTGGACGTCCACGCGGGACGCCGCGGGCATGCGTTCCTGGGACTCACCCTCGGTGCCGCAGGCGGGCTCGCGGCCGGGACGGCGTATGCGTTCGGCACCGGCTGCGACTACGGCCCATTCGGTGAGGCCGGGTCCGTCGAGGATGAAGGATTCTGTACCCTGTACGGTGTCGTGCCGATGGCGGTTGGCGCCGCAGCGGGCACGCTCGTGGGACTGCTGATCCGCACCGATCGCTGGGAGCCGGTGGACGCCTCGGACCTGTCGGTCACGATCGTGCCCCGGCCCGCTGGCGTGGGAGTCGGCCTGACGCTGGCGTTCTGATCCGCCCTCTTGCGCCACGCCGGGTTCCGCCGCACCCTTCGGAACCCCCGTCGCAGATCCCCAACATGCGCACCTGCGGCGTCGCCGTCCGGCGACGCCCTGCCGAGCAGCGGCTTGAGCCGCATGACCGGAGGCGCGCCGCACCGAGACCCCGATGCGCTCCGTATCACTCACCGTCGTTGCCGGCCTCCTGGCCGTACAGGCACCGCTCCATGCCCAGTCTGCCGCCGAGCGCGCCCGCTGGGCCCGTGAAGCGAAGGCCGTCACCATCACCCGTGACGACTGGGGCATCGCCCACGTTCACGGGAAGACCGACGCCGACGCCGTCTTCGGGATGATCTACGCCCAGGCCGAGGACGACTTCAACCGCATCGAGATGAACTACCTCACCGCCCTCGGCCGCACCGCCGAGGCGGAGGGCGAGGGCGCCATCTGGCAGGACCTCCGCCAGCGGCTCTATATCACGCCCGATTCGCTCAAGGCGATGTACACCCGCAGCCCCGCCTGGCTCCGGAAGCTCATGGACGCCTGGGCCGACGGGCTCAACTTCTATCTCCTCAAGCATCCCGGTGTTCACCCGAAGGTGCTCACCCGCTTCGAGCCGTGGATGGCGCTCTCGTTCAGCGAGGGCAGCATCGGCGGGGACATCGAGACGATCGACCTCGACGATCTCCGCACCTTCTACGACACCACCACGCGCCGCGGGTTCCGGTCCAGCTCCACCGGGCCGGCACCGCTCCGCGAGCCCACCGGCTCCAACGGCGTCGCCATCGCGCCGTCCAACACGATGGATCATCACGCCCTCTTCCTCATCAACCCGCACACGTCGTTCTTCTTCCGCTCCGAGCTGCAGATGACGAGCGACGAGGGGCTCGACGCCTATGGCGCGGTGACATGGGGCCAGTTCTTCGTCTACCAGGGCTGGAACCGCCGGGTGGGATGGATGCACACCAGCAGCGGGGTGGACGCGATCGACGAATACCTGGAGACGGTGACGAAAACGGGCGGCGGCTACACCTGGAAGCACGGAGCGGACGAACTCCCGGTCGCGAGCCTCCCCGTGACCATCCGGTACAGGACACCTGCCGGCATGGCGGAGCGGAATTTCACCACCTACCGCACCCGGCATGGTCCGGTGGTCCGGCGGCAGGGGGATAAGTGGGTGACCGTGGCGATGATGTTCAGCCCCGTGGCGGCGCTCACCCAGAGCTACAGCCGCACCAAGGCGCGGAACTACCGTGAGTTCCGGCAGACGATGGAGCTTCACACCAACAGCTCCAACAACACCGTCTACGCCGATGCCGACGGCAACATCGCCTACTTCCACGGGAACTTCATTCCCCGCCGGGATACGAGCTTCGACTGGACCAGGCCGGTGGATGGCAGCGATCCGCGCACCGACTGGCAGGGACTCCTCTCGGTGGATGAAACGCCCCACCTGCTGAATCCCGCCAGCGGCTGGCTCTACAACAGCAACAACTGGCCCTGGTCCGCCGCCGGCCCCAGCAGCCCGAAGGCGAGCGACTTCCCGAAGTATGTCGAACGGGGCGGGGAGTCGTTCCGCGGACTTCACGCCATCCGGGTGCTGGAGAACCGCAAGGATTTCACGCTGGACAGACTCCTCGGCGCCGCGTTCGACAGCTACCTCACCGGTTTCGCCGAGTTGTTGCCGCCGCTGATCAAGTCGTTCGACTCCCTGCCGGCGCTCGATCCCCGGCGCGCGACGCTGAAGGAGCAGATGGACTCGCTCCGTGCGTGGGACTATCGCTGGTCGGCGTCGTCGGTGCCCACGACACTCGCGGTCTTCTGGGGCACCGGCTTCGCCCAGCATGTGGGGCCGGCAGCACGTGCGGCCGGGAAGCCGGTCGCCGATTACATGGTGAACGGCGCCACCACCACCGAACGGCTCGACGCCCTCGCCGAGGCGAGCGGGATCCTCACCGACCAGTTCGGCAGCTGGAAGACGCCGTGGGGCGAGGTGAACCGCTTCCAGCGCAACACCGGTGACATCGTGCAGAAGTTCGACGATGCGAAGCCCAGCCTTGCGGTGCCGTTCACCTCGTCCCGGTGGGGGTCACTGGCGTCCTTCGGCGCGCGCCCCTATCCCGGCACCAGGCGCTGGTACGGCACCAGCGGGAACAGCTTCGTGGCGGTGGTGGAGTTCGGCGACAGCGTGCGGGCACGTGCGGTGACCGCCGGCGGCGAAAGCGGGGATCCGGCCTCGAAGCACTTCGGCGATCAGGCGGAACGCTATGCGACCGGGAATCTCCGGCCAGTGTACTTCTATCCGAACCAGCTCCAGGGGCATGTGGAGCGAGTCTATCATCCGGGGAGCTGAGATGGGGAACAGGGCGGACAGGGTGGGCAAGGCGGGCAGGGATCGCACCGCGCGTACCGCGCTTCCTTCTGTCATTCCCGCGAAAGCGGAATTCCCGATGGCTGGACTCCGCCAGGTGGCGTGGCGTTGCCTGGTCGCTGCCGGCATCCTGCTCCTTTCCACGCCGCCGCTGCATGCGCAGGTCTCCCGGGACTCCATTCTCCAGCGCATCTGGACGGTCGGGATGGACAGCTCGCTGGCCGAGCCCCTGGGCCGCGCGCTCTTCGACTCGCTCGGCCCGCGGCTCACCGGTTCGCCCGGCCTGCGCGCGGCCAATGACTGGCTGGTGAAGACCTACACCTCGTGGGGGATCACTGCCCGCAACGAGCGCTATGGCACCTGGCGCGGCTGGCGGCGCGGGACCACGCACATCGATCTCGTCGCCCCCCGCACCCGTTCGCTCGAGGGCACGATGCTGGGCTGGAGCCCCGGCACCGGCGGCAGGGACGTGACCGCGGGCACCGTCATCCTTCCTCACTTCAAGGACTCGACCGAGTTCGTTGCCTGGCTTCCGCAGGCCAGGGGCAAATACGTGCTCGTGGCGCCGGGACAGCCCACCTGCCGCCCCACCGATGACTGGACCGCCAACGCCACGCCGGAATCGGCACGTCGCATGGACTCGCTTCGACAGGCGCTCACCGCCGAATGGCGCGCCCGCATCGAGGCCACTGGCTACAGCCTGGCGCTCGGCACCGGCTCGCTCGGCCTGCGGCTGGAGCAGGCCGGTATCGCCGGTATCGTGACGTCGCGCCCCACCAACGGCTGGGGCACCTTCCAGGTGTTCGAGACCTACGACACGATCGCACCGGCAGTCGCGCTCTCCTGCGAGGACTACGGGCTGGTCTACCGCCTCACGGAAGACAACCGGCACCCGCAGCTTCGGATGAACCTGGAGGCGGAGCTGCTCGGCGAGCAACCGGTGGCCAACACCATCGCCACCATCCCCGGCTCGAAAAGGAAGAACGAATACGTGATCCTGTCGGCCCACCTCGATGCGTGGGATGCCGCCTCCGGCGCGAATGACAACGGTGCCGGCACGCTCATCATGATGGAGGCGATGCGCATCCTGAAGCGGGTGCTGCCGCACCCGCAGCGCACCATCCTGGCCGGCCACTGGACCGGTGAGGAGCAGGGGCTGGTCGGCTCCCGCGCGTTCAGCGAGGATCATCCGGAGGTGGTGAAGGGGCTCCAGTTCATGTTCAATCACGACCTTGGCACCGGGCGCGTGAACCGGATTCACGGGGCCGGGCTGCCGGACGCCGCAGCTCACCTCGAACAGTGGCTCTCCCGGCTCCCGGCGGTGTTCCAGGAGCAGGTGAAGTTCGAGGGCACCGGACAGCCGAGCGGTGGGTCGAGCGACCACGCGCCATTCAACTGCCAGGGCGCGCCCGCGATGCTGCTGGGAAGCGCCGGGTGGGATTACGGGAAGTATGATGGTCACACCAACCGGGACAGCTACGACAAGGTGGTGTACGACGACATCCGCTCGGACGCCGTGCTCCTCGCGATGCTTGCCTACGAGGCGTCGGAGGATCCCGCGTTCATCAGCCGGGAGCGGGCCCCGGGGACATGGCCCGCCTGCCAGCCGGCCCCGCGCCACACACGGCCCCGGCTCAGGTAGGGCCGCCAGCATTCCGCGCAGCCTGTGCGTATTCTTGTTCTGTCCCCGCCGCGCTTCGCGCTCAACCATGAGGAACCGCTGATGCACCGCGTGCTTGCCAGCGCCGCTCTTCTCGCTGCGCTCTCCCTCTCTGCCACCCCAACCATCCACGCGCAGAACAACCGGCTCACCCCGAAGGAGAAGGCGGCCGGCTGGCAGCTGCTCTTCGACGGGAAGTCGCTCGGCCAGTGGCGTGGCTACCAGAGCCAGGAGGCGCCGAAGGGCTGGCGGGTGGCCAACGGGATGATCATCAAGGATTCGAGCGCCGATGACATGGTCACGCGCGACACCTTCGGCGACTTCGAGCTTACCATGGACTGGCGGCTCGCCCGGGGCGGGAACGCCGGCATCTTCTATCGCGGCACCGAGGAGTACGAGAAGATCTACTGGAGCGCGCCGGAGTATCAGCTCCTCGACGACTTCAACGCCCCGGACGGCACCAGCCGGCTCACCTCCGCCGGCGCCGACTACGGGCTCTATCCCTCGCCCGCCGGCGTCCTCCACAAGACTGGTGAGTGGAACACCGCGCGGATCGTGGTCCGCGGAAATGACGTGGAGCACTGGCTCAACGGAAAGGAACTGCTGTCCTATACCCTGGGCAGTGACGACTGGGTTGCGAAGGTGAAGGCGAGCAAGTTCGCGAAATGGCCCGATTACGGGAAGGCAAAGGAGGGGCTCATCGCGGTGCAGGGCGACCACAACGGCTCCCTCTGGCTCCGCAACATCAGGATCCGGAAGCTGCCGCCCTCGCCGATGTCCTTCGCGGGCAATCCGGTGCTGCAGCGCATCTGGCGCCTCGGCATGGACAGCTCGATGACCGACGTGCTGGCCCGCACCCTCTTCGATTCACTCGGCCCGCGCCTCACCGGCTCGCCCGACCAGCGCCGCGCCAACGACTGGCTGGTGGAGATGTACCAGCGCTGGGGCATTGACGCGCGGAACGAGCAGTACGGCACCTGGCGCGGCTGGCGGCGGGGCTATTCCCACATTGACCTGATGACGCCGCGGGTCCGCTCCCTCGAGGGCACCATGCTGGCGTGGAGCCCCGGCACCGGCAAGCAGGATCTCACCGCCGGGACCATCATCCTGCCGCACTTCAAGGACTCGACCGAGTTCGTGGCCTGGCTGCCGCAGGCGAAGGGCAAGTTCGTGCTGGTGGCGCCGGGCCGGCAGACCTGCCGCCCGGCCGACGACTGGCGCGAGAACGCGACGCCGGAGTCGCTTGCCCGGATGACGGCGCACCGTGACTCCCTGCTCGCCGAGTGGCGCGACCGGATTGCCGCCACCGGCTACAGCCTGGCCCTCGGCACCGGGTCGCTCGGTGTGCGGATGGAGGAAGCCGGTGTGGCTGGTTTCCTGACCTCGCGTCCCAAGGACGGCTGGGGCACGATCGAGATCTTCGAGACCTACAACACGAAGGCGCCGGCGGTGGCGCTCTCCTGCGAAGACTACGGGCTGGTCTACCGGCTCACCGAGGACAACCGGCATCCGACCGTGCGCATGAACCTGGATGCGGAGCTGCTGGGGGAGCAGCCGGTGTTCAACACCATTGCGACCATTCCCGGCAGCACGAAGAAGAACGAGTACGTGATGCTCTCCGCCCACTTCGATTCGTGGGACGGCTCCTCCGGCGCCACCGACAACGGCACCGGCACGCTGACCATGATGGAGGCGATGCGGATCCTGAAGCTGGTCTATCCGCACCCGAAGCGCACGATTCTCGTGGGACACTGGAGCAGCGAGGAAGAGGGGCTGGTCGGTTCCCGCGCCTTCACCGAAGATCATCCCGAGGTGGTGAACGGCCTCCAGGTGCTGCTCAACCAGGACAACGGCACCGGCCGGATCGTGCGGGTGGGCGGCGGCGGCTTCCCTGACGCCGCGGCGCACCTGCAACGCTGGATCGCGAACCTGCCGGACATGTACCAGGCGCAGCTGCAGTTCGGCGGGCCGGGGCTTCCGGGCGGCGGCGGGAGCGACCACGCGTCGTTCGTCTGCTACGGCGCCCCGGCGATCGAGCTCGGCAGCCTCAACTGGGACTACGGCAACTACACCTGGCACACCAACCGCGACACCTACGACAAGGTGGTGTTCGACGACCTGAAGTCGAACGCGACGCTGGTGGCGATGCTGGCGTACATGGCCTCGGAGGACTCGACCACGGTGGGACGTCAACGGGTCGACCTCGCCGCGATGGCGAAGGCCCGTGAGGTGCTGGCCGACTCGGCCAGGGCAAATCCGGCGGACACCACGCTCGCACGGCGCGCCGGGCTGGGGCGGGGCGGGCGGCAGTTCCGGTTCCCGACCACCTGGCCCGAGTGCCAGAAGGCGCCGCGGACGACGAACCCGCGGCTCAAGTAGCGGGGGCCCGTCACCCCCGCGAACGCGGGGGTCCATGTTGCAGAGCTTCACCATTCAATGGATTCCCGCTTTCGCGGGAATGACGACGGGAATAGCAAGCCGGGCTACGGTAGCAGCACTGCCAGCACCTCATCCCGGCTGATGGACCCGAAGTAGTCCGTCAGCTCCACCTCGCCCAGGGCCTGCCCGATGGCATTCGTGTCATAGGGCAGGCCTGCGAGCAGGTTCTCCACTTCCGCCACGTCGCGCTGGCCCATGAAGTCGCCGAAAAACCGGATGCCGCGGATGCGACCCTCCTGCACGTCGAGCCGCAGGTCGATCTCGCCGCCGGCGAAGCGCCGGCTGCGCTGCACGTTGCTCGCCGGGCTCCGGCCGAAGTTCCATTCCCAGTTGTCGTAGCGGTCCCGGTACAGGCGGTCCGCCGCGCGGAGATCCTCGTCGGTCAGCTCGACCGACGGAATGCGAGTCCGGTCGCGCGTACCGAAGATCCGCTCGAGAATGCGGTCCCGGAGTTCGCGCACATCGAGCGGGGATGACAGGAATTCGCTGATGTTGGCGACCCGGCTCCGCACCGACTTCATCCCCTTCGACTCCACCTTGCCGGGCTTGGGACGGAGCGCCGACGTCACGTCGTCCAGGTTCGCATTGAGCAGCAGGGTGCCGTGGCTCAGCATCCCGCTGGACGTGGCGAACTGCGCGTTACCGGAAATTTTCCTGCCGTCGGCCACGATGTCATTGCGGCCGCTCAGTTCGGCCGGTACGCCGAGACTCCGGAGCACGTCCACGACCGGGCCGTTGAAGGTGTCGTACCGGTTGAAGCGGCCGAAGACCTCGGGCGTCATGAAGCTGAAGTTGAGGTTGCCAAGGTCGTGGTACACGGCGCCGCCACCGGAGATCCGCCGTACCACCGTGATACCCCGCCGATTCACTTCCTCGGCGTTGATCTCCTCGATGGTATTCTGGTTCCGGCCGATGATGATCGAAGGCGCGTTCACGTAGAAGAGGAGCAGGTCCTCGCCGGTCAGCTTGTGCCGGAGGACGTGCTCCTCCAGTGCGAGATTCCGGCGCGCGTCGATGAGGTCGTGGTTGTCAACGAATTTCATGACAAGCGCACACGAAAGCACGAACACACGAAAACCTGCCCCTTTCGTGCTTTCGTGCTTTCGTGTGTAGCAGTAGTAGCTGTAGCTACCATCTCATCCGACGATGCTGGCGTGGTACCCGGCCTGCTCGACCGCCGCGGTGACCTGGTCCGGGCTCGTGATGGACTCGTCGAGCGTGAGTTCGGCCCTGCCCATCTGCATGGTCCGGAGCTGGACGCCGGGCGTTCGGGAGAGTGCCATCCGCACGGTACTTACACAGTGCCCGCACGACATCCCGTCAACCTGCACGATCAGCGACCGCATCAGTTCATCCTCCTGGGCTGCCGCTCTACGCGTGAGCCCCGTTGCGAAATACCCAATTTCGGCGCCGGCGATTGTGCCGGAGCCCATGCATTATCAATCTAATTCATTTCTCCGTAAGCTCTTACGCAACATGCCCAGCGCCCTCCTCAAGGCATGGCTCCTGCTCTTCTGCCCTTGCCATGTCCAGCGACCAGCCCGCCGAGCAGCCGGAAGTCCCCATCCAGTTCCTAGGGGACGGCCCGCTCGTGCCGTTGCTTCGGCCGGGAGAGGATCCCGCTGACGGCGTCACGCGCGCGACCTGGCACGAGGCACTGTCGGTTTCGCTGGCCAGCGAGATTCCGCACGAACTCTTCGGCTTCTGGCTCTATCCGGCCGGTGGCGGCGCCGTCCTGCTCGGGCCGGAGGCGCTCGCGGCGGATCACCTTGCCGTTCCGGAGCCGCCCAGCGTGGGGCGGGAGCAACTCGCCCTGCTGGAAGATATCGTGCGCGACGCGGGATATCGCTCGACCACCTGCGTGGTGGCGACCGACGAGGGGCTGGATGTTGGGTTGCTCATGTTCGCGGCGCTCGCGCCGGATGTGCACGGCCCGCGCGAGCGGGCAGCGGCGCAGCTTGCCGCCGATGCGCTGGCACCGGTCCTCGGGCGGCTGGCCCGGCGCTGGCGGGCGAATGAGTCACCACGACCGGAGCCGACCGCGCGCGAGACGCTGGAGCTGATCGTGGCCGTGGCGGATCACGCGGCGGCGGCCGCCACGCCGCATGAATTGTCCGGCCTGCTGAGCAGCACGCTCGCGGCGGCGATTCCCCATCACCGCCTCGAGCTCCTCGTGCCCGGCACGTCGAGCGAGCAGTGGTACCGGCTCGGCGAGCACCCGGGCGGTGCGCTCTGGGGCGATCCCGATCTCGTGGTGCCCCGCGCGCAGGTGGACCTGGCGGGGCTCTTCGCCGCGGCGCCGTCCATCCTGTTCGAGGGCGTGCCTGGCGATCCCGTGGCGATTCCGCCAGTGGCGGGCAGCGCCGCGATGCACTCGGTGGCCGGTGTACGGCTCGACCTGTCCGGCCGCATGGTTGGCGCACTCCTGCTCGGCTCGGCGGAACCTCACCGGTACAGCGACGAGGATCTGGCCCTGCTCATGCGCGTGGCCCCTGCCGTGGCGACACGCGTGGATTCCTTCGTGCAGGCGGGCCACCTCCAGGTATTGCGGAGCCACACCGCGGTCCAGCGCAACGTGCCCACCCGGGTCTCCCGCATGCTGGAAACGCTGGCAACGGTGAAGGACCCTTCGGAGGCCCTGCGACGGGTCGAGAGCGAGGCGGCAGCGGTACTGGAGTTCGATCGCATGACGCTCGCGCTCCGGCTGGGTGACGAATCGCGGGTGGCGCTCTGGCAGGCGGGTGAGCGGCGCCCGCTGGCGGACCTGGCCCAGGTGGCGCCGGGCGAGACACCGCTCGGGCGCGTCCTCCGGGGCGA
>DASTBA010000052.1:0-6178 GCA_035712285.1 Gemmatimonadales bacterium | reverse complement strand
GAGAGGTCCGTCAGGCGCGCGAGCACCGGAATGGTGTTGAACGCGTCGCCGCACCAGTCCTCCGCCAGCACCAGCAGGTGCCGCCGCCCGCTATACGGGCGCACTTCGTCCAGCGCCCACTGGGGAATCCGGGCCAGCCGGTAGATCCCCTCCCACAGCTCGCGATGCTCGCCACTCTCGGCGACGAACTGGCCATACGCGAGCGCAGAGCTCCAGAGAGCCTGAAAATCGAGGTCCGTCGCACTAGTCGTCATGGATGAATCATCGCCACTGCGGTCGGAAGAAATCATGAATCCCACCTGAAGCAACTTCCCATCTGTCCGTCTGTCCGCCCCGCCTTGCCCGTCCTGCCCGTCCTGTCAGAACGCCCACCCCCCCGACACCCCCACATGCACGCCGTCCGGTCCGTCCGCGACATTGAGAATGGCGCTGTTGGCCCGGAAGACCCGGAGCACCAGCCCGAGGCCGCCGGAGACCTGCAGATCGTCGGTCGTGAGACGGAGGCGCTCTCCTTCGAATACCCGTCCCGCATCCACGAATGCCACCACGCCCACCGTCGCCGCGTTGCGGAAATTCTCGAGCTGCTGCCGCACTTCGGCGCTGCCCAGCAGAACGCCGGTTCCGATGAAGCGGTTCCCCGACAGGCCGCGATTGGTGCCGCCGCCGTAGACGCTGGTGGGGTCTTCCCAGGTGGGAATCTCGAACCGCGCGGCGAGCGGCGGCGTGCCGTGGAGATCCGATGCGCCGACGCGCGCGGCGAGCACCGTGCCGGGCCGGGGGTCGTAGTAGGCCCGGAGCATGCCGAAGATCCGGGTGTAGCCGTCGCGGGCGCTGCCCTGCTGCACACCGGCCTCGGCCAGGATGCCACGCCGGGGATCCCATTCCGTGTCCCGGGTATCGAGCACCAGCTCGGCCTTGCCGTGCAGGTCGTTCTCGGTGCGCCGGGCGCCGTAATCGGCGCTGAATTCGCTCGTGGCGGAGAGAGCGTAGAAGCGGTCGAACGACGCGCCGCCGCCGGCCGCGAGCCATAGCGGGCCGCCGAGCCGCCGGGTCACTTCCGCGGTGGCGCGATAGCTGGTGCGATGCATCCGGTAGGCGAATTCATCGGCGGCGATCCGGTCGTCGCTGCGTTCGGTCGCATTGCCGAGACCGAAGAAATTCGCGCGGGTGTTGCGGATGGTTTCGAGTGATGCGATGGCGCGCCAGCCCGGCGCCAGGAGCGGCGCGGTGGCCGCGATCCGCGCGATGCGCGAGCCGTGCAGCCCGATGCCGGCCTCGGCGACGAGATCGGCGCGGTAGGTGGAGCGGTTCTGCCAGGTGGCCGGCTGGAAGTAGCGCACCCGCCCCATCAGCACCGGGCCGCCGCCGGCTCCGCCGGCCGCGTACGGGAAGTAGCTGAGGAGCCAGGGGTCGGACCAGCGGGTGGCGGAATCGGGCGTCTGTGCGGCGCCGCTGCCCGCGGCCATGGCGAGCAGCAGCAGGGCCAGCGCGGCCGCGCGGATGGTCACGCGTGTCCTTCGAACAGGAAGGCGGTGTCCCGCAGGGCGGCCTCGCGGCCGTCGTGCGCCGCATAGCGCTGGGCGTACATGGATCCGGCGCCGAACTCCCCGCGCTTGTTCACCGCGTAGAAGGCGAGGTCGTACTTCGGGCGGCCGTTGCCGTAGAGCAGGCGGGGCGGCGTCATCGCCACCACGCGCTTCAGCGTCTCGCGGCAGGCGTCGGCCGGCTTGAGCCCTTTCCGCATGAACTCCACCGTGAGGAAGCCGCCGCAGGCCATGATGTTGAGCTCGCCGAGCCCGGTGGAGCCGGCGGCCCCGACGTCGTTGTCGCAGTACTGGCCCGCCCCGATGATGGGGGAGTCCCCCACCCGGCCGGGAATCTTGAAGGCGAGACCGCTGGTCGTGGTGATGGACGAGATCTCACCCCTGGCGTTCACCAGGTCGAGATTGATCGTGCCGGTGGGGCGGTGCACCATCTTCTCGGTGTCGGGCACGTCCAGCCAGTCGTCCTCGTGGCCGCGATTGGCCCGCCACTTGAGCCACACCTCGCGCGATTCGGGGGTGAGGAGGTCCTCCTCCTTGTATCCGTAGGAGAGCGCGAACTTCTTGGCTCCTTCTCCTACCATCATGTCATAGGGCGTGTACTTGAGCACCAGCCGGGCAATCTCGCTCGGCGTCTTGATGCCCTCGAGCGCGGCCACCGCGCCGGCCCGCTTGGAGGGGCCGTGCATGCAGGAGGCGTCCAGCTGGACCACGCCCTCCTCGTTGGGCAGTCCGCCGTAGCCCACCGACATGTCGGTGGGGTCCAGTTCCTGGATCTTCACGCCCTCAACCGCGGCGTCCAGCGTGTCCATGCCCTGCGACACGAGCTCGAATGCCTTCGCCACGCCGCGGATCCCGTTGGCGGAGGCGACAGCGGCGAAATTGCTGTCTCCCCTGAGCCGGATGGCGGGCGCCAGCGGTACCGCGCTGGCCTTGCCCGGGAGCGCGGCGGTGGCAGCCAGCGCCCCCGCGGCACCGATGAACGTGCGCCGCGAGACGGAGTCGGACACGAGCGATTCTCCTTGCGGATCAGAGAAACCAGGGGATTCCGTGGGGTGATTTATTGCCCCCGGGAGTGGAAGTCAACTTGCGGGAGACGCGGAAGGCCGGCACACTTAGGCGCGCCCAGTCCTGAATCCCGAGTCCCGAGTCCCGAGCCCCTCATCCATGCCCCGTCCCCGTCTCCACCCCGACATCTTCAACCTGCCGGTCGAGAAGATGCGGGCGGGCTACTACTCCGACAAGTATTTCGTCCGCGCCCGGCAGGTGCTCGAGGCGGACGGCTACCATCCCCGCGTCACCATGCAGGTCTTCGGCAAGCAGCACGCCTTCCTGGGCGGGATGGACGAGGCGATCGCCATCCTCAAGCTCTGCTCCACCGACTGGAGCGCCCTCGAAGTGCACGCGCTCCACGACGGCGACGAGATCGAGCCGTGGGAAACGGTGATGCTGATCGAGGGGCCCTATGACGTCTTCGCGCCGCTGGAAACGCTCTACCTCGGCGTGATCGCGCGGCGGACCCGCGTGGGTACCAACACCCGCCGGGTGGTGGAGGCGGCGGCACCCAAGGAAGTGATGTTCTTCCCGGCCCGCCACGACCACTGGCTGGTGCAGACCGGCGACGGCTACGCGGCGCACATCGCCGGCGCCATCGGCGTCTCGACCGATGCCCAGGCCTCGTGGTGGGGCAACGAGGGGATCGGGACGGTGCCGCACGCGCTGATCGCGGCCTACGGCGGCGACACGGTGCGCGCCACCCGGAAATTTGCCGAGCACGCCGATCCGAACGTACGGCTCATCACCCTGGTGGACTTCGAGAACGATTGTGTCCGCACCTCGCTCGAGGTGGCCCGCAGCCTGGGCGCGCGGCTCTACGGCGTGCGCCTCGATACCAGCGAGATGCTGGTGGACCGGTCGGTGCTGCCGCAGATGGGGCGCTTCAAGCCCACGGGCGTGAACCCGAAGCTGGTGCACAACGTGCGTGACGCGCTGGACCGGGAGGGGTTCGGTCACGTGAAGATCGTGGTCTCCGGTGGCTTCACCGTGGACAAGATCCGCCAGTTCGAGTCCGAAGGGGTGCCGGTGGACGGTTACGGCGTGGGGTCGTCGCTCTTCCAGGGGCGGTTCGACTTCACCGCCGACGTGGTGCGCGTGGATGGAAAGCCCTGTGCCAAGGTGGGACGGGAGTTCCGCCCCAACCCGCGGCTCGGCCGGGTGACTTAACTTCCGGGCATGGCCACCGAGCGGATCTTCTGGGATGTGGACACCCAGTACGACTTCATGCGGCGGGACGGGAAGCTCTACGTACCGGACAGCGAGAGCATCATTCCCGCCCTGGGCCGGCTCACCGCCTTTGCGCATGAGCACGGGATCCCGGTCATCGCGAGCGCGGACGATCATGTGCCGGGCCACCGCGAGCTGAGCGACCACCCCGATTACCTCACCACCTTCCCGCCGCACTGCATGCGGGGTACGCCCGGCCAGCAGAAGATTCCGGAGACGGCGCTCCGCAACCCGCTCGTGATCCAGCCCGAGCCCGGGGACCGGGATGCGCTCGCCGCCCGCATCCTGGCCCATCAGGGCGACTTCCTGCTCCTCAAGCACTGGTTCGACGTCTTCACCAACGCCAATGTCGGCACCCTGCTCGACTGCCTGCAGCCGGTGCACATCGTGCTCTACGGCGTGGCGCTCGACGTGTGTGACAAGTACGCCATCGAGGGCCTGGTGCAGCACCAGCCCGCCACGACCCTCTGGTTCGTCACCGACGCCGCGCGCGCCATCCATCCCGACGCCGTCCAGCCGCTGCTCGCGCGGTGGCAGGAGCACGGCGTCCGGCTCGTCACCACCGCCGACGTGCTCGCCGACGCGCTGGTGGAATGAGCGGACTGCCCTTCGGACGAAGCTTCCTGCCCGGGCCGGTGGATGTGCATCCCGACATCCGCCAGGCGATGCTCGGCCCCACCATCGGCTGGCCCGGCATGGGCGAGCTCATGGAGGAGATGGAAGCGCCGCTGCGCCGCCTCTTCGGCTCGGTGCGCCCGGTGCTGATCGGCACCTGTTCCGGCACCGCGCTCATCGAGGCGGCGGTGCGGAACGGCGTCGAGGAGCGGATGCTGGCGGTGGTCGGCGGGTATTTCGGGGAACGCTTCGCGCGGATCGCCGAGTCGTGCGGGAAGCACGTGGTGCGGGCGGTGGTCCCGCCGGGCGAGACGCTGACCCCGGAGCACCTCGAACGGTTCCTCCAGGGACCCGCGGTGGACGCCGTCTCCCTCGTGCACTCGGAGACCTCCACCGGTGTCCTGGCACCGCTCGCCGAGCTGTCCGCCGTGGTGCGGCGGCGGGACAATATCCTGACACTGGTGGATGCGGTCTCGTCGGTGGGCGGGGTGCCGATCGAGTCGGACCTCTGGCATCTCGATTTCGTGGTGACATCCACCCAGAAGGCGCTCGGGCTTCCGCCCGGCCTGGCCCTGGCCGTTGCGTCGTCGCGCATGATGGGCCGGGCCCGGCGGAGCTGGGGGCGTGGATGGTACCTCGACCTCGAGTGCCTGGAGCAGGCGACGCGCGAGCATTTCCCCACCCAGACGCCGGCGGTGCCGCAGCTGTACGCGCTGGCGGCGCAGCTCCACCGCATCGAGGCGAACGGCGGGCTGCCGGCGCGGGTGGCGCACCATGCCGCGATGGCGGCGCGGGTCGAGGCCTGGTGCCAGGCAACGGAGGGTGTGTCGCTCGCCGCGCGGGCCGGGGTCCGGTCTCCTACGGTGTCGGCGATCCGCCTCCCCGAGCGGATTCAGTCGGCGCGGTTCATCCAGGAACTGGCGGTGCGCGGCTTCCGCATCGCTCCGGGACTCAAGCCGTTGCAGGACCGGCATGTGCGCATCGGGCACATGGGAGACCTCACGCTGGAGCAGGTGGACGCGCTGCTGGGCGAGATGGGCCGGCTGCTGGGGGAAATGTGACGCATCGCACAGATGCGCCGGAGCGCGGCAGTATCTTGGACTGCGGCAGGCGCGGGTGAACGTGACAATGCGAGAGATCCGAACTCGCCACTGACGCCCTGTCAGTCGGCCGGATGCCAGTTCACCGAACCGCCTGCCACGACTGACCCTCACTACATCCCATCTATTCTACATATCTCGCGGGAACGGGCGCCTCGGCGCCCGTTCTTCCCTCCTGTTCGTGGTGGGCAGGACGGGCAAGGCGGGCAGGACGGACAGAGCGGACCGCGAACGTACCACGCGCGTCGCCCCGGCGAAAGCCGGGGTCCAAGTTACGGAGCTCCCTTCTCAATGGATTTCCGCATTCGCGGGAATGACCGCACGCGCGAACCCGGTTTCTCAAAGATTCCCAAGTTTCTCAGGAACTCCTGAGACGGCGTGAGAAAAGGTGGGAAAACCGGCATGGCGCTTCGGGCATACTCGGGAACCGCGCGGCCGCTGGGCTCCACGGGAGGCGCGACAGCTCGGCGAGCATCTCGAGGCGCTCGGTGGCGGTGGCGCCCAGCCGCGGATCACGAGCCTCCGCACTGCCCAGCGCCACGACCCGCCACGTCATTTTACGCTCTGTCATGGACCAAATATGGCGGGCGCCCGCGGTGGCATTCGAGGCCGCCGCACTTCATCCGGCTCCCGGTCGAA
>DASTBA010000051.1:0-3933 GCA_035712285.1 Gemmatimonadales bacterium | reverse complement strand
CAGCTCGGGATGCTCCCCCTCCAACGCCAGCTTGCGATCGGTCAGCTCCCAGCCGAACAGCTCGTTGAGGTTCACCATCCGGAGCAGGGAGAACTCGTTCAGTAGCTCGTCCATCGGCCGGCCCCGGCTCTCCCGGAACTGCGCCTCGCGGTCGAATGGCTCGAACCGCCGGTCCGCCCCCTGCGCCAGGATGATCCGGGCCCGCGGGATCCAGTCGGTCCGCTCGCCGTGGATGAGGTGCCCCACGACAATGTACGGGCTCCATGTGTCAGGGCCCTCGGTGGCGTCGGTCCACGCCGGCGGCAAGCCGGCCAGCAGGGCCCGGAGCGTGGCCGGGGTGCGTTCCAGCACCGCCACGCCCAGGGCGAGGTCAAAGTCCATCCGATTGTCCGGTATTGATTTGTGTGCCGGCCAGCGGCCGGGGCACCTGATTCCAAGATCGGAGCCGATGCTTCACTCCGCAACCCCTCCAGCAGTTTCGATGCTGGCCCTGTCAACGCGGAGGACGTAGTAGAGGAAACGCAGAATGCGCTCTTGCGTGCCATCGTCATGTTTGGAGGCAGGAGCGAAGCAATGCCCCACGTCCATGCCCTGGCTGGCGACGCCGGCGCGCGGCGGACACCTCGATGAACTCGTGCTCGATCTCGCGGCGCAGTGCCTTCACCGAGGATCCGCTGCGCCGGTGCAAAGGACTCGGAAGCAGCGAAGCAACGCGATGTTGTGAGAACGGCATTGTTATATGCCTTGACATATTAACATTATAGTAATATATATAGTGACATATACGTCGTATATGTAAAACACTATTGTCATGTGAATGGGATATGCCAAGACGTATCGAAGGGAACGCGCCGTACAGTGCTGTGAATCTCGCCAGACGCCTGGCCAAGGCCCGAACCGAGAAGGGGCTCACCCAGGCGGAGCTCGGCCAGCGCCTCGGCGTACCGCAGAGCCATCTCTCCAGCATCGAGCGAGGCAGGACCGATCCACGCGTGTCCAGCCTCCTGGAACTCGCCCGGGTGCTCGACCTCGAGATCATGCTGGTCCCGCGAAAGCTGGTGCCAGTCGTCAGCCATCTGGTTGACCCAGGGACTGCGGAAGCGGATCGCCAGAGCAGGGGGCAGTTCCTCTACCGGCTCACCGACCAGAAATGACCACGCCCACCGAGCCGACCACCCGGGCGCGGCATCCCCGCGTGCAAGTCCTCACTGTCCAGCTGAACAACCGAGAGGTCGGGATACTCACGCGGCTGCCGGATGATCGGGTCGTCTTCACGTTCGACGAGTCCTACCGGGAAGACTCCAATCGCCCGATCCTCAGTCTCTCCTTCAAGACCACTGACGGCGGCGTGGCGAGCGAGCCGAGGCCGACCCGCGTGCGAGTGCCGCCCTTCTTCTCGAACCTGCTGCCGGAAGGACACCTGAGACGCTATCTGGCTCAGCGCGCCGGTGTACATCAGCGGCGCGAATTCTTCCTCCTCTGGCTGCTGGGTCAGGATCTGCCGGGGGCGGTCATCGTCGAGCCAGCGGACGGCGAGGAGCTGCCGCCGGCATCCGCCGCCGCGCTCCGGAGCACATCGCCCTCGCCGCATCTGCTGCGATTCTCGCTGGCCGGCGTGCAGCTCAAGTTCTCCGCAGTAATGGAAGCGGACGGAGGGCTCACCATTCCGGTCCACGGAACCGGCGGACGCTGGATCGTGAAGCTGCCCTCGCCCAGGTATCCGAATGTGCCGGAGAATGAATTCGTGATGATGGAACTGGCGCGCGCTTCCGGCCTCGATGTCCCGGAGACTCGCCTGATACCAGCGGCGACGCTCGCGGGAGTGCCGGATGGTCTCGCACCTGACGGACAGGTATTCGCAATCAGGCGCTTCGACCGGGAGAGCGATGGCTCGCGGGTTCACACCGAGGACTTCGCCCAGGTCTTCAATGTCTTTCCCCATCGCAAGTACCAGCGGGCGAGCTATGAGAACCTGGCCCGTGTGATCTGGGCCGAGGCGGGTGAAGCGGCAATGGTCGAGTTCGCGCGCCGCCTGGCCTTCTCGGCGCTGATCGGCAATGCCGACATGCACCTGAAGAACTGGTCCCTCATCTACCGCGATCCGCGGCAACCGGCGCTCGCGCCGGCGTACGACTTCGTGGCCACCGTGCCATACCTCCCTGACGATCCGCACATGGCGCTCAGCCTCGGCGGCACGAAGCGCATGGACGAGGTCTCACTCGACCTGTTCGCGCGATTCGCTGCACGCGCCGGGCTACCGGAGCGACCGGTGATCGAGGCTGTGCGCGAAACGACGGGCCGACTGCTCGACGCCTGGTCCACGCATGAGGTTGTCGGCATGTTGCCACCCGACCTGCGCCCGAGAGTGGACGCCCACATGAAGACGGTGCCTCTGGCAAGCGAAAGTACTTAGGCAACGGATAGCGGCTTCGTGCTGCAAGCCCAGGCCGCGTCGAGGACGGGCATCCTTTACCCCTCATCCTCGTCATCCCACACCACGCCCTCCGCGTCCCACCGCGCCCGGCAAGTGCGGCAGAACCAGATCGGCTCAAGTCCGCCGTAGGTGCAACAGCCGCCCAGGACGATCTGGCCCCGCTTCGCGGCCGCCAGCATCTCGTCTCCAGGAAATCCGTACCGGATCGGCACCCCGTCCATCGAGTGACAGCGGGGACACTTGACCGGGCCCCGCCCGGAGTCGGTCAGCCGCATGGCGCGCTCCGGTGAATGCAGCCATCAACCATGCAAGGGGGGTGTGACAGCCGGCGCTCCGCCTCTTCGGCCGCGCCGCGGCCTCAGAGTGACATGCGACGGACTCGCGGGCCGGGCTTCGCACTCTGGACCCCGGCCTTCGCCGGGGTGACGGGGGCTTCAGCCGCGTGCGACGGGATCCCCCGTCGGCACGATCCCGGCATTCTCGACCATCAGGATCACGGTCCGGACCGGCGCCCTCGTGCGGTGCACCACCCCCCTCGGCACCACGAACCCCTGCCGCGGCCCGAGCTCCACCGTCCGGTCCTCCAGGTCAATCAGGAACCGGCCCTCCACCACGTAGAAGAACTCGTCGTCGTGGTCATGCTTGTGCCAGTGATACTCGCCCTCAACCACCCCCATCCGCACCACCGAGTCGTTCACCTGGCAGAGGGTCTGGTTGTACCACCGGTGGGTGCAGGCGTCCGCCACGGCGCCGACGTCCACCACCTCGAGCGCCCGGTGGAGGATGTCGAGGCGGGTCACATAGGGCCAGGGTGTGCTGGCGCCCGCATCGGCCGGGGTCATGAGGTCCGCTCCTTTAGAGGAAAGGCATGGCCTGCGAAATACATTTATTGACATAATAATATGTCAGTTGCTATATTAATATGTCACTCTGCATGGAGAATACCCATGAGCTTCCTCAGGCCGCTGGACGACGCGCTCGGTTCCACCAGCAAGGTGCGGGTTCTCCGCCTGCTGGTGCAGCAGGACCGGACCGTGTCCGCCAGGGAAGCCGCGCGGCTCACCGGGATGAGCCTGCCGCCGATTCTGGCGGCAATCAACGACCTGGCCACCCTCGGACTCATCACCCGGGAAGAATCGGGCAATCAGTTCCTCTGCAGGGTCAATCGCGAGCACCGGCTCTACAGGACCGCCCTGAAGGATCTCTTTGCCGCTGAGTCAAGGTGGGCCGACATGGTCTTCTCGGCAATCCGTACAGCGCTCGCCCCGGCCCGCCGGAGCCGCGCCGTCGCGGAACCCGGGAGCAGCGATGTCCTGGTCGCCTGGGTATTCGGCAGCGCTGCCCGGGGCAAGGATCGCCCGGGGAGTGACCTCGATCTCTTCGTCATCACAGCCACGGAAGCCGCGGCCGAGCGGGCGATGGACCGGCTGGCTGAATCAGTGGCCGGCTGGCGGACGGAGTTCGGCACCGACGTCCGCCCCGTGGTGATGGGCCGGGCC
>DASTBA010000050.1:0-25942 GCA_035712285.1 Gemmatimonadales bacterium | reverse complement strand
AAAGATAGCCGTAGAAGCCCCCGATTTGGAGGGTTTCCGGCCCTCGTTTCAGCGCCGGAACTCGGGGGCGCGGCGGGCCAGAAAGGCCGCCGTTCCCTCGCGCATCTCTGGAGACGACGAAAGGAGGCCGAAGAGTGACGCCTCGTAGGCCAGGGCATCCGCAGGGGGCATCTCCAGGCTCCGGTCCACGGCGTCCAGGCAGGCGCTGACTGCGAGCGGTCCATTCGCCAGGATCTGGCCCATCATCGCCGTGGCTTCGGCGAGGAGGCGATCGGCCGGCACCACCCGGTTCACCAGCCCGATCCGGAGCGCCTCCTCGGCACTGATCGGCGCACCGGTCAGGAGAAGTTCGAGCGCGCGTCCGCGACCGACGAGCCGAGGCAGGCGCACCGTGCCACCGTAGCCGGGCGTGATCCCCAGCTTCACCTCGGGTTGGCCGAACTTCGCCGATTCCGAGGCGATCCGGATGTGGCAGGCCATGGCCAGCTCGCATCCGCCGCCCAGCGCAAAGCCGTTGACGGCGGCAATGACCGGCTTTCGCAGCGCCTCGATCCGCCGGAACGCCGCCTGGCCGGTGCGGGCGCGTTCGGCACCGTCGAGCGCACCCTGTTCCGCGATCTCGCCGATATCGGCCCCGGCCACGAACGCCTTGGGGCCGGCGCCGGTCAGGATCAGGCCGTGGATGGCGTCGTCCCCGGCCACCTGGCCTGCCAGCTCGCCCAGCTCGCGAATCACGGTGCCGTTCAGGGCGTTCAGCTTGTCGGGCCGGTTGATGGTCGCCAGGGCGACGTGATCCGTTACGTCCAGCAACAGTGTCTCGAGTGGCATGAGCGGCTCGACGCGTACGCAGTGAATGGTTAGGCAGTCAAGCTGTTAAGATAGCCGTAGTGTGACGAACCGTCTCGCTTGATACCGCGTGCGCCGGCGGGACTCTCGCCCCTTCCGCTCCGCCCCGGTGCGAGCCCGCCTTGCACGCGGTATCGTCGCTTGACTCACGACTCACGACTCACGACTCACGACTCACGACTCACGACTCACGACTCACGACTCACGACTGACCCCATGCCCTCCATTCTCGCCCTCGACCAGGGCACCACCGGTTCCCATGCGCTCGTTCTCCACCAGGACGGCACGGTGCTGGGGCGCGGATACCGGGAGATCACCCAGTACTATCCTGAGCCGGGCTGGGTGGAGCACGATGCCGACGAACTCTTCGAGGCCACGCTGGCCGCGGCCCGGGTGGCGCTGGCGCAGTGCGGCGAGCGGCCGGTGGCACTCGGCCTCACCAACCAGCGGGAGACCGTCGTGCTGTGGGACCGCCGGACGCTGGCGCCGGTGGGGCGCGCGATCGTCTGGCAGGATCGCCGTACCGCGGAGCGCTGCCAGGAGCTCAAGGTCTACAGCACTGAAGCGATGCTCCGGGATCGGACCGGCCTGGTGGCCGACCCGTATTTCAGTGCGACCAAGCTCGAGTGGATGCTCAAGGACCCGGCGATCCGGGCTCGCGCGGAGCGGCGAGAGCTCGCCGCCGGTACGGTGGACAGCTGGCTCATCGCCCGGCTCACCGGCGGGCACCATCATGTCACCGACCACACCAACGCCTCCCGCACGCTGCTCTATGACCTCGCGGCCCGGGACTGGTCGCCGGAACTGCTGGCACTCTTTGGCGTGCCACGGGAGATGCTGCCCGCGATCGTTCCGTCGAGCGGGGTGGTGGCCGAGTCCGACCCGGTGCACCTGGGTTTCGCGCTGCCGATCGCCGGCATTGCCGGTGACCAGCAGGCCTCGCTCTTCGGGCTGGGCTGCCATGCGCAGGGCGACGCCAAGAACACCTACGGTACCGGCGCCTTCCTGCTGGTGAACCAGGGGGTGTACCGGCCGGAGGCACCCATGGGCGTCCTTGCCACCATGGCCTGCGGCCCGCAAGGGGAGCCCTGTTACGCCCTGGAGGGGAGCATTCTCGTCGCGGGAGCCGCCGTGCAATGGCTGCGCGACGGCCTCGGAATCATCGCGGAGGCGTCGGAGACCGAGGCGCTCGCGCGGAGCATCGCCGATACCGACGGCGTGCATTTCGTGCCGGCATTCGTGGGGCTCGGAACGCCGCACTGGGCGCCGAAGGTGCGCGGCACGATCACGGGCCTCACCCGCGGGACCACGCGAGCGCACCTGGCCCGCGCCGCACTCGAGGCGATGGCCTTCGGGACCGCGGAGCTCTACCAGACGATGGGCGGGTCGTCCGGCCTCAAGGCCGATGGCGGGGCGGCGGCGAACGACTGGCTGATGCAGTTCCAGGCGGACATCCTGGGCGCCACGGTGCGGCGGCCCGACGTGGTGGAGACCACCGCCCTCGGCGCGGCCGGCCTCGCGGGACTTGCCGTGGGACTGTGGCCTGAGGCGGAATCCTTCCTGGCCGGCCGGACGTTCACGAGCTTCACTTCCCAGATGGCGCCGGCTGAGCGGGCGCGGAGGATGGAAGGGTGGCAGCGGGCCATTCACGGCGCGCTTGCAGTCGCCAGCGGTTAGGGACTGGCGGGGATGGCTGCTCCGTGGCATGCCGTGCACATCTCCGGATTCTGGCGCCGCAACCGTTCGGCGTCGAAGCCTGGCCCGTGCGGATTGAAGCGGCGGCCGCCCTGGGCGGCGTGGCAGGTCAGGCAGTCACGCTCCGCGTGGCAGGTGACGCATGTCTCCAGGCCCTGGCGTGCCGCCTTCCCGTGGCCGAAGAGGAACCCGGGATTGGCGTCGTGGTAGTTGGCGCGGAGCGGTCCGGTGGACCGCAGGCCCGCCTGCGCGTGGCAATTCGCGCAGAACGATGCGGAGTTGTGGCAATCGGCGCAGTTCGATGCCCGCGCGGTCGCCGCCGCCGGGTGGCGGGTGAGGAAATCCGACGGATGGTACCCGCGCGCCTGTCCCGGCGAGGGCAGGTGGCACGAGAGGCATTCGGTGCGGGTGTGGCAGGTGGTGCAGGTGCGGCCCGCCGCCCGCGCGAACGGAGCATGGGCGCTGGTGAAGTCCGCGCCATGCGTGGCCGGACGCCGTCGCTCCACCGGCGCCCCCGCCGCCCGTCCCGGCCCGGCGCGGGCGAGCAGGGTCACTGACCGTGGCGGCGACTCTGCGTGGCAGGTGCGGCAGCTCTCCTGCGTATGGCAAGTGGCGCAGGCGGCGCCACGGCCGATCTTCCGCCCGTGCGTCTGCAGGAACCCCGCGTCGCCATGGGACTCGGGAGCGCGAAGCGTCACGCCGATGGCGGTGGCTCGCGCGTCGGGTTCGAGGGCCATGATGGAGCCGGTCTCCGGCGCATTGACATGACACTGGAGGCAGAAGTCCCGCGCGTGGCAGGTGGCGCAGGATGCGGCCACACCGGTTCCGCCAATGGCTCCCGCCAGGCGCCCATGTCCCTCGAGGCCGAATCCCGGTTCGTCGTGCGATGGCGGGGCCGGGAACCGGGCCACCTCGGCATGGGTGAGCCGCGAAGCGCGGGCCAGCGGCACGTGACAGGTGGCGCAGGCGGTGTCGGGCGCGGCCAGGTGCGCGGTGGCGATCCGGTGACAGGAGAGGCAGGATGCCGTCACTGCGAGCGACACCTGCATCCAGCCCTTGCCTTCCGGGACGTGACATGCACTGCATGCAATGGCAGAGTCGGCGTCCGCGTGCTGGCGGGCCGAGAACGCGTTGGCGTGGCGCCGGTGGTCGAACGCGAGGTTGGTGTGCGGCAATTCCACGGGTGGCTGCCATGAGACCCGCCGTGTCACGCTCCCGTCATGGCAGGTGATACAGGACCCCGCTGCTGGCCAGGGTATTCCACCGGTGAGCACGCCGGCATGGCAGCTTGTGCAGCTGGGGAAGAGGCGGGCGTGCTGCCCATGATCGAAGCGATCTGCTCCACGATATGCGCGGGCGAGACCGGTCGCCGCCAGGGTGACGGCGACAACCAGGCTGAGCGTCGCCGCCCATGGCAGGCGCTTCATGGTGCCGCTCCCGTTGGCGCCGGGCGGCGGCCCGGCGGGAGGGGCAGGGCACCGGCACCGCCGAAGAGCAGGGTGAGCCGGGCATTCACCCGCGTCTGTGCCCAGTCGAAGGCGGCGGCGTCGGGACGGTCCCGCGTCTCCCAGTATCGCGTCACTCCCGCACCCGCATGCACCCGGTCGGAGAGGCGCCAGTCCGCGTCCATGCCCACATTGCTCACCGTCGCGTCGTCGTAACGAAATTCGAGGGGCCGCTGCAGCGCCCCGCCGCGGGCGGCGAGCTCCAGGCCCGGGCGGGGGCTGAACGTGACGCCGGCGTCCACGCCGCGGGATGCCGCCCCCGGGCCGAATTCCTTCTGCGCATCAAGTTCGATGCGCCACCGCCGGGCGATGTCGAGCGATGCGCCCGCGCTGGCCCGCCATCCGGCGTCCTCTGCCTGCACCAGTGGCGTGGAGGCATCCGCTGGCGAGAACCAGTAGCGCTCGCCCCGGGCGCGCAGCTCGAGACGGGCATGCGGCCGGACCCACACCGCTCCCGACACGGCCGTAAATGGCACCGGGCTGAACGCTCCCCAGATGGTCCACAGGTCGAAGTGGGGGCGGTAACGTCGCGTGGCCACGGCAAGCGTCACCGCATTGCCCACGTACCGCGCCTGCATGTCCGCCGAACCCCAGTGCCCTCCGGCGATGTCATACGCCGCGCCGCCGGTCAGGCTCAGGCGTCGGCTCACGCGGGCATCGGCCGAGATGGCGGCCTGATCGGAGACGAGATAGTGGGAGCGGCCATCCAGTTGACGCTGGTACTCGGCGCGCACGCTGCCGATGGGCGCCGCATAGCCGACCGCCATGGAGTAGACACGGGCACGCTGCGAGGGCCGGTACTCATCGAGGGGATTCAGCGCGGGACTGGTGACCGGAAGCGCCGTGGCACGGGCGAGACCCCAGCCACCGTACACGTCCAGGTCCACACCGGTCGTTCCCACACGCAGCTGGGCGCGCAATCCGTCGAAACCGGTGGCGCCCAGCCGGCTGACGAGCATCTGACGCCCCAGGCGGATCGTCAGCGGCAGGGAGGCGTGCTCCAGGTATCCCTCGAGCAGCTGCAGCGGCGGCTCCGAGCCGGGCCATGCGTTCGCCGCCGAGAGATCGGTGAGCAACCGGCCTTCGGCGTGCGCACTCAGGCCGCGCATGCCGAACCCCCAGGCAGTCAAGCTCGCGGACTGGGAAAAGGGCGCGGCCGTCAGCGCCGGGCCCGGGCGGAAGAAGCGGCAGGTGCCACCAGGGTCGCACGAGACCGCGATGCCGTCGGGCGTGACCAGTCCCCCCGACGGTCCGGTGACCACTTCGCTGGCCGGCACGCTGTCCTCCACCACGCCGCGAAAGGCCGCGTGCTGGATGCGGCTGTCGAGCCGCAGGCTGTAGCCCTGCGCCTCGAGGCGCGAGGCGGCCAATGCAAGCGGCAGGGCGCTCGCGGCCAGCAGCCGGCGGACGCCGGTCACGGGGTGCGCCTCAGGTGCGCCCGGTACGCCTCGGGGCTCGTGAGCAGGTGACAGGTGGTGCACTCCCGCGAGGGGTAGTGCCGCGCCTGGTCCGTGTGACAGGTGAGGCAAAACCCGCGCGCAGGCGTCAGCAGGGCCACCGTGCGCTCCGCGTGACAGGCGTCGCAGCCTCGATGTGCATCAACCGGCCGCGCGTGGGCGGTGCGCAGCTCCGGTCCGTAGTGGCACGTAGCGCACGATCGCGACTGGCTGTGATGAGCATCGTGGCAATTCACGCACGTCGTCACCGCTGACGTCGGGGCGAGGGACACCGGCGTGACGTGGCAGGTAATGCATGCGACGGTATCATGGGTGGCGTGATCGAACTGAACCGTCCGCACCCGCGGGGACCGGCTCTCGACCTGGACCGTGACCGATTCAGGTGCGGCGCCCGGGAGCCGGTCGGCGGCGTGGCAGGTCGCACAGGTGCGGGTGCGTGGTGCCTGGTGATGACAGATCTGGCAGCCGCGCGGCGGCTGGAACGTCAGGCGGCCGTGGCCGGTGGTGGTGGAGTGACAGGTCAGGCAGGGGAGACGCTGGTGACGGACGTGCGAGAAGCTGTCGGCGCGCGCGAGCGATCCGGGATCCGGTGGCGGCCAGCGGGCGTGGCGCAGCAGCGCCGGTGCCACCGTTCCGCCGAGCGAGACGTGCCGCAACGCCTTGAGCGTATCGAACGGCAGTGGGGGGCGCAGCTTTCCGCCGGTACGCTCCCGCGCGGCTTCGTGGCAGCCGGCGCAATCACTGGCATCGACCCGTGCGCTGTGCGGCTGGTGGCAAGTCTCGCATCGCGCCGCGACCAGGCGATGGGCCAGCCCGGTATGGAACGGATTGGCTTTCCAGTCGGCGTGGCAATTGGCCGAGGCACAACTGGTGATGGCCGCGCTCGGGCGGGTCTGCTGGTGCGGATTGTGGCACAGTCCGCAGGTGCCCTTGTGGGGATCCCTGGCCGGATCGAAATCCGCGATCAGCGTCTTCATCTGGTGGCACGAGGAACACTGCTCGATGGTCGGCACCAGGGTACGGGCGGCGGAATCACGGGTGGCCAGCAGCGGGACGGCACGGGTGAACTGGTGGCACGCCGTGCAGTGCATGGAGGTCTGGTTCGCCATCCGGCCGAGTCGGATCCGGACGCTGTCGCCCAGGTGACATCCCTGCTGGGCGCAGGTCCGGTTCACCGGCTGGAACCGGTGGGCGGTCTGTGCGTGGCAGGTCAGGCACTGCACCTTCCCCCGGAGCGAATCGGACTCGAGATGAGTCCGGTGCCCGGCGGTGCCGGCGATGGCCTGCCAGGTCTCCCGCGCCTCACCCTGGATGTGGCACCGGGCGCAGACACCCTGTGGCACCTTGGCGTGGGGGGGGATCTCCTTGTCGCGCCGGCCGGACATCCAGAAGACGAGCTTCACCGCCTCCTTGACCGGCTTGAGCGTGTGGCAGGCGTGGCAACTGAGCGTATCGTGCTTGTCTTCCACCCGGTGCACCAGACTGTAGTACCCCGTGTCGGGCAGGATCCACGCCTCGCCGCTGCCGACGAAGATATGGCACCCATTGCAGAACCGGTTGTCATGCTGGACGAACTGATTGGTGCGGTAGCCGAGGCCGGCCACCAGCAGCAGCGCGCCAAGGCCGCCGGCGGCGAGCAGGAACTGCACCGCGGTCCGGCGCGTCGCCAGCCAGTGCCAGGTCTCGTGGCGTCGGCGCCAGCACGACCGGACCAGCCAGGCCGCCACCAGTACGCCCAGCACGGCGCCTCCCCACATCACCCAGGGGGGGCGCTGGAAGATCCACTGCACGACGCCGATGACCGGGTCCGGGAGGTGGGGATCCCGGATCGTCGAATCAATGGCCACCTGCTGCCGCAAACCGACAACACCGGAGTCCTGGGCGACCGCCAGGAAGCCGGTGTTGAAGGGGGGGGCGAACAGTACCGTCATGTCGCCCGGCGGGTTCAGCGAAGGGAAATGATCTTCTGCACTCCCGCGGCCTGCGGACCTGCGCCTGGCATGGGCGCCTGGAGAATCCGCGCCGCGGCAGGTGGAGGTGCCGGCAACGAGTACGTTGTCTGCATCTCCTGGATGCTCGCCCGGAGCAGCGCCTCCGCCAGGAAAGGATTGTGGACACCCAGGGATTTGTCGCCGTTACCGTACAGCCCCTCACCCACCAGGCGCGCGTTGAATTCCGCCCCCTCGGCCGCGGTGATCACCGTGTCCGGCGCGAATTGGGAGGGACTCGTGCCCTTGACCGTGGGCAGGTAGCCGAGGTCCACGCCCGCGTCGATGGTCTGGTTCCCGTTCACGTCCTGCCAGAGGACGTCAGCCAGCGTCTTGAGGCGCGCCCGGAGGTTGATCAGTGCCGATGCCGCCGCGTCGCCCGACGCATGGCAGCCGGAGTTCGAGCAGGCCGCGAAGCTCCGGGCGGTCGTATTGAAGGCACAGCTGTCATCCGCGGTGGGCCGGCCCTGGCTGTCGAGGCAGGGGATGGGCCGGAACAGGTGCCCGGTGCTGTTGAGGACGAACGCGCCCGTGGCCTGGTCGGTCACGGTGTACCGGTTCACGTGACATCCGGCGCAGAGCCGCGGATTCCGCTCCGAGGCGTGCGACGTGAAGATCCGGGAGGTGTCGTACGCAAATCCCGCGGGCCGGTACCCGGCGGTGCCCAGCAGCACGGCGCCCTGCGGGGCGTGCGGCCGCACCCCGTTTGCGCTGCCACCCGCCGGTTCGGTCCGGCGGATGTGGCAGCGCATGCACAGGTTCTGCTCCGGGTCCGGCGACGAGATCGAGAACCGCAGCTGGCTCTCGTTCGGGGAGCCATGCGGATCGTGGCAGACAGCGCAGGTGGTGGGCAGCGGGCTGGTGCCGTTCCGCTCCGCGTATCGTGCATCCGCGTTCCACGCCACCAGCACCTGCCGCCCGTCATGACAGCTGGCGCAGCCGGTCTGGGAGGCGGCCGAGGTCACGATCTGCGCATGTCCCGACTGTGCCCACTCCTCCGCGAAGGGCTCGTGGACGCCCGAGTGGCAGCTGGCGCAGCTGGCGGCGGTATCGGTCAGGGTGACATGTGCCAGCGGCACATTGCCGGGGAGATCAGGCTCGCTCACATGGTTGAGCCCGGGTCCGTGGCAGCTTTCGCACTGCACGTTCCGGTAGGCGGAGTCCTGGACCCGGTTCCAGCCGGCTGGTGCAGGGGCCAGATTGCCGTGCTCGCTCACGGTATGGCACCCGTAGCAGGTCGCGGAGGCGTGGCCCGAATTCACCAGCGTGGCAAATGCCCCGGCGTGGCCCGACGTCTTCCAGTCCCGCTGGTGGCCCACATGGCAGTTGCCGCAGGTGGTCTGGTTGGTGGCGACGTCGAACAGGCCAAGGAACCCGTTGACGCTGTCAGGTGGCGGATTGAACGGCGGTCGGTCCCGGTAGACGATCTTGTCCGAGCCGCAGCTTGAGAGGAGCGAGACCGCCGCGAGAGCGGTCACGAGGGCGCCAATGCGGGTGCGATTCCGGAAGCGCATGCCTGGCCTCAGCCGAGATTGCGTGGCTCTTAGCTACGGGTTTTCACGGACGGCCGCAAGAGGGTTTTCGCTGGATGAAGGAACTTTCACACAGGCTTCAGAGTTCTCGTCGGGCCGGGGCCGGATGCGCGTGGGCGCCTGACTGACAGGGAGGCGCCTTGGCGCTATCTTGTTTTCTTCACTGTGCCAGGATGGCGGCAGGTCCATCCGGAGGAGATCCAGCACCATGAAAGCCGGAACCAGGTTCCTGGTCGGGGCGGCGGTGATCGTCGGCGCCGTGGCTTGGCTGATTGTCACGGGCGTGCGGGAGACCGGCGTCTACTACCTCACGCCCAGCGAGCTTGCGCAGAAGGCCGCGACCGATTCCACCTACTACGGGCTGGGCGTGCGGGTGGGCGGCGCCAAGGTGGTGCCGGGCTCCGTCCGGCGCGACGTGGCGACCCAGGAAATCGACTTCAAGATCTCCGACGGCCGGCAGGTCTATCCCGTGAACTATCACGGCATCGTGCCGGACACCTTCACCGGCGCGGACGACATCGAGGTGATCGTGGACGGCAGCCTGGGCCGCGATGGCGTGATCCGGGCCACGGAGGTGCTGGCCAAGTGCGGCTCCCGGTATGAGGCGGCCGCGAAGGACGCCCGCCGCCAGGCCTGACGCCAGATGACCTTTCTCGGGCAGTTCGCGCTGTGGACGGCGTTCCTGGCGGGGCTCTGGGGCGCCGTCCTGTCGTTTTCGGGGCGGTGGCGGGGGCGCCCGGACCTGGCGCTCAGCGTGCGGCGCTCGGTGTTCGTGGTGTTCGGCGCGCTGGTGGTGGCGTCCATCGCGCTGTGGAAGGGCCTCCTCTCGCACGACTTCAACATCGAGTACGTCTGGGCCTACACCTCCCGGAACCTGCCGACCTACTTCGTGGTCTCGGCCTTCTGGGCGGGGCAGAAGGGTTCGCTCCTCTTCTGGGCGGTGGTGCTCTCCACCTTCGCCATGCTGGCCCAGGTGCTCACCGCGCGGCGGCATGCCCATCTCCTGCCGTACGTCGCCGGGGTTACCCAGGCGGTCACCGTCTTCTTCATCAGCGTGATGCTGTTCGCCGCGAACCCGTTCGCGCGGCTCGACTTCACGCCGCTCGACGGACGCGGGCTGAACCCGCAGCTGCAGAACGTCGGCATGGTGATCCACCCGCCCATGCTCTACCTCGGCTACATCAGCATCACGATTCCCTTCGCGTTCGCCATCGCGGCGCTGCTCTCGCGCCGGATGGACTCGGGCTGGATCGTCGCCATCCGCAAGTGGACGCTGGTGTCCTGGCTTTTCCTTTCCATCGGCATCACGCTGGGCATGTGGTGGGCCTACGTGGAACTGGGCTGGGGCGGGTACTGGGCCTGGGATCCGGTGGAGAACGCCAGCTTCCTGCCCTGGCTCACCATGACGGCCTTCCTGCACTCGGTGATGATCCAGGAAAAGCGGGGCATGCTCAAGCGCTGGAATCTCGGGCTGGTGGTGGGGTCGTTCATGCTCAGCATCTTCGGGACATTCATCACCCGGTCCGGCGTCATCGCCAGCGTGCACAGCTTCACCCAGTCCAATGTCGGGTATTTCTTCCTCGGCTTCCTGGTGCTGGCCGGCGCCTTCGGCTTCACGCTGCTCTACACCCGCTGGCCCTCGCTGGAGCCGGAAAGCCAGCTGGAGAGCATGCTGAGCCGCGAGGCGGCCTTCCTTTTCAATAATCTCGTGCTGGTGGGGATTGCGTTCTCGGTACTCTGGGGCACCCTCTTCCCGATCATCTCCGAGCTGGTGCGGCAGACCAAGATCACCGTCGGCCCCCCCTTCTTCAACAAGGTCAACATCCCCCTCGGCATCCTGCTGCTGGCCCTCACCGGGATCGGCCCGCTGATCGCGTGGCGCAAGGCCTCGAAGGCCAATCTCAGGCGCCAGTTCGCCGTGCCGCTGGGTGCGGGCATCGCCGTGGCGCTGGTCCTGCTGCTCGCCGGCATGCGGGATCCCTATCCACTCATGGCGCTCTCGCTGGCCGGGTTCGTGGTGGGGACGGTGGGGCAGGAGTTCTGGCGCGGCATCCGCGCCCGGCACCGGATGCATGGCGAGGGTCCGCTCCGTGCGCTGGTCCAGCTCGTGTCCCGGAACCGGCGCCGGTATGGCGGCTACATCGTGCACACGGCCATCGTCATCTATTTCGTGGCCTTCACCGGCATGGCGTTCAAGCGGGAGCGCGAGGCGACACTCAAGCCGGGACAGAGCGTCCAGATCGCGAGCCCCTACGGCCATACCTATACGCTGACGCACGTCGGCGTGTCCCAGTACAAGGCGCTCAACCGCTTCGTGACCGCCGCGACCGTGCGGGTGAGCCGTGACGGCAAGGACCTGGGCTTCCTCACCTCCGAAAAGCGCCAGCACTTCACCGTGGAGAACGGGCAGGAAGTGGCGTCCTTCGAGCCCAGCACCGAGGTGGCCATCCGGAGCGACCTGCGCGAGGACCTGTACGTGGTCTTCGCCGGCGCGGTGGACGGCACCGAGGAGGCGGTCTACCGGTTCACGATCAACCCGCTCGTCTGGTGGGTCTGGTACGGCGGCATGCTGCTGGCGTTCGGCGGGCTGGTGACGATGTGGCCCGGCGAGCCGCGAGGCACGGCACCACGCCGGGCCAACGCCGGTTATGCCGCCACCCTGGAGGGAGCCGGTGCCGGTGCGGAGTGACCTGACACAGCCGGTGACGAGGCGGGGCCTGCTGGCCGGACTGTTCTCGCTCGGGGCGGTGCGGGCACTTGCCGCCCAGGCCGCACAGTCGCCCGATAGCCTGGCTGGCAAGGGAAGTGTGGGGACACTCGGCGCCCCCGACCTCGCCGGCCGCCCGATGGCGCCCACCACCGCCGGCGACAACGATCTCGCCATCCAGACGCTGGAGAAGCGGCTGCGCTGTTCCTGCGGCTGCGGGCTCGACATCTATACCTGCCGGACCACCGACTTCACCTGCACCTATTCGCCGCAGCTGCACCGGGAAGTGATGCGCCTGTGGGGGCAGGGGCAGACCGCCGACCAGATCGTGGCCGCATTCGTGCGCGAATACGGCGAGAAGGCGCTCATGGCGCCGCCGCCCCGGGGGTTCAACCTCGCGGGCTATCTGGTCCCTGGTGTCCTCATTCTCATGCTTGGGGCGGTGCTCACCTGGGTGCTGGCCCGGAAGCGGGCCCTGGTGGCCCCGGTGCCGGCGGCCGCGCCGCGGGTGGACGCCACCGACGCCGAACTTGCGGAGCTGGACCGCGAGATCCGGGACGCGGACCGCCCATGATCTGGGAGCTGGTCGCGGCCGTGCTGCTGGGTGTCGCCGGCGTGTGGTTCATGCTCGCGCCGGTGGGCGGGCGCCGGCGCGTACGGCTTCCGGCGCTCGATCCGTTCGACATGGACGAAACCCGCCGGGAGCGCGCGGTCGAGGCCCTGCGTGAGATCGAGTTCGACCGCGCCACCGGCAAGCTCTCCGACGAGGACTATGCCGCCCTCAAGGCGCGCTACACCGCCCAGGCGGTGAAAGCCATGCGCGCCGAGCGGCCGGCGGCCACGCCGGATGCGGATCTCGAGGCCATGATTTCCGCCCGGCGCCTGGGCGTGAACACCGGCTCGTGCCCCTCATGCGGGCCCCGGCCGGAGGCCGAGGCGGCGTTCTGTTCCTCCTGCGGCCTCCGTCTCCCCACCGGACATGACTGCGCCGCCTGCGGTGCGAGTATCCCTGCCGGCGCCGGCTATTGCGAAGTATGCGGCGTGAGGCAGGCCGCGTAGGGCTTGCAGCCCGTGGCGAACGATCGCTCACACGAAAGCACGAAAGCACGAATCAGAGGCCGAATGACAGGCTGGTGCCGACGGTGAACCAGGTCAGCCTCTGCCGCCGGTAGCCCTCCGGCAGGTCGCTGTCCGCCAGCGGGCTTGCCGACAGCCCGGCCGTCAGCGCATTGGTGAGCGCAAACGGGCCGGCATCGAGGCGCATCGCCATCTGCAGTTCCCCACCGGGCCGGAAGCGATTGTCGCTCTCCGAAAGACTCCAGACATCAGCGCGGAAGCGCGCGTGCGCCGCGAACTGGGCTGAACCCCAGCGTGCCAGCTGGCGGCCGGCGCCGAAGACGAGTCCGACACGGCGCATGCCGGCGCCCGGAACCTCGATCACCGTGCTCGAGTCCGCGGCGCGCAGGACCGATGGCCGGTGATCGGCCGCGAGCGTGAACTCCCAGCGTCCGGCGGTGCGGGTGACGCCGACACTGGTCATGAGCCCGGGCGACGGCCGGAAGCTGGTGCCGCCGTCCTCGGCGGCCGATCCGAACCACACCTGCCCGAGGGAGAAGTCGGCGCGCCAGCGGCCCTGCTGGGCCGCACCCCGGAGGGGTACGGCCGCGAGCAGGACAATGGCGCACGTGAGGGTGCGCGGGATCATCGCATCTCCAGTTCGAGGTAGCCGTTGGTCTCGGTGTTCTTGCCCTTCACCACCCAGTTGTAGCCGGCCTGGCGCTCAGTGGTGGTAATGTCCTCCACCGCGTTGCCGACCAGGTCGTCGTTGGTCTTGATGAGCGAGGAGCCCAGCGCCACGATCTGCTGCACCACCGGCACCGCCTTCCACACCTTGCCGATCCAGGTGCTCACGTCCTTGCCTCCGGCCAGGCCCTTGACCAGCGCGTCCACCGCCTGGATGAGGGCCTTGAGGTCGGTCTGGTTGGCCTTGATCACGCAGGGCGTGTCGTCGTCTTCCACCATGAACAGCCGCAGGGCCTGGTCCGGGTGTGACGCCTTGAAGTTGTCCACCTGGGCCTGGCTCATGAGCAGCACCGAGCCGGTCCAGTCCTTGGTGTCCTGATTGAACGTATAGGGTGCCACGGCATTCTCGTTGATGCACTGATAGCTGGTCAGCGAGTCGGTCTGCCCCTTCTGGCCCAGCAGCAGGATCTCGATCTCCGGCTTGCCCTTGAGCCAGGACTCGAAGAGGTCGTTCAGGTGGCTCCCACGCAGATAGAGCCCCGGCGGCGGGGGCACCGCGCCGGTGCTGGTACTGCCGCCGCCGGACGTGCCGCCACTTCCGCCGCCATCGCACTCGACGCAGGTCATGAAGGCCCGGGTGCGCGGGCGGGGCGCGGAGAAATCGGTCTCGCGCGGCACGACCGCAAGCACCGGCGTGGTGGGCGGGGACTGCGGATCGAGCGTGATGCGCCGGCCGTCGGTCGTGAAGGCCACCGGCACCGTGCCGTCGGCACCGATGGTACCCACCAGCACGTCGGCATCGCCCTTCCAGGCCGCCCGATGAGCCGGCACCGGGAAGTACATCTCCAGCCGGGCCGCCGCATCATCATCCGGCGGGCCATGTCCGGCTTCGCGAAGTGCCTGCGTACCCCGGCCGCCGCCGGCGAGCAGGAACCGGTCCAGCGCCACCTTGCCCTCGTCCACCGATGCGGAATCGAGCGCGGCGCGGACGTAACCCCGGAAGCCGGGTTGCCGGAGCGCCAGTGCCACCCGGCGAGCGACTGCCTCCCGCCGGGCATCGAAGCCCTCCGGCACGGCGCGGGACGCGGCGACAGCGGGCGTCGGATCGGGGGCGGCCGGGCTGTCGGTGCCCTGGGAACAGGCCGCGGCCAGGAGCAGCAGCGGCACGAGAATCTTGCGCATGGGAACCTCCCGTGAAGTGAGGTCCCAATGTCGGATGGCGGTGCCATCTCCCCGGTACCGCGATTATGCGGACGGCGGCAAGAAAAACCGGGCGGTCAGCGCTCGAGCGCTTCCAGCCGCCGGCTGGCGATCTGAAGGGAGATCGCCGCCGTCACGACGCAGAGCAGGAGCACGGCGGCGAGCGCGAGGATCAGCGTGGGTGACAGCACGAACGGCTGCCCGCGCTGGTGCGCCTGCAGGTAGGCGCCCACCGGCAGCGCCTCGATCGCGATCAGCAGGCCCAGCAGGCTCACCCCGCTCATCATGAAGACGAGGCCCCCGAAGCTGGTGGGGATCTGCGCGGCATTCTCGGTATCGAACTTGGGGTAGGCCGCGCCGAAGGCCAGCGCCAGGGCGCTCGCGGCGACGGTGAACGCCGCGATGGTGCCGCAGCTCACCAGCATCATGAAGGGCGAGGCCCGGAGCAGGACATTCGTCGTGATGGTGATGATCAGGGCGAGCACCACGAGCGGCACGGTGCCCAGCCAGTACTTGCTGAGCACCAGCGCCCGGAGCTCGAGCGGGCTCGACTGGATCAGCCAGAGCTGGCGGCCTTCCAGCGAGACCGACGGAAAAATGAAGCGCGCGGCGATCGCGGTGAGCACGAACCCGGCCAGCCCGAGGTTCAGGAACACGATCACCGTGACGAGGAAGAACGGCACCTTCTCGCCGGAGAAGAGCGGCAGCGAGCGGATGTTGAAGACATAGACGACCACGAGGACACCCAGCAGGATGAGCTGGCTCCACTGGGTCGGGTCGCGGAAGAACAGGCGCACGTCCTTCAGCAGGAACTCCCGCCGGGCAGGCGGGAGCCCGGACATGAGGCGCGCGGCCAGCCCCGACCATGAACGCCCCCGCACGAACTTCTCGGCCCCCTCCTGGGACTTGCTGTACCCGTCGCGAAAGAGCCGGCCATGCAGCCATCCGCCCATCATCACGAAGGCGGCGGCGGTGGTGAGGAGCAGCAGCACCGGCAGCGGGTCCGCCACGTGGCGGAGCCAGTTCATGATCATGTCCGACGCCCACTGCGTCGGAAGAAACGGATTGGTCGGCGTGCGAAGCACCTGGAGGAACTCGACCAGGCTCGCGAAACCCTCCGGCCGCGCCAGCCGCTCGGGGCGGACCAGCCGGAAGAGCAGGGCGACGCCGCCCACGGCGCCGAGCGCCACCAGGGTGAGCAGGTCCCGGATGCGGCGGGCGGGAAAGACGTTGACGAGGAGCAGCGTCACCGCCGACCCCACCACCGCCGGCAGGATCACGAACGGGATCAGCGCGGCGATGGCCACGAAGGGAAACAGCAGTCCGCCGTCGAACACGATGCCGTAGGCGGTGAGGATCGGCACCGCCATGAGGACCACCATCCACGAACTGTGCCCCGCCGTCTCCAGCAGCTTGGCGAGGTACAGGCGGAACCAGTGCAGCGGCGCCGCCACCAGCAGGTCCAGGTCCCGGGCGAGAAAGAAACTGGACAGCGCGGTGATGAGGTTCGACAGCAGGAGGATGGCGGCGAAGGCGAGGAAGATGACGCCCAGCATCTTGGAGGCCAGCAGGACGCCGATCTCCTGGGTCCGCACGTAGCTCAGGACCCGGTAGCAGATGCCGAAGGCCGCGGTCCAGAACAGGGCGCCGACCACGAGGAACAGGAGCAGCCGGGCGCCGCGGCCATGCCGCTCCACCCGGGTCCGCGCCAGGGCGCTCCGCCACTTGGGTGCCAGGACGTCGCCCAGGCTCGGCTGATGCGGCACCTGCCGCACCGCCACCGGCAGCGCGTCATTCATCGAAGATGGCCCCGAGCTCGGCCGCCTGCAGCCCGCCGGTCAGCCGCAGGAAGAGCGCCTCGAGGCTCTCGTTGCCGGAGGCGGACTGCGCCCGGAGCTCGGCCATGGTGCCTTCGGCCACCAGCTGGCCGCGCTGGATGATGGCGATCCGGTCGCACATTCCCTCCGCCACCTCCAGCGTGTGCGTGCTCATGAGGATGGTGCCGCCCCGGTTGACGTAGGCGCGGAACAGGTCCTTGAGCGTGCGTGCGCTCCGGGGGTCGAGCCCGACCATCGGTTCGTCCACCACGATCACCTCGGGCCGGTGCGCGAGCGCGCTGGCGATGATCAGCTTCTGCCGCATGCCGTGGCTGTAGCTCTCGGTCAGCTCATCCCGCCAGGGCGTGAGCTCGAAGAGTTCCAGCAGCTCGTTCATGCGCCGCTCGACGCCGGCTCCCTCCTGCCCGTACAGCGCCGCGACGAACCGGACGAACTCGGCGCCCGTCAGCTTCTCGTACACATAGGGGCGGTCGGGGATGTAACCGATCATCTGCTTGATGACCTGCGGCTTCTCCCAGGTGGCGACACCGCCGATCCGGATCTCGCCGGAGGTGGGCCGGAGGATCTGCGCGATCATCCGCATGGTGGTGGTCTTCCCCGCGCCGTTGGGCCCCAGGAAGCCGAAGAGGGTGCCTTTCGGTACGCGGAAACTGAGGCCATCCACCGCGGTGAAGGCGCCGTAGCGCTTGACCAGCCGGTCCACGTCGATCATCGGCGCACATCCCCTGCGGACGGGATCAGGAATTCGTACTCCAGCGGGAAGCCGCTCGCACGCCGGGTCCGGAGCAGACCCGCGGTGCGCGCGGGGAACTGTGCCAGGCGGAGATCCGCCAGCTGCCACGTTTCATCGAATACCTGCGGCCGCACGGCCGGCGCTCTTCGCGTCGGCAGTTCCACCACGGCCAGCCGCGCCGGCAATCCTGCGTGACGGGCGAGGGTGACGAACAGTCGGGCCCGCCCCGTCGGCGAGCCGGCCCGGGTCCGGAGCGCATCGAGCGCATCGTCGCTGCCGTCCGGCGTCTCCCGGATGCCGGCCATCCAGCGGAGCAGGGCCCCGACCGAATCGGCCCGCGTGCGAGCGGCCGCGAGCGCGGGCAGGCGGATCGCCGCCACGACGGAATCCGACGACGGCAGCACGAGCGTGGGCCGGAGATCTTCGGGACGCGCCGTATCCGCGCCATCCATCGCCGGCGCGGTGCGCGCCGGATGGTCCGGCACATTCGCCACGCCGTTCCTGTAATTGAGGTGCGTGATCTCGTACGCGCCCTGCACCAGCATCAGGCCGTTCGGGAGCGTGACACGTACCGGCAGTCCCTGGCGGTCCAGCTGGATCTCGATTCCGGCGTCGAACCCGTTGCCCATGAGCGGTGTCACCGGCACCGTATCCAGGTGCGCCGCCTGCCAGCGGCCAGCCACGAACTCCGCGCTGTCACTGACCGTGAGCGTCCCGGCCCGGAAAGCGTGGAACCCGATCTGGCGCGTCATCCCGGAGGCCGGCCCGATGATGGCGAGTGCCAGGCTGTCGCCCGCGGCCAGTGGATCGCGCAGCGCCCTCCGGAAGAGCGCGGCCATGAGCGGCGCTGCCCCGGAGTCGGCCACCAGCAGGTCCCGGTTCCCGGCGCCGGGCCGCTGCAGCGAGAGATGCCAGCCGGCGCTGTCGTGCCGCGCCCGGATCACCTGGTCCTGCCGGACCCCCGAGAGCTGATAGGCCCATTCCCGCGCTGCAAGAGTGCTGTCGAGCGTCATGCCGAGCTGGTGCCGCTCCGTCATGCCGCCGGCGCGCCTCACCTCGAGCCGCGCCTGCAGCCGTGCCCCGTGCGGGATCGTGTCCACGCTGAGCGAGGCGGTGCCGACCTGCCGGTCCCCGGCGTAGACCGCGTAGAACCGGCTGCCGGGCTGGACATGGGTGCTCGAAAGCGACGCCGTTACCCGGGGATGCCAGTACACCCGGCGCACCAGCCAGCCAAGCGTGGCGAACCACGAGAGCATGATGAGCGCGCCAGCCGCATGCAGCTTCCGGAATGTCACGCGTCCCGCCGGCGGATCACCGCCTCGACCAGTTCCCGTTCGCTGTCGCGCTCCACCACGATGACCAGTTCCGGCACGGCGCCGGGCGCACCGGCCAGGGTCTCCACCATGAGGGCCACCGCTTCCTCGATGTCGAAGAGGCCGGGGCCGGCGCCGAGCGGTGCAGTGGCCACCTGGCCCAGTCCCCACTCGGCCGCCCGCCGCCAGGCGGCGTCCAGCGCGCGGCGCACCACCGCCGGCGTGGTCACGGTATCCTGGTCCTGGAGAATGACGTGGAGGACGAAATCAGCCGGAAGCTCTCCCGCCCGGGTGATCACGGCGGATCCGGCATCGAGCGCCGTGGCGCTCCGGCATGCGGCGGCGAAGGCCGGTCCCGCCTGCTGGTCCAGCCGGACGGCGGCGGCCGTGATCGGCTCCAGCCGGTCGTTCGCCGGGCGCACCACCGCATCCGCCTCGACGAACGCGAGGTCGTCCACGATGCAGCGGATCACAGCTCCAGGCCCTGGGCCCGCCGGTAGGCATGCGCCGCCTCATCCGGCCGGTTCAGCCGGTCGAGTACCCTGCCGTAGATGTGCCAGGCCCGCCGATTTTCAGGATCCCGCTCGGTGGCCTTGGCAAGCGCCTCGGCGGCGGCAGGGAGTTCGCCTGCGCGGTTCAGCGCGTCGCCCAGCGCCACCTGCAGCCCGGGCCGGTCCGGCTGCAAGGCGGACGCCCGCCGCAGCAGTTCGGCGGCGTCGGTCACCAGGCCGCGGTGCATCAGCACGATACCGAGCTCGTGCAGCGCCGGCGCATGCGCGGGGTGCAGCTTGAGCACTCGCCGGAGGTCGCTCTCGGCATCCACGAAATCCTTCTGGCGTCCCCGCATGGCGCCGCGCACCACCAGGAATTCGGTCTGGTCGGGCGCGCCGGTGATCGCCACGTCGAGTGACCGCAGCCCCGCGTCCCGGTCGCCCGAGAGCTCCAGCGCCCGTGCGTGGCCGATGCGCGCCTCGATGTTCGCCGGTGAATGTGCCAGCGCAGTCGCATACTGCGACACGGCGTCCGCAAACCGCCCTTCGCGCCACGACGTCTCCGCCTGGCTGAATGCGTCGGCGGCAAGGCGCCGCTCATCGTCGGATGTGCCGCCAGGCCCGGCGTCCGGGGGATCGCCGCCTGGCAGTTCGGAATCGGTCATGCTGGCTCCATGCCGCGGATCATCGGGCAGGCACGTCCGGAACCGCCCGGGACTGGAAAAAGCCGTGCCGCACGGTGACTTGGCAAGCTCCCCGGCGGTCGCGTCCCATGTCCCGCGACCCGCGTCCATTGAAGCCACCCCCACCTTCGGGTATCATTCGGGGCTATGGCTCAGGAATACCTCGTCGTCCGCGGTGCCCGCGAGCACAACCTCAAGGACATCTCGGTCTCGATTCCGCGCAACCAGCTCACGGTCATCACCGGACTGTCCGGCTCGGGCAAGTCCTCGCTCGCCTTCGACACGATCTACGCCGAGGGGCAGCGGCGGTACGTCGAATCGCTCTCCGCCTACGCGCGGCAATTCCTCGGGCTCATGGAGAAGCCCGACGTGGACTCGATCGAGGGTCTTTCGCCGGCCATCTCCATCGAGCAGAAGACCACGGGACAGAATCCCCGCTCCACGGTCGGCACCGTCACCGAGGTGTACGACTACCTCCGCCTGCTCTGGGCCCGCGCCGGCACCCCGCACTGTCCCAACGACGGGAGCCCGGTCGCCCGCCAGAGCGCCTCGCAGATCGTGGATGCGGTGCTGCAGCTTCCGGAGGGGACCCGCATCGAGGTGCTGGCGCCGCTGGTGCGCGGGCGGAAGGGGGAGTTCCGCGAGCTGCTGGACGACGTGCGCCGCCGCGGCTTCGTGCGGGCGCGGGTGGATGGTGAGGTGTACGACCTCGCCGAGGTCCCGAAGCTCAACCGGCGCCAGAACCACGATATCGCGCTGGTGGTGGACCGCCTCGTCGTGCGGGCCGCCGACCGCTCCCGGCTCAGCGACTCGGTGGAGACGGCGCTCAAGGAGGCGGACGGGATCGTGGAGATTGTCGGACAAGGCGGACAGGGCGGACGAGGGACATCGGTACTGTATTCCGAGCGGCTGGCGTGCCCGGTGTGCGGGCTGTCCATGCCCGAGCTGGAGCCGCGGCAGTTCTCGTTCAACTCGCCCTACGGCGTCTGTCCCGACTGCAACGGACTCGGCACCCGGAAGGAAGTCAGCCCCGATCTGATCCTGGGCGATCCGGGCATTTCCATTCTCGAAGGGGTGGTGCTTCCCTGGGGCGAGCCGAGCGGGTATCTCCGCAAGGTGGTGATCCCGACCCTCGCCAAGGCGTTCAAGTTCGACCCGTCGGCGCCCTGGGGGGAGCTGCCCGCCGCCGCCCGCAGCGCGCTGGTGAACGGCGCGGCCGGCACGCTGAAATTTGCCGCCGACGGCGCCAAGGGCAGGAACGCCTACGAATCGGAGTGGGAAGGGATCCTTCGCAACGTGGAGCGCCGCTATCGCGAGTCCTCCAGCGATGCGGTGCGCCTCGGCCTCGACCAGTTCATGGTGGACATGCCCTGCCGCACCTGCGGCGGGCGCCGGCTCAAGCGTGAAAGCCTTTCGGTGCTGGTGCACGGGCGGAACATCGGCGAGGTGGTGGAGTTCACGGTGGACCGCGCGGTGGAGTTTTTCCAGTCCATCCCGTTCCGGGGCGGCGAGCACCCGGAGGGGCTGGACCAGGACATCGCCGGCCCGATCCTCAAGGAAGTGGGCGACCGGCTCCGTTTCCTCCGGGACGTGGGCCTCGGCTACCTGACGCTGGGCCGCGCGGCCGGCTCACTCTCCGGCGGCGAGATGCAGCGGATCCGGCTCGCGACCCAGATCGGCTCCCGGCTCGTGGGCGTGCTGTACATTCTCGACGAGCCGAGCATCGGCCTGCACCAGCGGGACAACGCCCGGCTCCTCGATACGCTGAAGGGGCTCCGGGATCTCGGCAACACCGTCATCGTCGTCGAGCATGATGAAGACACCATCCGCGCCGCCGATCACGTCATTGACCTGGGACCGCGCGCCGGACGGCTGGGCGGCTCGGTCGTGGCCGTCGGCACGCCCGATGACATCGTCCGCGCGCCCGATTCCCTGACTGGACGGTACCTGCGCGGCGAACTCCGGGTGGAAGTCCCGCGGAAACGGCGACGGGCCAACGGGCGCAGCCTCACGCTGGTCGGTGCCCGCGCCAACAATCTCCGCAACCTGGACGTCGAGTTTCCCCTCGGCGTGTTCACGGCGGTGACGGGGGTCTCCGGGTCGGGCAAGTCCACCCTGGTGACCGATATTCTCTACCAGGCCCTGGCGCGGTACTTCTACCGCGCGCGGGTGCTGCCGGGCGCGCACGAGCGCATCGAGGGACTGGACCACCTCGACAAGGTCATTGACATCGACCAGAGCCCCATCGGGCGGACGCCGCGCTCGAACCCCGCCACCTACACCGGGCTCTTCACGCCGATTCGCGAGCTCTTCACCCAGCTGCCCGAGGCCAAGCTGCGGGGCTACGGCCCGGGCCGCTTCTCGTTCAACGTGAAGGGCGGGCGCTGCGAGGCCTGCCAGGGCGACGGCCTGGTCAAGATCGAGATGCATTTCCTGCCGGACGTCTACGTGCCCTGCGAGGTGTGCAAGGGGCGGCGCTACAACCGCGAGACCCTCGAGGTGCGGTACAAGGGGCGGAGCATCGCGGACGTGCTGGACCTCACGGTGGCGGACGCGCTGGATTTCTTCGAGAACCAGCGCCGGATTGCCGAGAAGCTGGAACTGCTGAACGACGTGGGACTCGGCTACATCCACCTGGGCCAGGCCGCCACCACGCTCTCGGGCGGCGAGGCGCAGCGGGTCAAGCTCGCCACCGAGCTGGCCAAGCGGGACACCGGACGGACCCTGTACATCCTGGACGAGCCGACCACCGGACTCCATTTCGAGGATGTGCGCCTGCTGCTCGAGGTGCTCCACCGGCTGGTGGACAAGGGGAACTCGGTGGTCGTCATCGAGCACAACCTCGATGTCATCAAGACGGCGGACTGGATCATCGACCTGGGCCCCGAAGGGGGCGACAACGGTGGTCAGGTGGTGGCCATGGGGACGCCGGAGCAGGTAGCGAAGAACGGGAAGAGCTTCACGGGAGAGTACCTGCGGCGGGCGCTGGAATCGGGCTCACGCGGCTGAGAGCCGCTGTCATCCCCGCGAAAACAGGGATTGGCCGTTGTCGCCCTCCGGGCGACGATCTTCACCTCGTCATTCCGGCGCGAGCCGGAATCCAGCGCACCGTGCTCCGCCCGCTGGGCCCCGGCGTTCGCCGGGGCGACGGTCGCTCTGCTTTCGCTCCATCCCGCACGGAAATGATGACAGCTCCGGCGCGCCCCGGCGGCATCATGGCGCATGTCACCTTGCGCCCCTCCCGCCGCCGAGACGATTCTATGGACATGCCTGTCGTGGACACTTTCCATACCCGGGACATGGTGCTCGCCCTGCCGGACGACGGTCAGCGCTACGAGACCGTGCATGGGGAGCTGGTCGTGAGTCCCGCCCCCAGCCTGCGCCACCAGGAGATACTGCGGCGCCTGTTCCGGCTGGTGGATGCCTATGTCGAGCGCACCGGCGTGGGCCGGGCCATGTTCTCCCCCGCCGACATCTCGTGGGGTCCGGACGTACTGGTGCAGCCGGACCTGTTCGTCATCGCGCCGGCGGATCTCGGGGCCCGGGATTGGACCGAGGTGAAGCGCCTGGCGCTGGTGGTGGAGATTGCGAGCCCCTCGACCGTGCGTCAGGATCGGTTCGCCAAGCGCCGCCTCTATCAGGAAGCCGGCGTGCCGGCATACTGGGTCGTGGATCCGGATGCGCAGGCGGTGGAAGTCTGGACGCCCGACGCGGTCTTCCCGCAGGTGGAGCATGAGGGCGTGACCTGGCATCCCGCCGGGGCGGTGGAGCCGTTCACGCTGGAGTGCGCGGAGTTGTTCCGGCCACCGAACTCCAGTCGAACGCATTCGCCTTGACCCGCGCGTAGTTCTCGTCCAGCGTGGGGCCCAACTCCAGAATTGCCGCAATCCGCCGGATCATCTCCGAGACGTAGCGCGCTTCTTCCACGGTAAGGTCCCGCCCCAGCAGCGCCTTCTCCCGGTAGCTCAGCCATTTCTTGATCACCTGGTACCCGCCGAGGGTGTAGTCCCACACTGCCGGCGGCACATTGGCCCAGTGGGCGCGGTCGTTGAGCCAGATGTCGAGCGCGCCGTCAGGCCGCTCGGTGACCTTGCCCTTGCCCGGCATGGTGACGCCGCCCTTGCCGCGGATGCCCCAGCCCGCCGTGACCGCGAGGTCGCCGCGCTCGGCGTCGAGGGCGCGGCCTCCAGGGGCCGAGAGCGTGCCCACTTCTGCGTAGTCTCGTGCCAAGCGTGCACGAGCAGCCGCTGCAACAGGGTGCTCTGTGTCCAGGAGCAGTGCCAGCTGATGACCGAGAGATGCGGAACTTCTCAGAAGATCCTGCCCAGACGGCAGCGGGATTCGAGGAAAACCACGCCCCAAGTCATCGAAATTCTCGGTGTTGTAAGCAGGTGAATGCGCCACCGCCAGCGTGTGCTCCCAGATTACTCTGGCGAACTCGGCCGGATCGTCATGGACGTACCCGATCGCAGTAAGGTACTGCAGCGCTTTCGCCGAAAGATTCGGAATTCGCTCTGATTCCGGCGGCGCACTGAATAGTCCTTCATGCTCGACGTGAGCCTGATTACGGAGCTGCACTGGGACGTAGTAACCGTGTCCTCTGAAGAAGTCGTTGTCACCTAGCAAAGTGGTTGCAGATACACAGATACCTTCGGGGCTTGCTGTCCGCTCCTTTCGAAAAATCAATTGCAGATTTGACTTCCAGACATGCGGAGCCAATCCCGGGCGAGGTCGATTCCAAATGGGATTGCATGCGGTGTAGTACGCGGTTCGACGATCAAACGGACGAATCGCGTAGGGCTGCATCAAGTTCGGGTCGAACCGTTCATGTTGCAGTGCACGCGTGCGGGCGGACTGTGGGTCAAAGCCGGCGGCAGCCTTGGTCAGAGCCTGATGTGTTGTACGATAGAGTCTCCAGTCGAGCTCCGGGTCGAAGTACGCCTTCATTGCTGTCCGAAGCTGGTCGGCGTCAATGGCAATGAGCGAGCCGCCGCGCTTCTCAAGGAGCCCGTTCTGGGGGGCAAGGGCCGCCAGTTCGTCGATTGTCGGCCACGCTGCGTAGGCCTCGGAATGACTGGACGGAGCGAATCGATACCGGGATTCCGCTGTTGGAGTCACATCCGTGTACGGATGCGCTGCTCCCGCCTCCGCGGACGCAAGTAGCTGTTCCTTCTTGGTGCTCCCCCAGAATGCCCGCACCTTGACATGGCGTGCGGTGGGCTCAGATCTGGTGCGTGCCAGCACGCATACCGCCGTGCCAACTCGAATGCCCGCCCTGTTCGACTCCGTGGAGAAAACCGACGGGTCAGGAGACCCGTCAGGGGCCACCTTGCCTGTTCGGCGGCTGTCGCCATTCAGGTTGTCGAACCACATTCTGTCGAATCCGTTCATCAGCCGCTCGCGCATCTGCACGAACGACGCTTCGGTCAGGTAGCTGTAGTTGGAGATGTAGCTCACGACCCCACGGCCCGTCATGTCTACGATTTTCCGTTCAGCGATGCGGAAGAACCGAACGTAGAGATCGTCCAGGTTGTACTTGCGGACCCCCCAGCGGGTGCTCAACTCATCCTTATACGGGTCCACCAGCCCGGCCTCCTCACCTTCCGCCACGCCGGCAAAGGCGTGATAGGGGGGATTGCCTAGCACCACCAGAATGGGCTTGGCCTGTTTTACCTGGTCAGCACGTTCGCGTTCCTGCGCCAGCTCCGGGAATGGCTGCGGCCCGTCGTGGTCGCCGCCCTCCCATCCTGTGAGCGCGTTTGTGAGAAAGATTCCTGCCCGATCACCTTCGGCGGTGAGCGGGGCTCCCAATTCGTTCAGCAGGAGCCCGAGTTGAAGGTGAGCCACCACGAATGATCCCGGTAGAATCTCGAAGCCGAAGACTCGGTCGCGCGCAGCCTTGCGGATATCGCCCGCTACCAGCGCATCGGTCCCCGCCGCAGCAAGCGTGTCTTGAATCCTGCGCAGGACTTCTACCAGATACGCGCCAGTTCCACAGCAGGGATCCAGGACGTAGACAGAGGGATCGGCCAGCCCTGCGGCGATTCCCATCTCCTCTCGCAGCACCGTATCCACCCGCGCCACCTGGTACTGCACGATTTCCTTCGGCGTGTACCAGACACCCAGCTCCTTCCGGAGCTCCGGATCGAACGCCTCGAGGAACGGCTCGTAGAAGTACTGCACCGCCTCGCCCAGCCGGAAGGTGCCGAAG
>DASTBA010000049.1:0-39780 GCA_035712285.1 Gemmatimonadales bacterium | reverse complement strand
GGCGCTGTCGCCCTGGGTCATCGCGAGCTCTTCCGTGTGCGGCCACGAGAGACCGTTGATGGCCATCGTGACGCGGCCGAGGCCGCTGGGGCTGGTGGAGTCGAGCGTGCCCCAGAGGGAAATGACGAAGGTGCGGTCCTGGCGGGCCGCCCCCGGCGGATCCACGACGATAATGCCGTTGAGCTGCGAGTCGGTCACGCGGGCGGCAAGCGGACCCGGCGTGACGCTCCCGGCGTAGTAGTAGGTGCCGGCAGTCGTGGCGCGGAAGCGCACCGTGCGGGACTCACCCGCCGCGATGATCACGCTGTCACCGGTGCCACGGACAGTCTCGCCGAAGCCGTAGAGCGTCAGCGGCGACTCGAGCAGGTTCCGCACGCTGGCCTCGACCCAAGTGCCGACCGGCACCCGGATGAGGGGTCCCGGATTCCGGGGCGCCGCGCCGGGCTCGGCGAAGGCCGCCACATCCAGCGGCCGGCCACCGGGGCCTTCCGGATACCAGGCGCCCATCCGCGCCTCAAGCGAGATCGTCAACACGCCATGGTCGAGGTGTCCCGCCGGCTGGCGGTTGTCGTTGGCGGCGATGGCGGGCAGGGCCGGCGGATGGGAGGGGACGGCATGGACAGGCGCGGCGCAGCACGCGAGCGCGGCGAGCAGGAACACCGGCATACGGCCTCCAGGGGGGAACGGAACCCGGCACGGAAATCCGCCGCCATTGTACGGCCCGGTCCCCGAACCGTCAAGCAACACCGCCGGTCTGGTTGCCGGGTGGGGCAGCGGATCGCAGATTCCCTGCGGTCGCGGTGCAGCCCTGCAAGCGGAAGGATGGCCGTCCGATGCGAACCACGGTGATGTCAATCGCACTGCTGATCATGGGCTGCGGCATGCGGCCCGCGCCGTCCCCCGGCGCCTACCTCTATCTCTGGGCGGGCGACTCCAGCCACAGGACCAGCGACTTCCTGGCGGCGATTGACGCCGACACGGCGTCGCCGCGGTATGGCGAGGTGGTGGCGTCCATTTCCACCGGCGCGCCCGGCGGCCATCCGCACCACACCGAGCACGAGATGCCCGCCGACAGGCATCTCCTCGCCAACGACTTCATGACCGGACGCACCTGGCTGTTCGACCTCACGTCGCCCGGCACGCCCCGCATCCTCACGTCGTTCGGTGATGTTGCCGGCTTCAGCCATCCGCACTCGTTCATCCGGCTCGCGAACGGCCACGTACTCGCCACCTTCCAGTACCAGGCCGGCACCACGCCGAACGTCACCGGCGGCCTGGTGGAGATGGATGAGCGGGGCGCACCGATCCGGAGCGCCTCGGCGCGTGACACCACGATCGCCGACACCCAGCTCTTTCCTTACAGTGTCCTGCCGATCCCGGCGCTCGACCGTGCGGTGTCCACCACCACCAACATGGATCAATCGGATACCGTGGCCACCGGGCAGTGGGTGCAGATCTGGCGGCTGTCGGACCTGCAACTGCTCAGGAGCATCGCCCTTCCGCCCGGGGCTCTCGGCAACGAGAATCAGTTCACCGGCGAGCCCCGGCTCCTGGCGGATGGCAGAAGCGTCTACATCCACACCTTTCACTGCGGCATCTATCTCCTGCGCAACGTGGACCAGCCGGCGCCGGACGCGAACCTGGTGTGGACATTCGACGGAAAGAATTGCGGTGTGCCGGTGGTAGCCGGTCACTACTGGCTGCAGCCGGTGCCGGCGGTACATGGCATCGTGGCGCTCGACATCACCGACCCGGCGCATCCGCGCGAGGTCTCGCGGGTGAACCTGGGTGATGACGAGGAGCCGCACTGGATGGCCATGGACCCGACCGGCCGGCGACTGGTGGTGAATTCCGGCGGATATGTGGAGGGGGACCGGCTGTTCGTCGTCAATTTCGATCCGGCGAGCGGGCAGCTGACACTCGACCAGCGCTTCCGTGATGCCGGCAGCGGCCGACCCGGCCTTGACCTGGCGAACCGCCGCTGGCCCCACGGATTCAACGGGCGGGCATCACCGCACGGGGTGGTGTTTTCGCAGTAGGGCGGCCTGCATGCTGCCGTTGGACACCGCAGCCCGAGCTGAGGCCAGGCCGGTCCAGTTGCGCGGAGGATGTGATGCACCCGGATACCAGGAATTACAATCAGGACCGGGCCCCCGGCGACCGGGCGATCTGCGACCTCCTCGCCGAGCAGATCGAGCGCCACCTGCCCGAGGCGGAGAACAGGATCTGGCACGCCCACCCGGTCTGGTTTCTCGGCGGCAACCCCATCGTCGGATACAGCACGCTGAAGCATTGCGTGCGGCTGCTCTTCTGGAGCGGTCAGTCGTTCGAGGAAGAGGGGCTCGAGGCCGAAGGAACCTTCAAGGCTGCCGAGGCGCGGTACACGGCGGTCGCCCAGGTCGACACGGCGGCCCTCAGGCGTTGGCTTGCCAAGGCTCGGGAGATCCAGTGGGACTACCGCAACCTGGTCCGGCGCAAGGGGCGGCTGGAGCGCCTGAAGTAGGCGGCCGCGAGCGCTGCTTGCGGGAACGCCGTCCGGCCCCCAGATTCGGCGCGCTGAGTCCGGTTCTCCCCCACCTTGGAGCCATGGCATGTCCACCGTCACCCGCGCTGGCCTTGCGGCCATGCTGGTCCTGGGCGCCGCCTGTCAGCCAGCACCCCCAAAGGCGTCGACTGTCGCGGCACCGGCCGCGCTCTCCGCTGCTGATCAGGCCGCCATCCGCGCGGTGGACAGTGCGTTCGCGGCCGCCGCGAATGCCGGCGATGGCGCGGCCGTCGGCGCCCTGTATGCCTCCGATGCCACCCTCATGCCGCCGGGCGACAGCAGCCGGCACGGCGCCAACATCGCGACGTACTGGTCCGGACTCTTCTCGGCGTATTCATTCCCGGTCTCGCTGCACCCCGTGGCCGTGGAGGGCAGCGGCGACATGGCCATTGCCACCGGCACGTACAGCGTCGTCATGACCCCGAAGGCGGCCGGCGCCAAGCCGATGCCGGTGGACAACGGCAAGTATCTCGGCGTGCTGAAGAAGCAGGCCGACGGATCGTGGAAGTACCTGTACGATACCTGGAATTCCGATACTCCTTCCGCTCCCTAGCGTCGCAGGTACCGGTGCCCGGTAACCCGCGGATGCGCCTCGCCACGAGTCCATGAAACCCAGGGAACTCACTCTCCGCGGCCTGATCCTCGGCGTGCTCATCACGACCGGGTTCACCGCCGCCAATGTCTATCTTGGCCTCAAGGTCGGGCTCACCTTCGCCTCGTCCATCCCGGCGGCGGTGATCTCGATGGCGATCCTGAGCGCGGTGAAGGATTCGTCGATCCTCGAGAACAACATCGTCCAGACCGTGGCCTCCGCGGCCGGCACGCTCTCGGCGATCATCTTCGTCCTCCCCGGACTGGTGATCGTCGGCTGGTGGACCGGGTTTCCCTTCTGGGAATCGTTCCTCATCTGCGTGAGCGGCGGCGTCCTGGGGGTGCTCTTCACCATCCCGCTCCGCCGCGCGCTGGTCACCACGTCGGACCTTCCCTACCCCGAGGGCGTGGCGGCCGCCGAGGTGCTCAGGGTCGGTTCCGGCACGCGGGGCGAGGTGAAGGACGACACCGGCGAGGCCCGCGAGGGGCTGATCGCCGTGGCGCTCGGTACCGTCGCATCCGCCGGACTCGCCATCCTGACCGCCACGCGGGTCGCAGCCGCCGAGATCAGCGGCTACTTCGCGCTCGGCAGCCGTGGCGCCTCGTCGGGGTACCAGATCGCCTGGTCACTCGCGCTCCTCGGTGCCGGGCACCTGGTCGGCCTCTCGGTCGGCATGGCGATGCTGGTGGGACAGATCATCTCCTGGGTCGTCGCCGTCCCGATCCTCACCGCACTGCAGCCCGCGGCGGCGGGCGTGACACTCGCCGCGCACACCAGCACCATCTGGCGCACGGAGGTGCGGTTCATCGGCGCCGGCACCATCGGCATTGCGGCGATCTATACTCTCGCCATGCTGGCCAAGCCGGTGGTGAGGGGCCTGGTGAACACGCTGGTCGCCTCGCGAAGGAACACTGGCGGTGACGACCGCGACCGGGACATCTCGCCGCCCTGGATCATCGCGCTCACCATCGTCTGCCTCGCCATCGCCGCCGTGCTGGCATTCCGGTTCGCGCGGTCCACCGACCTGGCGCCGGACGCCCTGCGCCTCACCCTGATCGCGGTGCCGTTCATTCTCATCGCCGGATTCGTGATCGCCGGGATCTGCGGCTACATGGCGGGACTCATCGGGGCGTCGAACAGCCCGGTCTCCGGCGTGGGCATTCTTTCGATCGTGGCCTGTGCGTCGCTGCTCGTGGTCGCCGTGGCACCCACCGAGGCCACCCGGCCGGCGATGGTGGCCTTCTCGCTCTTCGTCACGGCCATCGTGTTCGCGTGCGCCACCATTTCCAATGACAACCTCCAGGACCTGAAGACCGGCCAGCTGGTCGGCGCCTCGCCGATGCGGCAGCAGATCGCGCTGATCGTGGGCGTGGCGGCCGGCGCCGCGGTCATCCCGTCGGTGCTCAACCTGCTGGCCAAGGCCTACGGCTTTGCCGGGGCGGCCAACGTCGGCGTGGTGGCGCCCAACCCGCTGCCGGCGCCGCAGGCGACGCTCATCTCGGCGCTGGCGCAGGGAGTCATCGGCGGCAAGCTCGACTGGAAGATGATCGGCATCGGCGCGCTGGTCGGCGCGGCCTTGATCGTGATGGACGAGATCCTGAAGGTCCTGAAGAAGCTGCGGATCCCGCCCCTCGCCGTGGGCATCGGGATCTACCTGCCGATGTCGGCCACCTTTGCCGTGATCATCGGTGCGCTGATTTCCCACTGGTTCGACAGGCGCGCGAAGCAGACCCCCAACCCGGAGCGGACCGAGCGGCTCGGCACGCTGGTGGCGTCCGGACTCATCGTGGGCGAGAGTCTCTGGGGCGTCGTCATCGCCGGCCTCATCGTGGCCACCTCGAAGGACGCACCGATCGGCCTCGTGCCTGAATCGTTTGCGCCGGCGCGCTGGCTCGGCGTGCTGCTGTTCATCGGCGCCGTGATCTGGCTCTATCGCTGGATGCTGCGCCGCGGTGCCGCGGCACCCGCGGCCTGAACATGCGGCGCCGCCGCATGGCGGTTCTCGTCGTCATGGTCGCCGCCGTCGCGCTTTCCGTCCCCGCCTCGCGCCCGCCGGTGCCGCCCGCACCATTACGGGGGGCGCCCTTCGCATGGAACCGGGACTCGCTCTGGGGGGCGCTCGAATCGCGGTTCGTCGCGCTGCGGACCTCGAGGTGCCGCGAGACCGGCGGAACGGCCCGTGCCCTGGCGTCCCTCGGCGCCCGGCTCGACTCGCTGGCGCCGCAGAGTGTCCAGCCCGACGACGCCCGGCTCGACTCCATCGAGACCGCCTTCTTCGCGCTCGGCCCTGTGGTGGCGGCCTGCCCCGGATATCTGACCGGTTACACTACCATCGGCGAGCGGCTGCGCGAGGTGGTCAAGGACCAGTCCCGGTCGTGGCAGCCGGATGATCCGGCGACGAAGCGGCGGCTGTACCGGATGCTCTACGGCGCCCGGGCCGCGGTCGAGGAGGCGATGCTGCAGCAGCCCGACAGCGCCATCGCGCTGCTGGCCGGGCGGGACGAGCCCTCGGCCACGCCATCGGCTGTCGTCCACGGGGTGCGCGTGCACTCGGGCGACATGCTCGTCTCCCGGGGCGGCTACCCGACCTCGGCGCTGATCGCCCGCGGCAACGATTATCCCGGCAACTTCTCCCACGTCGGCCTCGTGCATGTGGATCCCGTCACGCATGCCGTGTCGGTGATCGAGGCGCACATCGAGATCGGTGTGGCCATCGCCACGGCCGAGCAGTACCTCGAAGACAAGAAGCTCAGGGTGATGCTGCTCCGCCTGCGTTCGGATCTGCCGGCGATCCAGGCCGACCCGATGCTGCCGCACCGGGCGGCGTCGCTGGAACTGGGGCGAGCCCGGGCCGGGCACATTCCCTACGACTTCACCATGGACTACAGCGACCCGTCGCGGCTCTTCTGCTCCGAGGTCGCATCGTCCGCCTATCATGACCTGGGGATCACGCTCTGGATGGGCCTGTCCACCATCTCCCGTCCCGGCATCCGCCGCTGGCTCTCGGAGCTGGGCGTCCGGCACTTCGAGACCCAGGAGCCGTCGGACCTGGAGTATGATCCGCAGCTCGTCGTGGTGGCGGAGTGGCGCGACCCCGCCACCCTCCGGCAGGATCACCGGGACAACGCGGTCCTCGATGCCATGCTCGACCAGGCCGATGCAGGACGCGATCTCGACGGCCCCTGGTACCGGCTGCCGCTGGTGCGGCTCGCCAAGGCGTACAGCGGGGTCATGGTGAAGCTGGGGCGGCACGGGCCGGTGCCGGAGGGGATGTCGGCGTCGTCCGCCGTGGCGCACGAGGCGTTCGTGGCGCGGCAGCGTCTGCTGGCGAGCGCCGTGCAGCAGGCGGCGACCGCCGCGGAGCGACGGCAGGGTTATCCGCCGCCCTACTGGTCGCTGGTGCGGCTGGCCCACCAGGCCGCCACCGCCGGGCAGTGACGGCCCGCCGGCAACTGGCACCATCCACGGGCTGGTTGCATCTTGAAGCCGGATGATCCCCGATCAGCTCCGTACCGCCCTGGAGGGCCGCTACCGCCTCGAGCGTGAGCTCGGGCAAGGCGGCATGGCCACGGTGTACCTGGCGGAAGACCTCCGCCATCATCGCAAGGTGGCGATCAAGGTGCTCCGCCCGGACCTCACCGCCACCCTCGGTCCCGACCGGTTCACGCAGGAAATCGAGATCGCCGCCCGCCTGCAGCATCCGCATATCCTGGGATTGATTGACTCGGGAGTTGCGGAGCTTGGACGCGAGGCGCGGGACGCGGGACACGAACTGCCCGAGTCCCGCGTCCCTGGTCCCGGGTCCTTCCTTTATTACGTCATGCCCTACGTCGAGGGCGAATCGCTGCGGGAGCGCCTGTCTCGCCAGGGTGAACTCCCCGTGCATGAGGCGGTGCGGCTGCTGTCCGAGATCGCCGACGCGCTGGGTCACGCCCATAGCCGGGGTGTCGTGCATCGCGACATCAAGCCGGAGAACGTGATGCTCTCCGGCCGCCACGCGCTGGTCATGGACTTCGGCGTCGCCAAGGCGGTGAACGACGCCAGTGGGAAGAACCGGCTCACCACCCTGGGCGTGGCCCTCGGCACGCCGGCCTACATGGCGCCGGAGCAGGCCAGTGCCGATCCGCACCTCGACCACCGCGTGGACATCTACGCGCTGGGTGTCATGGGCTACGAACTGCTCGCCGGCCGGCCGCCGTTCACCGGCGCCTCGCCGCAGCAGGTCCTCGCCGCGCACGTGACGCAGGCACCCGAGCTGCTGAGCAGCCACCGGCCCTCGCTCTCGCCTGCGCTGACCAGCGTCATCATGAAGGCGCTGGAGAAGCGGCCGGCGGACCGGTGGCAGAGTGCCGAGGAGATGCTGGCACAGCTGGAGCCGCTGGCCACACCGAGCGGCGGTGTCACGCCGACCGCCGCGCTGCCCGCCACGCCCACTCCGGTCGCGACGCAGCCGGTGTCGCGCCGCTGGCCGAAATGGGCCATCGCCGCAGCCGGGCTCGCGGTGCTGGCTGCCGGCGCCTTCGCGCTATCACGGACCCGCGGCCACGCGGCAAACGACGCGGCGAGCCCGGCCGGCACGCGATCCGTTGCGGTGCTCCCCTTCGAGAATGTGGGCGGCGACAGCGCGAACGCGGCGTTCACGGAGGGCATGCAGAGCGAGATCCTCACGGACCTTACCCGCCTGGGCGCGCTCCAGGTCACCTCGCGAACTTCGGTCCAGGAGTACCGTGGTACCACCAAGCCCACCCGGCAGATCGGCGTGGAGCTGGGGGTCCAGAGCCTTCTCCAGGGCCAGGTACAGCGGGCCGGCAACCAGGTCCGCGTGACGGTCCAGCTGGTGGACGCGCCGACCGACCGGCAGATCTGGGCCGATTCCTACGACCGGGAACTCACGGCGCAGAACATCTTCACGATCCAGGGTGATATCGCGAGCAACGTGGCGCAGGCGCTCCGGGCCAGCTTCACCAGTTCGGAGGTCGCGGCCGCGCAGCGGGCGCCGACCGACAACCTCGAGGCGCTCGACTGGTATCACCGCGGACAGGAGCTCTTTGCCAACCGGGGCGGGATGCTCGAGGACAGCAGCTCGGTGCGAGCCTTCGACAGGGCCGTCGCCCTCGATTCGAGCTTCGCCGAGGCGTGGGCCGGATTGGCCTCCGCGAGAAGCTGGCAGGTGCGCAGTGCGACAACCACCGACACCCTGCCGGCGCGGATCGCGCTGGACCGGGCCGTGGCGCTGGCGCCCGCATCCACCGAAACCCGGATCGCGCAGGCCTACGTCGCCTACTACGCCCGCGGCGATTTCGATGCGGCGCTCGCGCTGTTCAAGAGCGTGGCCGCCGCCCGGCCCAGTGATGCCGATGCCGTGGCCGGTGTGGGGTACATCGCGCGCCGTCGGGGGCGGTGGGACGAGGCGCTGGCGGCCGAGCAGAAGCTGATCGAGCTCGATCCCCGGAACGCCGGGGCGCTGAGCGACATGGGATACACATACCTGATGCTCCGGCGTTTCCCGGAGGCCGAGCAGATGCTGCGCCGGGCGCTGATCATCGATCCCTCCGGTGGGGGGGCAGTCGACTGGTTGCGCCAGGTACTCATCTTCGGCAAGGGGGACACCGCCGCCGCCCGGGTGTTTGTCGGTTCGCTGTCGGATGCGGTGCCGCCGGACGAGCGGACATTCATGGTTGCGTCACTCGCGCGCTTCTCGCGCCAGTTCGACTCGTCCACCGCTGCCCTGGGTCGTCTGGGCGAACGCCGGACGATCGACCGCCCGCAGCGGTTGATCAGCCAGGCACTCAATGACCTTGCCGCGGGAGTTCCGCTCCGCGCGCGGGCGCGGGCGGATTCGGCGGCACTGCTGGCCCAGGCGTTCCTCAGGCGAACGACCGGCGCCGGGGTGTTCGGCAGTGTGGCCGATTTCTACTCGATCCTGGGCGTGGCAGATGCGATACGGGGCCGGGACGCCGAGGCGGTGCAGGCGGGGGAACGCGCTGTCGCACTGAACCCCAGGGCGCGGGATCCGGGTGAGGGTTCCCGAAGTGTGGATGCACTCGTCGTCATTCACCTGCTGCTCGGGCACCAGGACGAGGCGGTGCGCCTGATCACCGAGAGCGCGCACGCGCCACTTTCCGGAAGCTCGCTGCTGCCCATCACGCAGGCCACGATCCGCCTCGAACCGCTTTTTGACGGCATCCGGAACGATCCCCGCATCCAGGCGCTGCTCAGGAACGATGCCGCGTGGGTGGTACGGTGAGTGAGGTGGCGGCACAGCTCGCCGCGCGGCTGGCCGGCGAAGTGGCGGGGCGCTCGACTTCGCGCACCGGCAGGGCGTCGTGCATCGCGACATCAAGCCCGCGAACATCATGCGGCAGGACGGCCACGCCCTCCTGCCGCACCCGCGCCTGGGGCCGCTGGTGCGGCAGCTCACCCTGTACGCGCAGCATCCCGGCTCGGCGAACGCATGTCATCCCGACCCTTGCGGAAATCGGAGCATTATCTAGATTTCTAGATACATTTCTAGAAAGCGGTATATGGCCATCAGCATCAAGGATCCGGAAACCGACCGCCTGGCGCGTGCACTGGCGACGGCTACCGGGGAGACTCTGACCGAGGCGATCCGCCGGGCGCTGGAAGAGCGGCTCGGGCGGGAGACGCATCGCGCCCGCCAGGGTATCGGCGCAGAGGTGCGACGGATTCAGGAGCGACTTGCGCGTCTGCCGGTTCGCGATCCGCGGCCGGCCGATGACATCGTCGGGTACGACGTGCATGGCGCGCCGGATTGAGCCATGGTCATTGACACATCGGCGATCATCGCGATCCTCAGCCGGGAGCCCGCGGCGGACCGTCTTGTCGCGGCGGTCGAGGCCGACCGCCGCCGGCTGGTCTCCGCGGCGACGGTGGTCGAGGCGGCGCTGGTCCTCCTCGGTCGCTACGGTGAAGCCGCCGAGCCCCAGCTGGATCGGCTGCTGCGGAGCATCGGGGCCGAGGTCGTTCCGGTGGGCGACGACCAGGTGACCCTGGCGCGCGATGCCGCGCTGCGGTTCGGGCGCGGACGCCATGCGGCAGCGCTCAACTTCGGCGACTGTTTCAGCTACGCGCTGTCCGTCGCGCGCGGCGAACCACTGCTGTTCGTGGGCGATGACTTCGCCCGTACCGACGTCGAGGTGTGTGAATACTGACCTGACCCCCGAACGTTTTCGCCAGCTCGAGCCGCTGCTCGACGCCGCCCTCGACCTGCCGCCCGGCGCGCGCCCGGCATTCATCGAACGCTCCTGCCCCGGCGACGACGAACTCCGCCGCACCCTGCTTCACCTGATCCAGCTCGACGACGATACCGCCCCACACCCGGACCTGCCATCCGCCGATCTCCTGTCACCCCTGATCGAGGACCTCGGCGCGGCACGGGGTCGCACGCCGCGCCCCGATCGCGCGGGACCGTTCCGCCTGGTGCGCGAGATCGGCCGCGGGGGCATGGGCGCGGTGTTCCTGGGCGAGCGCGACGACGGCCAGTTCGAGCAGCGGGTCGCGGTCAAGCTGGTTCCGTCCTCCGCCAGTGACCTGCTGATCGCCAGGTTCATGGAGGAGCGCCGGATCCTGGCCGGACTCGAGCACCCCGGCATCGCGCGTCTCGTGGACGGTGGCATCGCCGCCGATGGCACGCCGTGGTTCGCCATGGAGTACGTGGAAGGCGAGCCGATCGATCGCTGGTGTGATGCACACTCGTGCTCGCTCGACCAGCGGCTGGAGCTCCTCGCCGGCGCGTGCGACGCGGTGCAGTACGCCCACCAGCACTTCGTGGTCCATCGGGACCTCAAGCCCTCCAACATGCTCGTCACCGCCGGGGGACAGCTCAAGCTGCTCGACTTCGGCGTGGCCAAGCTGCTGGTGCCGGGGCAGAGCCCGGACGAAGCCGATACCACCCGGTCATTGCTGCACGCGATGACGCCCGAATACGCCGCGCCGGAACAGGTGCAGGGCCGGCCGGTGAGTGCGGCCACCGACGTCTACGCATTCGGCGTCATCCTGTACCTGCTCCTGACGGGACAGCGCCCGTACGATCTCCGCGGACGTCCGCCCGGTGAGATGGAACGGATCATCTGCAACTTCGATCCTCCGGCGCCTTCCACGAGCGCCGGCACCGACCGCCTCCGCCGCGCCCTCGCCGGCGACCTCGATGCCATCGTCCTCAGGGCGCTGGGCAAGGAACCCGCGGCGCGCTACGCCTCGGCGCAGGAGCTCGCGCTGGACATCCGCCGGCACCTGGCCGCCCACCCGGTGCAGGCCCGCCGCCAGACCGCCGCCTACCGGGCGCGGCGCTTCGTGAAGCGTCACCGGCTGGAGACCGTCGCCGGTGCCGTCGTCGCGTTGTCGCTGGTCGGCGGCGTGGTGGTCTCACTCTCCCAGGCCCATCGTGCGCGGGCCGAACGGGACCGGGCCGAAACTGCCTCCCGGGAGGCGGCGGCCACCAGCGCGTTTCTCTTCCAGCTGTTCGAGACCACTGACACCGCCAATGTCCGCGGCGATACCCTGACCGCCGGGGAGCTGGTCCGCCGCGCCGAGGCGCGCGTGGCGCTGCTCCACGACCAGCCGAACCAGCAGGCGCGCCTGCTCGAGGTCACGGGCCGGGTCTTCCAGAGTCTCGGCCAGTTCGAACCGGCACGCATCTCCCTTGAGCGCGCCGTCGCCTTGCGGCAGCGTGCCGCCGGCAGCATCCCGGACCCGGCCGCGGCGGCGTCACAACTCGCCGCCGACCTCATCCGGCTGAGCCAGCTGCATATCAGCCTCAGCCAGTTCCCCGCGGCGGATTCCGCGGCCCGCGCGGCGCTGGCCATCCAGCAACGTGACCTCGAACCCGATGATCCTGCCATCGCCAGTACGCTCCATCAGCTCGCCAGTGTCGCGATCTTCCGGGACCAGCTGGCCGACGCCGAATCGCTCCACCGTCGCGCGCTCGCCATTCGCGAACGGTCACTCGGTCCCGTCGACTCCCTCACCGGCGACAGCCACGCGCTGCTCGGCGCCGTTCTCCGGCGCGAAGGACGGCTGGACGAGGCGGAGGCCGAGTTCCGCCAGGCGCTCGCGACCGCCGAACGGGTCTTCGGGCCGGATCGCGTCGAGGTCACCGGGCCGGTGCAGCTGCTGGCCGATCTCTACGATCACGACGAAGGACGCGACGCCGACGCGGAACCGCTCTACCGGCGCGAGCTGGCGATCCGCGAGCAGGCGCTGGGAGAGGCCCACCCGCTCACGGCGTATGCCGAGTACGACCTGGCCGAGTTCCTGGCGCGGCGGGGAGACTCCAGTGAGGCGGTGAGCCTGGCTCGCCGGTTCCTGGCCACGATCCGGCGCACCCACGGACCCCGGCACCCGGTTACCGCCACTGCACTTGCCCAGGCGGCGGATGTCCTGCACCGGGCCGGTGATTTCGAGGAATCCGAGCACCTCTTTCGTGCGTCGCTGGCGCTGAACCGGGAACTCAGGGGCCGCGACAACGCGAATGTGGCCGGGGTGGAGGTGAGCTTTGCGCGGTTGCTGGTGGACCGGCGCGAGTTTGCCGCGGCCCAGGCCATGATCGGTGATGCGATCCGCATCAGCCTGAAGGTCTTCGGGCCGGACCACCCGGCGGCGGCGCGCGCGCAGGCGGTCGGCGGGCTGCTCCTGCTTCGTGAGCGACACTACGCCGCGGCCGATTCCGTGCTTGGTGACGTGCTCCGGTGACTGGAGCTCAAGGAGGGCCGGCGACACCGGGACATCCGGGAGATGCACGGCTGGCTCGCGGAAGCGGAGGAGGCGCGCGGACTGCACGCCGAAGCCCGGCGCGACCGCGCCATCGCCGCCGGCCAGTGACGGACCACCGCCGACTGGCACCATCCGCGGGCTGGCTGCATCTTGGAGCCGGATGATCCCCGAACAGCTCCGTGCCGCCCTGGAGGACCGCTATCGCATCGAGCGTGAGCTCGGGCAGGGCGGCATGGCCACGGTCTACCTTGCCGCGGACCTGAAGCACGGCCGGCAGGTGGCCATCAAGGTTCTGCGGCCGGAGCTCGCTGCGGTGATCGGCCCCGAGCGCTTCGTGCGCGAGATCCGCACCATCGCCGCACTCCAGCATCCCCACATCCTCGGCCTCATCGACAGCGGCGAGGCGCAGGGAACGGCGTACTACGTCATGCCCTTCGTGGAAGGGGAATCGCTTCGCGACCGCCTCGCGCGGGACAAGCAGCTCCCCGTCGCGGACGCGCTCCGGATCGCCACCGAAGTGGCCAGCGCGCTCGACTACGCCCATCGGCACGGCGTGATTCACCGCGACATCAAGCCCGAGAACATCCTGCTCCACGACGGCCAGGCGCTGGTGGCCGACTTCGGGATTGCGCTCGCCGCCAGCAATTCCGGCGGCTCCCGCATGACCGAGACCGGCATGTCCCTCGGCACGCCGACCTACATGTCACCCGAGCAGGCCATGGGCGAGCGGGAGGTCACCGCGCGCGCCGATATCTACGCGCTCGGCGTCGTGACGTACGAGATGCTCACGGGCGATCCGCCGTTCACGGGCTCGACAGCCCAGGCGATCGTCGCCCGCATGATGACGGAGGCGCCGCGCTCGCTGATCACCCAGCGCCACACCATCCCGGAACCGGTCGAGCGCGCGGTGCTCGCCGCGCTGGAGAAACTTCCCGCCGACCGGTTTGCCTCGGCCGCGGAGTTCGCCGCGGCGCTCGTCGCGCCGTCGAGCCATCGCGCCGACAAGCCGCCCAGTCGCCAGGGCCCCGCCGTTCGCTGGCCGCTGGTGGCGATGGGCGGCGTGACGGTTGCGGCACTCGGGACCCTCGCCTGGGCCGTGGCGGGCCGGTCGCGCGCCGAGCCGGTCACCTGGTCGCACATCGTGCTCAGCGATTCGGTGACGGTCACGACGCAGGGACTGGCGCTCGCCGTATCGCCCGACGGCCGCACCCTGATCTTCAAGGACACCCGCCAGGACGGGCTGCTCTGGATGAAGCGTGCCGGCGAGCTCGATCCCGCGCCCATCCCCGGCACCGCACGCGGATTCAGCCCGGTGTTCTCGCCCGACGGCCAATGGCTGGCGTTCGTGGCCGACGGCCAGGTGAGGAAGGTGCCGGTCTCGGGCGGTGCCCCGATCACCATCGCCGACTCCGCCGCCCCGCAGCAGTACGGCGTGACCTGGCTCGATGACAATACGCTGGTCTATGTCGCGGCCCGGCTGGACCAGCTCCTTCGGGTAGGCGCCGGCGGCGGTCCGGTCACCACCGCGCTGGGTGACAGCGCCCTCCGCGGGCTCGGCCTGGTCAACCCCACCGCGCTGCCCCATGCCCGCGGGGTCCTGTTCCTCGCGTGCAGTTCCGGTTGCGTCGCGCGCAGCGTTCGCGTGCTCGACCTGCGCACCGGCCGGCAGCAGCCGCTCGTCCCCGGCGCGTTCGAGGCGTGGTATCTCCCGTGGGGCGCCCTGCTCTATGTCCAGGGCGACGGCTCCGTGCTGGCGGCGCCCTTCGACCTGGACAAGCTCGCGATCACCGGGCCCGCCGCCCCGGTGCTCGATCGCGTGCAGATCGGCGCGCTCAACCCGATGATGGCGGTGTCGCGATCGGGTACCCTGCTGTACATGCGCGGCGCCTCCTCGACGGCTTCCGATGTCGTGCGGGTGGGGCGTGACGGCCGGGCGTCGGTGATGGACAGCGCATGGAGCGGGCAGTTCAACTCCCTGGCCATCGCGCCGGACGGCCGCCGCATGGCGGTGGACATCGGCACCGGGGCCGCGGGCATATCGGTCTGGGTCAAGCAGCTGGAGCGCGGCCCGTTCAGCCGCCTCACGTTCGGCGGCCAGGACCGCCGGCCGGCCTGGTCGGCCGACGGACGGCTGGTCGCGTTCGTGCGCGACAGCGGCGCGGGCGGCAACGTGTACGTACGGCAGGCGGACGGGGGCGGCCGGGACCGCCTGCTCGTGCACCTGGACCGGCAGGTGCAGGAAGTCACCTTCTCGCCCGACGGGCGCTGGATCGTGCTCCGCACCGACAATGGCGCCGCCGGTGCCGGGGACATCGTCGGGGTTCGCACCAGTGGCGACACCACGCCGGTGCCGCTTGCCGCCACACCCTTCAGCGAATTGACGCCCGCGGTCTCGCCCGACAGCCGGTGGCTGGCCTACACCTCGAACCAGTCAGGCCAGAACCAGATCTACGTCCGGAGCCTGGGCGACAGCTCCGGCGGCGCGCAGCAGGTGTCCACCCAGGGCGGAACCGAGCCACGCTGGTCACCCGACGGGCGCGAACTCTACTACCTCGACCCGCAGCTGCAGCTCGTGGCGGCGTCGGTGCGGACGGCGCCGGACTTCGAGGTCGTCGCCCAGCAGCCGCTCTTCGACGCATCCCGGTACCAGGACTTCCAGTTCCACCAGTCGTTCGATGTCTTCCCGGACGGCCGTTCGTTCGCGTTCTTCCGGGCCCGCGGCATCGCCTCCGCCACCGCCGGAAGCCGGGCAATCCTGGCGACGAACTGGTTCAGCGACATCCAGGCCCGGATGCGCCGCTGACGCGTGCCTGTCTCCGCGCTCACCCTCCTCGCCCTGGTCGCCTTCGCGGCCAATTCCATTCTCTGCCGGCTGGCACTCCGGAGCGGCTCCATTGATCCCGCCAGCTTCTCCGCCGTGCGGATCGCCTCCGGCGCCGCCGTGCTGCTGTTCCTCATGCGGCTCCGGCGTACCGGCCGCATGGCAGGATCGTGGCGCTCCGCCGCCTGGCTGGTGCTCTATGCGGTGCCCTTCTCCATTGCGTATCTCCACCTGGGCGCCGGCACCGGCGCGCTGTTGCTCTTCGGAGCGGTGCAGGTCACCATGGTGGTCGCCGCCATTCTCCGCGGCCGCCGCCCTTCGATGGTGCAATGGTACGGGCTCGCGCTCGCACTCGCGGGACTCGTCTATCTCTTCCTGCCCGGACTCACCGCCCCGGCGCCGCTCAGCGCCGCCCTGATGCTGGCGGCCGGCATCGCCTGGGGGTGCTATTCCCTCGCCGGGCATGGCGCGAGTGACGCGCTGGCCGAGACCGCGGGCAACTTTGCGTGGGCGGTGCCGCTGGTCGTCGCCTTCTGGTTCGGCGCCCGGAGCGGCGTCCACGCCCAACCCGCCGGCATCGGCTGGGCGCTCGTTTCCGGGGCCGTCACGTCGGGGCTCGGCTATGCCATCTGGTACCGGGCCCTGCCCCACCTGACCTCCGTCACCGCCGCGATAGTCCAGCTCGCCGTGCCGATCCTGGCGGCCGTCGGCGGCGTGGTGCTGCTCGATGAACGCGTCACCGTCCGCCTGCTGATCGCATCGGCGCTGGTGCTGGGCGGCATCGCCCTGACGATTCGCGGGGAGCCCGGACGTCGGGATCCCCGTCCAGCATCCGCGCCCGCCGGTCCGGGCGGTTAGATTCAAGGCATCGGCCCTTTCATCAGTGCCTGGCGCTGCACTTCCGCCGCCTCCGGCCCTGGCAGCTCCTCTGCACCGGAGGCCTCGTGACCACGTTCAAGCCGCAGCAGCGCCACCTCACCGTTCGGGGACGCGCCTTTCACTTCGTGTCGTACGAGGCCCAGCCCGCCGATACCCGCCGGAATCTCGAGGCGTCTCCCGCGATGTGGTTCCTGATGGTGGAGGGCCGCCGGTGCCCGGTGCTCCCCTGCGATACCGAGCAGTCTCTCGCCGAGGTGGATGCGGCGCTCCAGCACTGGGTCGAGGACAACGCGATCGGCCCGGTCCAGGAGCAGGCCCATCCACCAGTATCGGGCCCGGTGAGGCATCTCCGCCGGATGCTCTAGCGCGGCCGTTCCGCCTCCCCCCGGCCGTCCATGAGCCGGTTTGCCACCCTTTCCGGCCTCCAGTAGCTGGACCGGTCCTCGCCGGCCCGCGCGGGGCGTTGTCCCGCGCTCACCTGCTGGAGGAGGCCCGGTCATGTCCTTCGTACGGAAGATCCACCCTGTCCTCTGGACGGGCATCGCAGCCGCCGCGGTCGCGGCGGTCACCCTCGCCTGTGCCGACGCCTCGCGCCAGGCGCCGGGCGACATCGCCTTCGCCGCCGGCCCCACACCGCCGAATGTGCCGGCGGACTACCGGCAGCAGCTCGTCGCGCTCCGGCAGGCGACCGTCGCCTTCCAGGACCCGGGCCGGGCCGCCCAGGCCGGCTACGACACCCCCATCACCAACTGCTGGTACTTCACCGGCATGGGCGGCATGGGCTTCCACTACGCCGACACGCACCTCATCGATGGCACGGTGGACCTGCTGAAGCCGGAAGCCGTGATGTACGAGCCGAAGGCCGGCGGGGGACTGCGCATGGTGGGGTTCGAATACCTGGTGCCGGTGGACCAGTGGCAGGGCAGCGCTCCCCCAACGCTCCTGGGCCAGACCTTCGGTCGTAACGATGGGCTGGGGCTCTATTTCCTGCACCTCTGGCTCTGGCGCGACAACCCGGCGGAGCACCACATCTTCGCGGACTGGAATCCCAGGGTCTCGTGCGACAACACGGCCGACAAGACCGACCTGAGTGCCAATTGAGCCTGGCCGCATGCGCGCGGCGCGGGGCCGGCCCCCGCGCCCGCTTGCTCAATGCGCGATCCCGGCGTAATTCTTTCCCACGCCCCATGCGCGACATCGGCGAGACCACCCGACTCCTGGCCGCCGCGCGGAGCGGCGACACCGGCGCCCTCGACCGGGTGGTAACCCGCGTCTACGACGAACTGTGCGCCGTGGCGCACCGGCAGCTCTCCCGCGAGCGCGCCGGCCACACGCTCGACACCCGGTCGCTGGTGCACGAAGCCTACCTCAAGCTGGTTGACCTCCACGAGATCCAGTGGCAGGACCGGGCCCACTTCCTGGCGATGTCGTCGCGCCTGATGCGCCGCATCCTGATCAATCACGCCGAGCACCGCGGGGCGGCCAAGCGGGGCGGAGGCTCGACACCGCTCCCGCTCGACGACGTGGCGCCCGGCGCCGAGGACCGGATGCAGCGCTTCGCGGCGCTCGACGAGGCACTCGATCGGCTCGAGCAGCTCAGTCCCCGCCAGTGCCGCGTGGTGGAGTGCCGCTACTTCGGCGGCCTGAATGTGGACGAGACCGCGGCGGCACTCGACATCTCGGCCGCCACCGTCAAGCGCGACTGGACCCTGGCCCGTGCCTGGCTCAACCGGGAGCTCGCATGAACTGGGAACAGCGGCTGGCCCAGCTGATTGGACGCCCGGGGGACGAGGCGGGCAAGGCGGACGAGGCGGGCAGGCTGGCGCAGCAGCGCTGGGCACGCGTCGAGGAGGTCTTCGAAGCGGCGCTGACGGCTGGTGATGGGGCCGACGCGGTCATCGCGCGCGAGTGCCAGGGTGATTCGGCGCTGGCAGACGAGGTACGCTCGCTCCTGGCGGCGCACCGCGAATCGGGCGCCGCCGACCAGCTGGCCCGGGACCTGGGCGACATCCGCCAGAACCGCGAACCCGCCGCCGGCGACCGGGTGGGCCGCTACATCATCGAGCGCGAGCTCGGGCGCGGCGGCATGGGCCTGGTGTACGCCGCCCGGGACGAACGTCTCGGGCGCACGGTGGCGCTCAAGCTGCTCTCCCGCTTCCTGAGTGCCGATCCGGATTCGACCCGCCGCTTCCTGCAGGAAGCCCGGTCGGCCGCGGCGCTCGAGCATCCCAGCATCTGCGCCATCCACGAAGTCGGTGAAACCGGCGACGGCCAGCTGTTCATCGCCATGCCCTTCTACAAGGGCGAGACGCTTGCGGCGCGTATCGCCCGCGGGCCGCTGTCGGTGCCGGACGCGCTCGCCATCGCGCTCGACGTGGCGCGCGGCCTCGGCCACGCCCATGCCAACGGCATCATCCATCGCGACATCAAGCCGGCCAACCTGTTCCTGGTGGAGAACGGTGGCGTCAAGATCCTCGACTTCGGCATCGCCAAGGTGGCGGACGGTACCATCACCACCGGCGGCGCGGTGCTGGGCACGATCACCTACATGAGTCCCGAGCAGGCCACCGGCGAGAAGGTGGACCATCGCACCGACCTGTGGTCGCTGGGTGTGGTGCTGCACGAGATGCTCACCGGCCGGTGCCCGTTCAGCGGTCCCAGTCCGCAGTCCATGATTGCGGCGATCCTCACCACCGACCCGCCGCCGATCACCGGCGTGCCGGGTGTGGGCGCCGTGCACGGGGTGCTGCGGCGGCTGCTCGCCAAGGACCTGCCGGATCGCGCGCCCGACGCGGCGATGGTGGTCGCCGCGCTGGAGGAGGCCCGCGCCGGCGCCGAGCACGGTCCCGTCTGGGAGGGGGCAGAAGATGCACCACCCATCGCTGCGGAAGGCGAGCGGCGCCAGGTCACCGTGCTGGCGGTGCAGGTGGACCACTACTCGTCGCTGGTGGAACGCTTCACGCCGGACGAGCTCGAGCAGGCGCTGCGCCGGTTCCGCGAGGCGGCGGTCCGGATCGCCGCGCGGCACGGCGGCGTGCTGCATCAGTTCACCGGTGAATCGCTGGTGGCGCTCTTCGGCGTGCCGGTCACGCACGAGGACGATACCGTGCGCAGTGTCTCCGCCGCGCGGGAGCTCCTCGCCTGGGGTGCGGAGGGGTGGCGGGGCGAGGACGAGGACATGCCCGGACTCGCGCTGCGCGGCGGCGTGAGCGCCGGCATGATCGTGGTGCAGCCCGACCGCGCCACCCGGAGCTTCCGGCTGGCCGGCGACGCGCTGGACGCGGCGACGCGGCTCGCGGGCCAGGCCCGGGGCGGTGAGGTCAAGGTCGGCCCCGAGTGCGAGCGCGCCCTCGCGGCGCACGCCGCCGCCGAGCCGGCTCGCGTTCCCGCCACCCCCTTTGCCGGCCGGAGTCGTGAGCTCGCCCAGGTGAGCGAGGCGCTGGGCTTTGCGGTCGCTGGCGAGGGCCAGTTCGTCACCATCGAGGGAGAGGCGGGCGCCGGAAAGAGCCGGCTGATCCAGGAGCTCGGGCACACCACTCCGGTGGAGGCGTTCCAGGTGGTGCGCGTCTCCTGCCGGGCCCACGGCGTGGATGCGCGCCCCTACTGGCCGTTCGCCACGGCGGCACGCGAACTCCTCGGGCTGGACACGACGGCTGCGCCCGCCGACCTGGCGCGCCAGCTCACCGAACGGGTGCCTGAACTGGCGGAATCGGTCCCGCTCTTCCTGCAGCTCTTCGGGGTGGCAAGCGACCAGCCCGCCACGCACCGGTTCCTGGAGGGGGGGCAGTTCGGGCTCGCCATGCGCGACGCGCTGGTCACCCTCTTCACCCTGGCAACCCGTGCGCGCCCGGTGCTCCTGGTGTTCGAAGACTGGCACTGGGCGGATGACGCGTCGCACGGCGTGCTGGCCCAGCTCGCCGGTCTGGCGCCGGCCTGGCGCCTCGCCCTGGTCATCACCTATCGCCAGGCGCCGTCCATGGAGTGGCTCGGGTCAGCGCCCCGGCGCGAGGTCCGGCTCGGCCCCCTCGGCGCTGACAGCACGAAGTTCCTGATCAGCTCCCTGCTCGGCGCGGAGACCGCGTCCGACGCGGCGGTGGCCGCCATCCACCAGCGGGCGGCGGGCAATCCCTTCTTCATCGAGGAGATCTGCCATGCCGTGCGGGAGCAGGGCGGCGTGCAGGTTCGCGGCGGCCATGCGGAACTGACGGCGCCCCTCGAGGCGCAGCAGCTGCCCGGCACCATCCAGGGGGTGATCCGCTCACGGCTCGACCGGCTCGACCCCGCATCGCGCGAGGTGGCGCGGGCGGCCTCGGTGGCGGGTCGCGAATTCTCCATCGGGATGGTACGCGCCCTGGTGCCTGCCGAGACCGGCATCCCGGCGGCCATCGAGCAGCTGACCCGGGCCGGCATCATTCACCAGACGCGTGTCGCACCGGAACCGGCGTACCGCTTCAAGCACATCCTCACGCAGGAAGTGGCCTACGACACGCTGCTGGCCCACCAGCGGCGTGCCCTTCACGCCCAGCTCGGGACTGCCATGGAAACCCTGAACGCCGGCCAGCTCAACGAGCTCGCGGGCACGCTCTCCTATCACTTCAGCCGCGCGGAATCGTGGCGTGAGGCGGTGCGTTACGGTCGCGAGGAAGCACGGCAGGCCGTGGCGCTGAGCGAGTTCCCGCGGGCCCTCCGGGTGATCGACCAGGTGGAAGCGTGGGCCCGGAAGCTCAAGCCCGCCACCGAGCGGCGAGAGACACTGACGACGGTCCTCCTGGAGGAGGAGCGGATCTGCGAAAGCCTGGGCCTCCGGAAGCGCCAGCAGGAGATCCTGGGCCGGCTGATCGAGCTGCTCGACCCGGAGCGTGACCAGGGAATGCTGGCGGTGGCGCATCTCCGGCTCGCGGACCTGCTCACGCTGCTGCGCGACTTCGACCGGGCACAGGCGGCGGTGGACCAGGCGCTCGCGCTGGCTCGCGCCAGCGGGAATGTCGAAGCCGAGCGGGGGGCGCTCACCACCCTCGGGATGCTGTTCTGGCATCGGGAGCGGGGCACCGAGGGGCTCGGCTACCTGGAGCAGGCGCTGGGCATTGACCGTGCCCTGCACGCCGATGACAAGATCGCCCGGGATCTCTTCAACCTCAGCACCATCCACAAGACCCTGGGCAACCTGGACGAGGCGCGCGAGGCGCTGGATGCGGCCCTCGCCTCGGCGGAGGCGGCGGGCGATCCCTGGTTCGGCGTGGTCGTGCTCTACAATGCGGCGGGCATCCATCGCCTGCAGGGGGAGGACAGCCAGGCGCTGGCGCGGCTGCAGGAAGCGCTCGAGCTGAGCCGGGCCCATGGCGCCCCGATGAGCGAGGGGATGTGCCTCGCCGCGATCGCGGCGCTGCAGCTGAACCGCGGTGAGCCCGAGGCCGCCATCGAGCACTACAAGGAGGCGGCCCGGGTCGGGCGGAGGATCCACGACGCGACCGGCCTCTCGCGGGTGCTCACGCCGCTGGCGAATGCGCTGCTGGGACAGGGACGGGACCAGGAGGCGCTGCCGGTCCTGTACGAGGCCGCGGAGTTGTTCGGCGACATGGAGGACCGGACCGAGGCGGAGCGGAACTGGACCCGCATCGGGGTCATCGAGGAGGAACGCCGGGCCTGGCGTGCCGCGGCCGCCGCCTGGGGCAGGGTCCGCGAGTTCCGGCGGCTGGCGAACGACCAGGACGGGGAACTCGATGCCCTGCTGCACATGGCGCGTGCCCTGCGTGACACCAGCGATGATATCGAAATGGCGCGAACCGCGTTTGCGGACGGCCTGCGCCTGGCAATGGAACTCGAGGACCGGAAATCGGAAGGGGAGCTCCGCAATGCCGCCGGTATCCTGGAGTGGCGGGCGGGCCGGTACGAGAGCGCACTCGAGCACTACGAGCAGGCCCTGGCCATTCACCGCGGCCTGGGCGACCGCGCGCGGGAAGGGCTCGCGCTCAACAGCATCGGCGCCACCCAGCTCTGCCTCCACCGGATCGCGGATGCGCGCCGGACGCTGGAGCAGGCCGCCGCGCTCAACCACGCGACCGGGCAGGACCTGCTCGAGGGACACGCCCTGGCGTCGCTCGGCGACGCCCTGCTCGCCGCCGGCGAGGCCGCCGAGGCGGCGCGCCGCTACGAAGCGTCGCTGGAGATCCGGCGGCGCATCGGCGACCGGCGCGGTGAGGGGTGGATGCTGCACCACCTCGCCCGGGCCGCCCGGGCCGTGGGTGAGGAACAGAAGGCGGACGGGCTCGACCGGGAGGCGCGGGAGATCGCCGCGGCGATTCCGGATGCGGAACTCGAGCGCGCCGCGACGCCGGACTCTGGACGCCATGCCGAGTAGTCACGAGAATTCAGGCCAACCCTGAGGAGGACACGATGCCCCGGTACATCATCGAACGCACGGTGGGGCAGCTGAGCCCCGACGAACTCGAGGCCGCTGCCCGGCGCTCGCTGGCCGCGATCGCGGAACTGGAGGGCGTGAAGTGGATCCGGAGCTTCGTCTCGCACGAGGAAGGCAAGATCTACTGCGAGTACGAGGCACCGAATGAGGAGCTCATCTGGGAGCATGGCCGCCGGGCGCAGATCCCGGTGGACCGGGTCGCGGTCGTGGCGCAGGAGATCAGCCCGGCGATGTTCCGCTGAACCCGGCCCGGTGATGCGAGTCCGCCTGCTGGCGGTATTGCTCCTGACGGTGGCCTGCCGGAGCGCGGATTCGGCCCCCGACGCGCGCCGCGCCGCGGCGGCCACCGATTCTGCCTTCGCCGGCGTGCAGTCCCGCGGGGCCGCGGTGATGGGCGTGGACCAGTACACCTCCTCGCACGTCTTCCAGCCCCTGCCCGATGGCGGTCGCATCGAACTGCAGCGGGATGTGGACGACAGCGCCGGTGTCGCGCAGATCCGCGCCCACATGGCGACCATCGCCGCGCAGTTTGCCGCCGGTGATTTCCGCCTGCCCGGCGCCGTGCACGACCGGACGGTGCCGGGCACTGTCGCGATGGCGGCGCGCCGTGCCGTCATCACCTACACCGTGGAGTCGCTTCCCCGGGGCGGTGCCGTCCGCATCACCACCCGCGATTCCGCCGCGATCGCCGCCATCCACGAATTTCTCGCCTTCCAGCGACAGGATCATCATGCGGGAGCCGGCCATCACATGTGAGCCCGGACGCGCATCAGCTTGACAGCCCGCGACCGGAGGCCAAAGTTCAGGCAGAGCGCGCTGGGGCGCCTCCGGTCCGCGGCCAGGGAATGATCCCACCCAGACGCAGTCTGCAGGAACATCGCCAGCACCTTCTTCCGGCCTGAACTCAGCGGACTCCAGGCATCCGGGAGGAAGGTCCCATGAGTTCATCCGAATTCCGCCGTCGCACCCTCGACAGCCTCAAGAAGGAAGCCAAGCAGTGGCACGCGGCGGTTCAGGCCGGCGAGACCGGTGCCACCATGCGTCTCCGTCGCGTCCTGGCCGCCGCGCCCGCGAATCCCGCCCTGCGCGACGTGCAGCTCGCCCTCGCGCGGGAGCAGGGCTTCCCCGGCTGGAGCGACCTCAAGCACGCGCTGGCACCGGATCCCGGTGCCAGTGCGCGGTCGCTCGCGCGTTACCAGGCGATGGCGGACGCGCTGCTGGAGGCCTACCGCACCGGCACGCCCGAGGCGATGGAACGCCACTACCGCCTCACCTGGCACCGGCGGCCCTGGCGCGGCATGCGTGCCTACGTCCAGCTCGATCTCGGCAAGCGGCCGGCGCCGGGATCGGACGACGTCGAGATCACGCTCGACGACGCGCGGCACCTCGTGGCTCGGGAGCATGGTTTCGACGACTGGGACGCGCTGCGACGCTTCGTGGCCGTCATGCCCGGCGGCATCCCGATGGCCGCGAAGCCGGTCCGCGTGGCACGCGGCACCGATCCTGAACACGCGGAGACGGTGTTCGAATCGCGCGACTGGGACCGCATCCTCCAGGCAGGTGCGGCCGAGCCGGACCTGGTGCTCGATGCCCGCGGCCAGATGACGGATGCCGTACTCGCGGGCGTTGCCTCGCTTGATACGCTCCAGGTACTCGGCCTCGGCGGCTCGAAGGCGGTCACGGACGAGGGAATTCGCCACCTCGCGCGCATGCCCAGGCTCCGCCGGCTCGACCTGAGCGGGACCGCCGTGACCGATCAGGGCCTCGCGGCCCTCGGCGAGCTCACGTCCCTCGAGCGCATCTCGCTCTCCATGACGCGCGTGACCGATCAGGGCGTCCGCCATCTCGCCCGGTGCCACGCACTCCGCCACGTGGATCTCGCGTGGACCAGGACTGGCGACGGTGCCCTCCGCGCCCTCGCGGGAAAACCCCATCTCGGCCAGCTCCGGAGCGGCAACGAGGTCAGCGACGCCGGCCTCGCCCTGCTGCACCAGTTTCCGGTGTTCAAGTCCTGGCAGGGCGGAGAAATCCGCCTCGCGCTCACCAGCTACGAGGCGGAACCCAACCAGCTCCTCCTGCGGGGGCCGTTCACCGACGCCGGCATGGCGCAGCTCCGCGGACTGGACGGCCTCTTCGGACTCAATCTCGACGCGCGCGAGCTCGGCATCACGGCGGCCGCGATGGAAGCCCTGTGCGACCTGCCGCACCTGGGCATGCTCGCCGTGGACGCGAAGGATGACTGGATGCCGTGGATCGCGCGCATGCCGGCGCTCCGCTTCCTCGGCATCCAGGATACCGAGGCCGGGGACGACGGATTCACCGCGCTGGCGGCATCCCGCTCCATCGAGCGCATCTGGGGTCGCCGCTGCCACAACCTGCGGACCCGGGGCTTCAAGGCGCTCGCCCGGATGCCGGCGCTCCAGGGGCTCTCGGTCAGCTGCCTGAATGTGGCGGACGAGGGTGTGGCCCTGCTGCCGGAGTTCCCGGCGCTCCGGGAACTCATGCCGATGGACATCCCGGACACCGGCTACCGGCATGTCGGCAAGTGCGAGCAGCTCGAGTCGCTGGTGCTCATGTACTGCCGGGATACCACCGATGCCGCGACCGGGCAGATCACCGGACTCCGGCGGCTCACCTCGTACTTCAACAGCTACACGACCGTCACCGACCGCACGCCGGCGCTGCTGTCGCAGATGGACTCGCTGGAGCGCATCACGTTCGATGCCTGCCACGGGCTCACGAACGCCGGCATTGCGCAGCTCGCGCGGCTCCCGCGCCTCCGGGAACTGAGCGTCGCGGGGGCGCAGCTCACGCGCGCCGTGGCGGACGCCTTCCCGCCGCGCGTCACGGTGAAATACTGGCGCTGACGCCGGACGGTCCGGCCGCGATCCGCGGCTTTGACCATGGCCCGCGGGAACCGTACTATTAGCAGACCGCCCTGACCTCCACGTCCGGAGGATTGCTGAATGCAGAATGGCAGGAACGGCAGCGGCTACGTCCGGCTCACCGAGCCGCTCATCCGCACGCGTGGCGAACTCCGCCCCGCGTCGTGGGATGACGCGCTCGACCGGGCAGCGGAAGGCTTCGCCCGCATCCGCGCCGCACGCGGCGCCGACGGCATCGGGATCTTCAGCTGCTCCAAGTCCACGAACGAGCTCAATTTCCTCGCGGGCAAGCTGGCCCGCGTGGCCTTCGGCTCGCATCACGTGGACAGCTGCAACCGAACGTGACACGCGCCTAGCGTCGTCGGTCTGGCGACGGTGTTCGGTGCGGGCGGGGGCACCTGCTCGTACCGCGAGATGGAGGAGACGGATGTGATCTTCCTCTGGGGGGCGAACCCCCGGGAGAACCATCCGATCGTCTACCATCACATCCTGAAGGGGGTGAACCGCGGAGCCCGGCTCTATGCGGTGGACCCCCGGCGGACGACGTCTGCCCAGTGGGCGGACGTCTGGCTCGGCCTCGACGTCGGCAGCGACATCGCCCTCGCCAACGCCATGGCGCGGGTCATCATCCACGAGGGGCTGGCGCACGAGGCGTTCATCGCGAATGCCACCACCGGGTACGAGGCCTACCGCGCCTGCGTGGAGGCGTACACCCTGGAGCGCGCCGAGCAGCTGACCGGCGTCCCCGGCGAGGTCATCCGGGAGGCGGCGCTGGCCTATGGCCGGGCGGACCGCGCCATCATCTGCTGGACCTTGGGCATCACCGAGCACCACAATGCGGTGGACAATGTCCTGGCGCTCATCAACCTCTCGCTGCTCACCGGGCATGTCGGCCGCTGGGGATCGGGGCTGAGTCCGCTCCGCGGCCAGAACAACGTGCAGGGCGGCGGCGACATGGGCGCCATCCCCAACAAGCTGGTGGGATTCCAGGACCCGCTCGATCCCGAGGTCCGGAGCCGGTTCGAGCGCGCCTGGAAGGTGAAGCTCCCCGATCGCCTCGGCTGGCACATCACCGACATGTTCGGCGCGATGGAGCGCGGCGAGATGCGCGGCCTCTTCGTGATCGGCGAGAATCCGGCCCAGTCGGAGGCGGACCAGCACCGCGTGCAGGCGTTGATGAGCGGCCTGGAGCACATGGTGGTGCAGGACATCTTCCTCACGAAGACGGCCCAGATGGCGCACGTGGTCCTGCCCACCACCGCGAGCTGGTGCGAGGGCGAGGGCACCTTCACCAACAGCGAGCGGCGGGTGCAGCGCGTGCGCCGGGCCCTCGATCCGCCGGGCGAGGCGCGCGACGAGCTCTGGATCCTCACCGAGCTCGCGAAGCGCCTCGGCGTGGACTGGGGCAGCCCCACCGCCGAATCGGTCTGGACCGAGGTGCGGACGCTCGCACCCGCGATGTTCGGCGGCATGACCTATCCGCGCCTCGAGGAGCTCGGCGGCATCCAGTGGCCCTGCCCCGACGAGTCGCACCCCGGATCGCCCTTCATTCACGGACGGCTCTGGGAGCATCCGCGTGGCGGAATGGCGGCACCGTTCTCCGTCGTGGAGCATGCGCCGCCGGTGGAGATGCCGGATGACGAGTACCCGTTCCAGCTCACCACCGGGCGCCGGCTCGATTCCTACAACACCGGCGTGCAGACGGCGGGGTATCCATCCCCGCTGCGCCGCCGGGAGGCGCTGGACCTCTCGCCCGAGGACGCCGCGCGGCTCGGCGTGACCGAGGGCGGCATGGTATCGGTCACCTCCCGTCGCGGCAGCGTGACGGCACCGGTGCATGTCGAACCGAACATGCGGCCCGGACTCGTGTTCATGACGCTGCACAACCAGGACGACGTGCGCGTCAACCTTCTCACCATCGATGCGACCGACCCGAAGTCGGGCACCGCCGAGTTCAAGGCGTGCGCCGTGCGGATCGAGCCGATGAAAGAGCCAGCGTGGACCTCCGCCTGAGCGGCGCCCAGCCCACCCCCGAAGAACGTTCCGCCGTGGATGCCGTACTGGGCCCGCCCGCATCGGGGTGGGATGGCGGCGAGCGCGTGGCGGCACGGGACGGGCATGTCGCATTCGGCGGCCATGCGCTCCGCGCGCGGCGGCACGAGCTGCTGCCCGCCTTTCATGCGCTCCAGTCCCGCGCCGGCTGGGTGAGCGAAGGCGGCCTGATGTATGTATGCGCCCGCCTCGACGTCCCGCCCGCCGAGGCCTGGGGTGTCGCCACGTTCTACGGGCTCCTCGCCACCGCCCCGCGCCCGCGCCGTACCCTTCACGTCTGCGACGACATCGCCTGCCGCACGCGGGGCGCGCGGGCGATCACCGCCGAGCTCGAGCGGCGCTGCGGCCCCGCGCATCACGCCCCACCCGATGGTGCGGAGAGCGTGAACGTGGCCGAGGCGGGCTGGCTTCCGAGCCCCTGCCTCGGTCTCTGCGACCAGGCGCCCGCCGTGCTGCTCACCGTGGCTGGTGCGGATCCGGTCGAGGCGCATGTGGGGGCCGTCACTCCCGCCGAGGCGGTGGCGGCGGTGCAGACGGGAGTGCTGCCGACGCGCGGTCGCCCGCCCCTGCCGCAACAGGGAGAGCCTGGCCTCCGGCTGCTCAGGCGCACCGGCGCCCCCGATCCCGCGGACATCACCGCCTACGAACGGACCGGCGGCGGGCAGGCACTCCGGCGTGCAATCGAGCTCGGCCGCGATGCCGTGATCCGGGAAGTCGCCGCTTCCAGGCTCATGGGACGCGGCGGCGCGGCGTTCCCCACCGGGCGGAAGTGGGAGGCGGTGGCGAAGGCAGCCGCCACCCCGCACTACGTCATCTGCAACGCCGACGAGTCGGAGCCGGGCACGTTCAAGGATCGGGTCCTGCTGGAGGAGGATCCGTTCGCCATCATCGAGGCGATGATCATCGCCGGTTACGCCGTGGGAGCGGAACAGGGCTACATCTATCTCCGGGGCGAGTACCCCGTGGCGCTGGCCCGGCTCACCGCGGCGATCGCCGCCGCGCGGAAGCGCGGCTGGCTGGGCGCCAATGCCGCCGGGGCCGGCTTCCGGTTCGACATCGAGATCCGGCGCGGGGCCGGCGCCTACATCTGCGGCGAGGAGACGGCGCTCTTCAACTCGATCGAAGGCTACCGGGGCGAGCCGCGCAACAAGCCGCCCTTCCCCGCCGAGGCCGGACTCTTCCGGAAACCCACGCTGGTGAACAACGTGGAGACCCTCGCCAACATTCCGTTCATCATCACGGAAGGTGGCGACGCCTTCGCCCGCATCGGCACCGAGCAGTCCACCGGCACGCGGCTCTTCTGCCTCTCCGGCGCGGTGCAGCGGCCGGGCGTGTATGAAGTCCCGTCCGGCACGGCGCTCGGTGCGCTGCTCGACATGGCGGGCGCCCCGCCGGCAAGCGACACGCAGGCCATCCTGCTGGGTGGCGCCGCCGGTACGTTCATCCGCGGCGACGAACGCGACATCCCTCTCAGCTTCGAGGGTGCGCGCGCCGCCGGTGCCACCCTCGGCTCCGGCGTGGTCATGGTGTTCGATCGCCAGGCCGACCTCAGGGACACGCTGCGGCGGATCGCGCAGTTCTTCCGCGATGAGTCCTGCGGCCAGTGCGTGCCGTGCCGCGTCGGCACGGTGCGGCAGGAGGAAGCGCTGCACCGCCTGCAGGCGAAGCGGTCCGGCAACCACGCCGATCTCGCGCTGCTGGAGGAAATCGGGCTCGCCATGAAGGATGCATCCATCTGCGGGCTGGGGCAGACGGCGTACGGCGCGGTGGAATCCGCCGTCAAGCGGCTGGGTCTCTTTCAGGAGGCGGCGCGATGACCGCACAGACAGAGCGCACGGTCACCCTCTCCGTCGACGGCGAATCGGTGACCGTCCCCGAGGGCTCGACCATCCTGGACGCGTGCCGCGCGCTCAAGCGCGAGACGCCCACGCTCTGCTATCTCGAGACCCTGCACCCGGTGAACGCCTGCCGGGTGTGCGTGGTGGAGCTCGAGGGCTCGCGGGTGCTGGTCCCCTCCTGCTCCCGGCCGGCCGCGGACGGCATGAAGGTGAAGACCGGTACCGAGCGGGTCCGGCACAGCCGGAAGATGGTGCTGGAGTTCCTGGCCTCCTCGGTGGACCTCTCCACCGCACCGAACGTCGAGGGGTGGCTGGCGGACTACGGCTGCCGCCCCGAACGATACGGCCCATCCGCCGCCACCGTGGAGCAGCCGGTCAAGGTGGACAACGACCTCTACGTCCGCGACTACGGCAAGTGCATCCTCTGCTACAAGTGCGTGGAGGCGTGCGGCACCGACTACCAGAACACCTTCGCCATCGCCGTGGCCGGCCGCGGCTTCGACGCGCGGATCTCCACCGAGATGGAGGTGCCGCTGCCGGACTCCGCCTGCGTGTACTGCGGCAACTGCATCGCCGTCTGCCCCACCGGCGCCCTCATGTTCAAGAGCGAGCACGACCGCCGCGAGGCGGGCACCTGGGACGAGAGCCGGCAGAAGGTGACCGACACGATCTGCCCCTACTGCGGCGTCGGCTGCACGCTGGAGCTGCGGGTCCAGGACAACGAGATCGTCCGGGTCACCTCGCCGCTGGACCACTCCATCACCCGCGGCAACCTCTGCATCAAGGGACGTTTCGGCTGGCGCTACGTCGGCAACCGGAAGAGCGCGCCCGATGCCGGCACCTGACCCTTCCGGCCTTCCGCCTTCCTTGCGTTCCGGACATCCCCTGCTCGGCGTCGGCTATGCCGAGCCGGTGCGGGAGCGTGCGTTCGTGCGGCTCGACGCCGGTGCGGCGAGCGATGGAGCGGCACCGGTGGCGGAGGAAGTGCCGGTGGCCCTGGTGTACAATGGCCGACCCCACGCGGTGATGATGACGACGCCGGCGGACCTCGAGGATTTCGCCGTGGGGTTCACGCTCACCGAGGGGATCGTGGCAGGGGCAGGTGACATCACCGGCCTGGCGGTGAGCCGGCATGCGCAGGGTATCGAGGTTACCGTCACCATCCCTGATGCGGCGGCGGAGCAGCTGGTCGAACGGGGCCGCGCGCTCATCGGCCGGGCGGGCTGCGGCCTCTGCGGGGTCGAGACCATCCAGCAGGCGCTGCGGGAACTGCCGCCGGTGCCATCGGGCCCCGCCATCGCGATCGAATCGCTGTGGCGCGCAGAGCGCGAATTGCCGAAGTACCAGACCTGGAACCGGCAGACCGGCGCACTGCATGCCGCGGCCTGGACCGGCGCGGACGGAATGCCGCAGGTGGTGCGCGAGGACGTCGGGCGCCACAATGCGCTCGACAAGGTGATCGGCGCGCTGGCGCGCGAGGGGCGGCCGTTCGATGACGGCTTCATGGTCATCACCAGCCGCGCGAGCTACGAACTGGTGCAGAAGTGCGTTGCGGTGGGGATCCGGCTGCTCGCGGCGGTGTCGCGGCCCACGGGGCTCGCGATCGGCCTGGCGGAGGCGAGCGGGCTCACCCTCGTGGCGCTGCTCCGGGGAACATCGGCGAACGTGTATGCGAATGGGGAGAGGCTTGGCTGAACTGGAGCGCTGACGATGCGAATGCCCGTGACTGGAGTCCTGTTGCTGCTGCTGGCCGGCTGCTCGCACGCGGAGAAGCCGAAGGCCGCGAACACCCTCACCGAGCGCCAGCGCGACAGCGCCATCGGCGAATCGAAGCTGCCGGGGGCCCAGGGCGTGAAGGGCGCCCTCCGCGCGTCCGATTCCGCCGATGCGCGACGGGCGCGGGAAGACTCCATCGCGCAGAATCCCTAGCGCACCTCCAGGTGGCCGGAGAGGCGGATGTCGCGCGATGACGCACCGACCATCACCCGAAACCCGCCGGGCTCGGGCGCTGGCGCACCCGGCGGCGCGAGTTGCGACGGATCGAGGCGGAAGGACACCACCTTCGTCTCGCCCGGTGCCAGCCGGATGCGCGTGAAGCCGGCCAGCTGCATCACCGGCCGCGCCACGCTCGCGAGTTCGTCGTGGACATACAGCTGCACCACCTCGTCGCCGGGCCTTGTGCCGGTATTGCTCACCCGGCAGGCGACCTGCACGGAGCCATCCGGCCCGATCGTGTCCGGCACGACCTGCAGCGCGGAGTAGGCAAAGGTGGTGTAGCTCAGGCCGAAGCCGAACGGAAAGCGGGGCTCGCCCGTTTCATCCACGTAGTCATCGCCACGGCCGGTGGGCAGGTGGTCGTACGCCAGCGGCAGCTGGCCCTCCGAGATCGGGAAGGTGACCGGGAGCCGTCCCCCCGGATCCGCCGCGCCGAAGAGCACGTCAGCGATCGCGTGGCCGCCTTCCTCGCCGGGATACCACGCATCCACCACGGCGCCGGCATCGGCGAGCCATCGCTCCATCACGATCGCGCTGCCGCCGATCAGTACCACCACCACCGGCGTGCCGGTGGCGGCGACCTGGCGGACAAGCTCCTCCTGATGTCCCGGCAACGACAGGATCGCGCGGTCCCGGAACTCCCCTTCCTCGATGCCGGCGGCGATGATCGCGACATCCGCCCCGCGCGCGATGGCGACGGCGCTGTCCACGGACTCCCGCCAGCGATTCGCCACGCCGGCATTCCAGACCAGCCTGATCCGCGCCCGTCCCCGCCCCTCGAAGAACTCCAGTCGGAGGTCGTGCCGGCTGCCGGGCTCGAGATGCACGCCCGCCAGCGCGGTCCGGTAGCTGATCTTCTTCCAGTTGTCGATCAGGAGGCGCCCGTCGAGCCAGAGCCGGTAGCCGTCGTCCCCCTCGACACCGAGCAGCGTCACCGCGCCATGACCCGGCGGCGTGGTGAGCGTGCCGGTCCAGCGCACGGCGTACCAGCCATACGGAAGCTCCGGAGCAGGGGCGTCGAGCGTCCAGCCGAAATTCACCACGCTGTCGGTGCGCACGACCGCAGGCTTTCCCGCGAGGTCGATGCCCGTGAAGTACGCCGCCCGGAGGCCAGCTCCGCCGGCGTGGGCCAGCGCGCTGGAAGGCACGGCGACCAGTGAGTCGGACGTGCGCCCCGGTCCGCGCGCGAAGCGGACCGATGTTCCCGGTGAGACTGCCGCGCGGATGCCGTCGAGCAGTGAGACCCGCTCCCCACCGGACTGGCTGTAGCCGCCGGTGCGTGCCTCCACGGCATCGGCACCGATCACGGCGATGCGGCCGAGCGCCGGGCGAAGAGGAAGCAGCGCATGCTCGTTGCGGAGCAGCACGAGACCTTCCCGCGCTGCTTCGCGCGCGAGTTGCCGATGCTCGTCCCGTCCTGCGGCGGCGCTGTCCGGATTCACGAACGGATGATCGAAGAGTCCGATCGCGAACTTGGCGCGCAGCACCCGTGCGACGGCGGAGTCCAGGACCGAGGGCGGGACCATGCCCTGTTCCACCGCGCGCCAGTAGGGACGGTGCTGCTCCCACGAGGACTGGAACACCACGTCCAGCCCGGCATTCCAGGCATCGCGCGCAGCAGTGGGGGTATCAGGCTCGGTGTGGTGCAGGACTACCGCGCCGCCGGTGGCAGCGGCGTCCGAGATCACGAACCCCTCGAACCCCCACGCATGCCTGAGGACATCGGTGAGCAGCCAGCGGTTCTGGGTGGCCGGCATCCCGTTGACCGAGTTGTACGCCGTCATCACCGACTGCGCGTGCCCCCGTTCGATCGCGGCACGGAAGGGCGGGAAGAGAAAGTCCTCGAGGGTCCCACGATCGACACCGACCGGATAGCTGTCCCGTCCCCCGGCGCCCACGTTCGCCACGAAATGCTTCGGCGTCGCGATCACGCCCCGCCGCTCGAACGCATCGGCAAATGGCGCCGCCATCGCCGACGCCAGGAATGGATCCTCGCCGTAGGTCTCCTCCACCCGGCCCCAGCGGACATCCGTCGCAAGATTGACCACCGGTGAGAGCACCTGACGGATGCCGCGCCGCCGGGTCTCGTCCGCAATGGCGCCGGCCACCCGGCCCATGAGGGCAGTATCCCACGATGCGGCGAGCGCGATGGCCGCCGGGAAGCTGGTGGCGCCCGGCCGCACCAGTCCGTGCACCGCCTCATCGAATGGAATCACGGGAATGCCGAGCCGGGTCTGGTCCGTGAAGTAATGCTGGATTGCATTGATCCGCCGGGCGTCCGCCGCTGCACCGGAATCGCGCGGCGCGTCCACCTGCAGGCCGAAGCTCCCGTGCGAGTAGTCGTGCGAGGGGTCATCCAGGTTGCCGGGCGACATGTAGAGCTGCCAGAACTTCTCGGCCGGCGTCATCCGGGCGAGCAGGTCCTGGACCCGGGTGTCGACCGGGCGGGTCGCGTCGCGGTAGGGCGGCGCAGCCTGGGCCGTCGCCGTCCGGACCGGGAGCCCGGACGCCAGCACCAGCAGCGCGTGGATGGTTTTCATTTTCGTCGGCATGGGGCTATTTACAGTACCACCGTTCCGCTGTCGAGGAGTGCCCGCATCCGCACCGGCAACCCGATCCGGGAGGTACCTCGTGCCACGGCGAATGAAGTACCGCATCGAGCGCGTCAGCGTCGAGCCGCTGGAGTCCCGCCCCGCCACCTGGACCTTCGGGGGCACGGCCCAGCGTGGCACGGAACAGGCCTTCCGCGTGACCGACGGCAACTTCGCCTCGGCCAACCAGTGGGAGTTCATCGTGCGGCTGCCCGACCGCGCGTCGGAGCGGATCGAGGTGCGGCCCCGGACCACGCCGGGCCTCAAGGTGTGGGCGGAATTGCCGGACCGCTCGATCACCTTCATGCGCGCCACGCTGGGCGCCGCGCGGGGGCAGCGTTACTGCCAGGTGGCCATCGCCGATGCCACCGGCGAGCGGAGTCGCGCCATCGTCCGTGCCGACCAGAAGGCGGCACTGCCCTCCTGGTTCGACCAGCTCCACGGGCGCATGCGGATCAAGGAAAACGTGAAGCGCACCCTCGGCACCGACGGCAAGGCATTGGTGCTCCTGGTGCAGGAGAAGGACCATGCCACCATGATCCGGATCTTCTTCGCGCTCAAGGTCTGGGTGCTGAAGGAGAAGTTCGCGATCCGTTCCTGACTTTCACACCGGATGGGCAATGATTCCCGCGCGTGAGGCTCTGCAGCGACTCCAGGACGGCAACCGCCGCTTCGTCTCCTGCATGAAGGGCGCCGATGTCAGTCTCGGCCAGACCAACCGGGCCGCACTCACCAAGATCCAGGATCCCGTCGCCATCATCCTCGGCTGCTCCGACGCGCGGGTCCCCGCCGAGATCGTCTTTGACCAGGGCCTGGGCGACCTCTTCGTCATCCGGGTGGCCGGCAACATCGTGGCCCCCTCGCAGGTGGGCAGCGTGGAATTCGCCGCCGCCGCTTTCGGCACCCGCCTCGTGGTGGTGATGGGCCACTCCGAATGCGGCGCGGTCACGGCGACGCTGGAGGAGCTGCGGCGGCCGGCGTCCACCCAGTCCCCGAACCTCCGCTCGATCGTGGACCGGGTACGGCCGTCGGTTGAGGGATTGCTGCACACCGACCTCGCGAAGGACGAAGCCGCGCTCGTCGAGCACGCGGTGCGGGCCAACGTCCGCGTCTCCACCGGCCATCTGCGCCATGCGTCGGCCATCCTCGAGCGCCTGATTGCCACGGATGGCCTGATGGTGGTGGGCGCGGAGTACCGGCTCGACACCGGCGAGGTGGACTTCTTCGACGGCGTGCCATGAGGTCCCTGCTTCTCGCGCTGCTCCCGGTGGCGGCGCTCCACGCGCAGAGCGCATCCGGGGCGCCCGCGCCGGCCGACGCCATCCCTGCCCATGCGACGTTCACCATCGCGTCCACCGCGCTCGGCGAGTCCCGTCCCGTCAACGTGCACGTGCCCGCCGATTACACCACGACCCGCCACCGCTATCCCGTGCTCTACATGCCGGATGGCGGGCTGGACGAGGATTTCCCGCACGTCGTCAACACGGTGGACTCGCTCGCGGCGCTGGGGAAGATTCCGCCGGTGATCGTGGTCGGCATCCCGAACACGGAGCGGCGCCGGGACCTGACCGGACCCACCACGGTGGCAAGCGACAGCGCCATCGCACCACATGTCGGCGGTTCGGCGGCGTTCCGTGCCTTCATCCGGGACGAGCTCATGCCGGAAGTCCGAAGGCGCTACCGTACCTCCGGCGAGACCGCCGTCGTGGGGGAATCGCTCGCCGGCCTGTTCATCATGGAGACATTTCTCGAGGAGCCGTTGCTTTTCCGGCGCTACATCGCCCTGAGCCCGAGTCTCTGGTGGAACAGCTCGGCGCTGGTCCAGGCGGCGGAAGCACGGCTTGCCGCGATGCGGAAGGCGCCGGAACGGCTCTTCCTCGCGGCCGCCAACGAGGAAGGGATCGCGGACAACACCGCCGCCGTGGCCCGGCTGATCACCGCCCGCCGCCTGCACGGCCTGCGCTTTCGTTACACACCGAGGCCCGACCTCGAGCACGGCACCATCTTCCGGGCACTGGGCCCGACGGCGCTGGCGGAGGTGCTCGGCAGGTAGCCGTTGCCCCGCCTGGCAGTATCTTTTGTCATGAAACATACCGGCCGCATCACCTGCCCCGCCTGCGGCGAACAGCGGGAAGAGACCATCCCCGACGATGCCTGCGTCATCCGCTGGACCTGCCCGGCCTGCCAGCACGTCGTGCGCCCCGAACCGGGGCAGTGCTGCGTCTTCTGCAGCCATAGTGACCGCGACTGCAACCTTCGCGCAGTGGAGCTCTGAGAGGGACCGATGCGCGACCAGTGGACCGCGGTGGATGCGTACCTGAACGACCTTCTGGTGAGGCCCGATGGGGCCCTGGCCCACGCGCTGGCGTCCAGCGATGAAGCCGGCCTGCCGGCCATCGCCGTGTCGGCACCGCAGGGCAAGTTCCTCATGCTCCTCGCCCGCGCCATGCGCGCCCGGCGGGTGCTGGAGATCGGCACCCTGGGCGGCTACAGCACCATCTGGCTGGCTCGCGGCATCGCGCCGGGCGGGCAGCTCGTGACGCTCGAACTCAATCCGAAGCACGCCGTCGTGGCAGCCGCGAATGTGGCGCGGGCCGGCCTCTCGGAAGTCGTACAAGTCCGGGTGGGGCCGGCGGCGGAGAGTCTCCGCAGGATGGCCGCCGAGCGGGAAGCGGCCTTCGACCTGGTCTTCATTGATGCGGACAAGGGCGGCTATCCGGAATATCTGGAGCTGGTGCTGCCACTGACCCGCCCCGGCAGCGTCATCATTGCCGACAACATCGTGCGGGACGGCAAGGTGACCGACGCATCCAGCAGCGACCCCGATGTCCAGGGCGTGCGACGCTTCAATGAACTGGTTGCCGCCCATCCGCAGCTCTCGGCGACGGTGATGCAGACCGTCGGCAGCAAGGGCTACGACGGCTTCGCGATGATCGTGGTGCAGTGAAGCGGGACGAGCGGATCGCGCGCTTCCGGCAGTTGCATGAGTCGGGCTGCTTCGTGATCCCGAATCCGTGGGACATGGGCAGCGCGAAGCTGCTGGAGCAGCTGGGTTTCCCCGCACTTGCCACGACAAGTTCGGGATTCGCCTGGTCCCGGGGCATGGCGGACAACCACGTCCCGCTCGAGACGGTACTGGAACACCTCACGAGCATGGCGGCAGCGGTCCGGGTGCCCGTCAATGCCGATTTCGAGGGTGGCTTCGCCGTGGAACCGGACCAGGTGGCCGCCAACGTGAAGCGTGCCGCCGAAACCGGTGTGGCCGGTCTCTCGATCGAGGATTCGACCGGTAATCCGGACCAGCCGCTCTTCGGCCTTGACCTGGCCGTCGCACGGATTCGCGCTGCCCGCAAGGCTATTGATGCGAGTGGAACCGGCGTGCTCCTCGTCGGCCGATCGGAAGGGTTCATCGCGGGACGGCCCGACCTCGACGAGACCATCCGCCGGCTCCAGGCCTATGCCGAGGCCGGGGCCGAATGCCTCTATGCACCGGGGCTCCGCGATCTGCCGTCCATCGAGGCAGTGGTCAAGGCGGTGGCACCCCGGCCGGTGAACGTGCTCATGTCGTCAGACTTTGCCACGGTGGCCCAGCTCGCGAGCCTGGGCGTCCGCCGCATCAGCGTGGGTGGCGCGCTCGCCCGCGCCGCCTGGGCCGGCTTCCTCGCCGCCGCGCACGAAATCGCCGAACAGGGCACATTTGCACAGCTCGCGAAGGCCACGCCCGGCGCCGTGCTGAACGACGCCTTCAGGATGTGACATCACTCCGGGAGGGTGGGTCTCATGCCGAACCTTCGATTCGCATTGACCGCTGCCGCCACGACCGCGTTCGTCACGCTTGCTTCCTGCGCGCCAAAGGCGAGCGAGACCGCCGCCTCGACCGCCCCACCGGCAATCAGCCCCGGTGACTGGCTGACCTTCAACCGTACCCTCGCGGGCGACCGGTTCTCCCCGCTCAAGGACCTCAACCGCAGCAACGTCGCCCGGCTGCAGCAGCGGTGCAGCTACACCCTGCCCGAGGTCACGTCACTCCAGACCGGCCCCATCGTGATCGGCGGCACGATGTACTTCACCACCGACACCATCTCGTATGCGATCAACGCCGCCACCTGTGCCGAGAAGTGGAAGCAGGTGCGGCACAGCGAGACGCCGAGCGCGCTTTCGGTGAACCGCGGCTTCGCGTATCTCGACGGGCGGCTCTTCCGCGGCACCTCGGACTCGCATGTCCTCGCGATGGACACCACCGACGGCCATGTGATCTGGGACCATGTCATTGACGAGAAGGCGCCGGGAGTCTCCATCCCCATGGCGCCAGTGGCGGCTGACGGGAGGGTGTACGTGGGCCACGCGGGCGGCGACCAGGTGGGCGTCACCGGGCATGTCTATGCGCTCGACGCCGCCGACGGGCACGTGGTGTGGAAGTTCGAGGTGGTGCCCGAAACCCCGGAGGTCTTGGCAACCTGGACCAACCGGGCACTGCCTCGCTCCGGCGGCGGACTCTGGACCTCGCTCACCTTCGACGCGATGAACGACATCCTCTACGTGCCGGCGGGAAACCCGGCACCCGATTTCGACATCGAGCGCCGCACCGGTGACAACCTCTACACCAATTCGGTGATCGCGCTCGATGGCGCGACCGGCAGGATGCTGGGCTACAACCAGCTGGTGAAGCGGGATGCGCACGACTGGGACGTGGACAGTCCGGTCGCCCTGGTGACTACCAGCACCGGCAAGCTTCTCGGCCTCTCCGCCAACAAGGACGGACTGCTCTCGGTCCTGGATCGCTCAAAGGTCACTCGCGACACCACGAAGGCCGTGGATCTCGCGGCGCAGCTCCCCCTGGTCTACCAGGTGCCGACCACCACGCGCAGCAACATGGACGTACCGCTCTCGCGCACGAAGAAGGTGCGCTTCTGTCCCGGCATCACCGGCGGGTCGGAGTGGAATGGTGCCGCCTACAGCCCCGACCTGAACACGGTGTACGTGGGCGCCGTGGACTGGTGCGCGACGGTGCTGCTGGAGCCGGCCGACCGCCCGGTGCCGGAGCTGGGCAAGTCCTGGCTGGCCGCCGGCAACGACGACCTTTTCGGGCCGCCCACCGAAGCCAAGGGGTGGCTGACGGCATTCGACGCGGAGAACGGCACCGTGCGGTGGAAGTTCGCGGCGCCGCGCCCGATGCTGGCCGGCGTCACGCCGACCGCGGGCGGGCTGGTCTTTGCCGCGGACATGGGCGGCGAACTCTACGCCTTCTCCGCCGACAGCGGCGCGGTGCTCTGGCACACGAACACCGGTCAGTCCACCGGCGGCGGCATCGTGACCTACACCGCGGGCGGTCAGCAGCTGCTGGGCGTCGCGTCCGGCATGAAGTCACCGGTCTGGCCCGGTGCCGCCGACCAGAGCCGGATCCTGGTGTACGGCCTGCAATAGGCGAGGCC
>DASTBA010000048.1:0-17592 GCA_035712285.1 Gemmatimonadales bacterium | reverse complement strand
CCGGGTCATCGTCCGGATGGCAACACTCATGCGGAGGTCGCCGCTCCGCGTGATGTAGCCGATGGCCCCGCAATACACCCCCCGTGGTACCGGCTCCAGTTCACGGATGATCTGCATCGCCCGCACTTTCGGCGCGCCGGTAATCGAGCCGCCCGGCAGCGTGGCGGCCAGCAGGTTGAAGGCGTTCGATTCCGGCGTGAGCCGCGCCGTGACGGTGGACACCAGATGGTGCACGGTCGGATGCACCTCGATGCCGCACAGCTCCGGTACCAGGACGCTTCCGGGCTGCGACACCCGCGACAGGTCGTTCCGCAGCAGGTCCACGATCATCACGTTCTCGGCGCGATCCTTGGTACTCGCCCGCAGCTCCTGCTCCAGTGTCGCATCTGTTTCCGGCGTGGTGCCCCGGGGCCGGGTGCCCTTGATCGGCCGCGTGACGACATGGCCATCGGCCAGGTCCAGGAAGAGTTCGGGCGATGCACTGAGAATCTGGTGATCGCCGGCATCGAGGTATGCCGCGAACGGTGCCGGGCTGGCCTGCCGGAGACGGGCGTACAGCTCGAGGGGCGGCCTGGTGGAAGGCAGAGTAAACTGCTGCGAGAGATTCACTTGGAACACATCACCGGCGCGGATGTACTCCCGGACCCGCTCCACCGCGCCGAGGTAGTCGGGGCGCGAGAAGCTGGATGGCGGAAGGCCGGCGCCGGGTTTCGGCGAAATCGTTCCCCTCAGCGCCGCGGGGAGCCGTGCCTCTCGCAGCAGGTCTGCGATGCCCGCCGTTGCCTCGTGATCACCGCGATGGTCAATGAGCCAGCATCCGCCCGAGCGCCGGTCCCACGCGACGACCCAGTCATAGCGGCCGATCCAGATGCCTGGGCCGGGTGAATCTCCCGATGCCATGGCCGGCGCCACGCCTTCGAGGGCGGCGCCCGTCTCGTAGGAGATGTACCCGGCGAGTCCGCCCTGGAATGGCGGCAGGTCCGGGACCGCTGGCGTGAAGGCACGCGCCGCCATGGAGGCAAGCGCATCGATCGCATGCGGTCCGGGCTCCATCCGGAGCACGGCGGACGGCTCGGCCATCAGGTAGGTGAAGTACGACTGCGCCGTCACCGGACCGGCGCTCTCGAGCAGGATGGCGCCCGGCCACGCCGAAATCGCGGCCAGCGCGGCGAGCGGATCGGGAGCCGGGTGGATCTCGACGACGCGTGGGGCCGTTATGCCGGCTCCGGCAAGACCCACTTCTTGCGCGTGCCATCGAGCGCACCGCCGCCCGGCCGCCAGAGTGCCTGACGTTCGATCGTGCGCGCGAGCTCGATGTCCTTGTCGGTGATGCCCCCCGCCGAGTGGGTGTTGAGCCGCACGACGACGCGGGCCCAGCTCACCGCGAGATCAGGGTGATGATCGGCCGCCTCGGCCAGAAAGGCGATGAGGTTCACCAGCATGATCGTGGTGGGCCAGCCGTCGGTGGCATACACACGCTCGATGGCGCCGTCGTGTTCGGACCACGTCGGCAGGTCCTTCAGGCGGGTCCGGAGTGCGTCGCCGGAGTACGTGGTGTCAGGCATGGGGTCTCCTTTCTTGCAGCCGGCCGTCAGCGGGATTCCCAGATGGCGGTCTGGCCGGGGCTTTCCTCGATCTCGATCGCGAGCCGCGTCACGTCGCGCACCTCCCGGGCCCTGAGCGCGAGCTGGACTTCGCGGCCGAAGTGCTCCGCCAGCATCTCCGCAGTGCTGTTCGCCAGCGGCAGGATGGCGCAGTCGCGTTCCGGAAAAACGTAGCGGGCCTCGCCGAAGACGGTGACATGCACCCGCCCGTCGCGATGCTCCAGTGTGAGCTTCGGGTTGCTGGCCGGCAGGATCACCCTGTGGTCAACCACCTTCACCAGCGGGCGCAGGATCTCCTTCAGGGCGCTGAAGTCCATCACCCAGAGGCACTCGGGGTCCAGGGCGCCCTCGACCGTCACGCCCACCCGGTAGTTGTGCCCGTGGAGCGATTCGCACTGGTGGCCGCGCATGGTGATGAAATGCGCCGCCGCGAAATTGAGATAATCCTTCGCTACCATTACGCTGAATGCTGCCGACACGCGCGCCCGCCATCAGGTGAAGGGATCGTCCGGAAAGGTACGACTACATGGATGAGAAAGCACGGCTCCGCGCGGCCATCCTTGCCGAGCGGGACCGGACGCCGGACCGGGAGGAGAAGAGCGCCGCCATCCGCCGGTACCTCCTGGCCTTGCCCGAATATGGGGCAGCGGGGGTGCTCGGCTGGTTCGTGGGTGTGAAGAGCGAGGTGGAAACGCTTCCGGCCATCGGTGCGGCGCTCGCCGGGGGACGGCAGGTGGTGGTGCCCTGGGTCTCCCCGGCCGGGCTCCGCCTGTTCCAGTTACGCTCGGTCGAGGAGCTGGAGCCGGCGCGGTTCGGCCTGCTGGAGCCGGCGCCACAGCTCCGCGCCGACGCGCGCCGTGAACTGTCCCCGGCCGCCGTGGATTTCTTTGTGGTGCCGGGTGTCGCGTTCGACCGTGCTGGCGGTCGTCTGGGTCACGGCAAGGCCTATTATGATCGCCTCCTCGCGGGCGCCCGGCCCGATGCAATCCGCACCGGCATCTGTTTCAGTCTCCAGCTCGTGCCGAAGGTCCCGATGTCGGCGCACGATGTCCTCATGCACCAGATCGTTACCGAACGCGGGGTGATCCGCGTCTCCCAGGACGGACACGAGCGCCCCCTGCCTGCCCAGTAAGGTCAAGCAAGTCAACAACATGCTATCTGGCATGCGGCTCGCGTAAAGGCGACACGGCACTGCTCCATGCAGCATCACCGTTTCACGAGCCGAGGTCGTTATGCGAAGCACCCTTGCCGGCATGTCCGTACTCATTGGCGCGCTGGCGCTCGCCCCGATGCCAGCCGCCGCCCAGGTCGCCGTGGACGTTCATGCCCATATCGGGGATCGGTATCCCCAGCGTGTGGTCGTGGTGGATCGCGTGCCGGCCCGCCGGGTCGTGGCGCCCAGGGTGATCGTGGTCCGGCAGTTCAAGGCGCATGGCCGGGCCTACCGGAGCGCCCGCTGGTGGCGGGATCACGGCTACCGTCCGGTACGGGTCTACTACGACCAGGGCCGGTACTACGACCGGCCGTTCGACGGGCGGGACGGGCTTCAGGTGGCGATCATCTACGAGCGCGATGGCCGGTACTACCGTGACTGGGACGATCGCTACCAGCAGGACTACCGCTACGGGCAGGATGACCGGTACGACCGCGACAACCGCTACGATCGCGGCGGCCGGTATGACCGGGACCGCAAGTACCGGGATCGCGACGACGACTGACGCACCGCCGTCAGGTTGCTGAAGCAGGACCAATCAGGGCAGGGACCCATGGCCGGGCGTTCCTGCCCTGATTGCATTCGGGACTACCTTTGGGCATGCGATACAATCATGGCTGGCTGGCTGCGATCGGCCTCGGGGCCGCGGCCGGCTGTCATGCGGCCGAGCGGCCTGGTCCGGACAGGGCGGCGCCCGTTCCCATCGCCGTGCATCAGCTGTGGCAGCACGCCTTCGAGATCGGTCCCGCGGCCCGGCGGTCGCTGGTCATCGTGCCGCCGTGCACCATCTGGATCGTGGCCGGCGGCGCCAGTGCGTGGAGCTGCGAGGGAGACTCCCTCACTGCGCTTCCTGAGGGTGACGGACCCGGCGAGTTCCGCTATCCGTGGCTGGCGAGCAGCTGGGATGACGATTCGCTTGCGATATGGGATGCCGCGCTCGCGCGGCTCTCGATTCTCGATTCCACCGGCCATTTTGTCCGCAGCGTCCAGCTCCCGATCCTGATGAATCAGGGCGCCCGCGTGGCCGGGATCTTCCGGCACGCCGGTGCCCTGCACGTCTGGGCCGATCCGTATCCGATCGCCTTTGGTGCGGCCGACAGCGCCCCCCGCGGGCACGTCTGGGCGGTGGCCGACGGCGCCACCAGCCTCACCAACTCCCTGCTTTCGTTCGAGGGACCGCTCTCCACCGTGATCCGGGATGCGACGACCTTCTCGCGCGTGGATGCGCCGGTGCGGCGGCGCCCGCTCGTCGCGGTGCTCGGTGACGGCACGACGGTTGTGGCATCGTCCGGCTCCGATTCGGTGCAGGTGTACTCCTGGGCCGGCGCTCCGGCGATGACGATCGCGCTCGACCTGACGGCAGACCCCGTGACTTCCGACGACCGTGCCAAGTATGCCGACTCGATCCGCGAGTCCATCCGGGGCGAGCTCGCCGCCCAGCGCCTGGGACCGAAGCTGGATTCGTTCTTCCTGCGCCGCGCGGAGGCACTCGTGAAGGCCGCCAACTGGCCCGCCACGCGCCAGCGGATGGATCTGCTGGTGGCCGGGACGGGAAGCCGGTTCTGGATCCTCCGGCCGGCATTCGGAGCTGATCGCGGGCGCGAATGGCGCGAGTATGACACGTCGGGAACGCTGCACCGCGTCCTGCACGTGCCGCACTGGGGCAGCGTCGGCGCCGCGGCCGTGGCCGGCGATACGCTCACCACCCTGGAATTCCGCTTCGGGGCCGACTCCACCGTACTGGCGCGATACGCTCCGTGAATCATCGCGACCACCACCTTCCGCCCGATCCCGATGCCTACCGCCGCGCCCGCCATCCGCGTGGGCGGGTGATCGTCATCGCCCCGACCCGTGCCGCGTGCGAGACCATCGAACTGGCCCTCGGGCTCCATATCGAGACCCTGCTCGAGCGCCAGCACGGCAAGGAGCTCCGCCGCTGGGCCGCCGACGGCAAGGGCTTCGGTATCGTGGCGGGGACCGGCACCGGCAAGACGCTCGGCATCCGTCCCATCGCCGAGGCGATTCTGGATGAGCCGCTTCGCGTGGGCGTGGTCAACCGCGAGCGCGAGGCCACGCCCGAGACGCCCACCTGGAACGTCGTCGTCGTCACCACCGGAATCGCCCGGCGGTGGTTCGAGGACGGGCTCATCTCCCGGACCGACACGATCGTGGTGGACGAGATCCACCAGACCTCCGCCGAGCTGGAGCTCTGCCTGGCCCTCGGCAAGCGTGCCGGCTGCCGGTTCATCTGGCTCAGCGCCACGGTGGATCCGGCCTTCTACGCCCGTTACCTGGAAAGCAGCGAGGTGCTGGAGACCTCGGCCTTCGATCCGGCGCTGCGGGCGCGGGTCGAGGTAGTGCCGCAGAAGCCGCTGGAGTTCCTGGATGACCGGTTCGTGCGGAAGCTCATCAAGGAGAAGCGTGGTGTCGCGGTGTTCGTGCCCACCCGCGCCGAGGTCGAGCACCTCGCCGCGGCGCTGGGCGAGCAGTGGAAGCGGCTCACCACCGCGTTCTATCACGGCGGCGAGCCGATCCGGGTGATCCGTCCGTTTCTCGAGGGGGAAGTCGAGCATCCCTGGCTGCTCGCCATGACCGCGGCGGGCCAGAGCGCGCTCAACCTGCGCGGCCTGGATACGGTCGTGATCTACGATGCCCGCTACGGCAACGTGGTGGAGCGCGGCCGGAACGTCCTCCACCGGCTGTACCTCGGAGCCAACGAGATTCTCCAGATGGCGGGCCGGGTTCACGGCCGCGTGGCCCATGGCGAAGTATGGATCCTGAGCGACCGCAACCTCGACTTCGATGCCCTCCGGCCCGGCCCGCCGGAGTTCCAGCTGGCCGGCGACGCGGAGCGCGTCGCCATCACCTGTGCCGCCATCGGCGTGGATGCGTCCGACCTGGATCTTCCCGTGCCGCTGGATCGCGCCGCGTATCGCCGCGCCGTGACGGTCCTGGCCGAGCGCGGGCTCATCAAGGACGGACGGCTCACCGCCTACGGGCGTCAGGTGGAGGCGATGCCGGTGGACCGCGCCTGGGGCGAATTGCTGGCCCGGATGCCGGACACGCTCGCGCCGGTCGTTGCGGTCTGCTCCAACATCGACTCGCTGCACCGCATGACCCGCGACGAGCGCGACCTGCACGGCGTGGTGGCCAACGGCAGCGACCATCTCACCGGCTACAACCTGTATGCCGAAGCGGTGAACCAGCACGGGTATCTCGGCGAGGTGTACGGCCTGCCGCGCCACCTGTTCGAGGATGGGCTCCAGGCGTGGGCCGAGCGCCGCGGTGTGCTCGTCAAGGCCATCGAGGACATCGCCCTCGGGACGGCGTCGGTCTACCGCGCGCTGGAACTGCCGCTCCCCGCCACGCTGCCGCACGCCGGCAAGGAGATCCGCCACGCGTTCCAGGAGCTCGTGGCCCTGGTGATGCCGTTCGACCTCGTGCTGGACGAGCGCACCGCCGACGGCCAGGAGGCACGCGTGTCGAAGACCTCGGTCGCCGGGAGCTGGGGTGCGGTGGCGGGGAAGCTCCGCTTCTTCGCCGACCGGTTCGGCGTGCCGCGCGCCGGGATCGAGGGCACCACGCTGCCGTACGACCTGATCCAGCGCCATGCGACGTGGGGCTCGCCGCGCTTCACCGTGGGCGGACCGCGCAAGCACCAGCGGGTCGCCGTGTCCCGGACGCGGCGGTATTTCGGGTTCGAGCTGGATGCGGAGGTCACGCTGCTGGAAGGCCGGTTCCCGGAGGAGTGGCAGGAGGCGGCGCTGGATGCCCTTGGCGCGGCGCTCATCGAGGGCGAGACGATTCACCCCGACCAGGGGCGGATCCGCCGTGCGGTGGAGGCGCTCGACGAGTACTGGCGCCGCTCCGGTGGAACGCTGCCGGCCATCTCGCGGCCGGCACTGCTGCGCCAGCTGCGCCAGCAGCTGGAAGCGGACGGGGTGCGCAGCTGGGATGAGTTCGTGCGGGCGCGCGTCGCGCTGGTTCCTCAGGAACTCGTGCCGGCGCCGGAGCGCGCAGCACTGGACGCGCTTCCCGGCAGCGTGCATCTCAAGGGAGATACGGTGGCGCTCCGCTACGAGGTGCACGAAGGCCGGCCGGCGGTGCGCCTGATGCTTCGCGAAGGCCAGGCCCGGCGGCTCCGGGTGGACGAGTTGCCCCGGCTCGACCGGGCGCTGCTCTTCGCGGTGGGGCGGGGGAATCACCCACCGCTCCTGGCGAATTCCCTGGACGACCTGCGGGCGCTCCTTGCGCGGCAGCCGGCACCACAGCATCAGCAGCGGCACCGGATGCCGCATCGCCGGCGGCGCCGGTAACTAGCCCAGCATCGCCAGCCACACCCGGTCGTAGGCTTCCCTGACGTCCGCCTCGGGCGCGCCCCGCACCAGCGCGGCCTCGAAGCCATCCAGCACCAGCAGCAGCGCATGGGCCGATCGCGACGCCAGCGGCTCCCCTTCGAGGGCGACACCGGCCGCGGCCGCGAATCGGTCAAGCAGCGGCGCAGGCGGCATCATCGCCTGGCGTACGGCGGACGCCCCGTTGAGGCCAAGGACGAGCCACGCAGCGGCGCGGCCGTCGCGGGTATCCTCCCGCAGGACGCGCCAGAGAGCATCCAGGGCCGCCGTGCCCCGTGGGGCGAGAGCCTGCTCCCGGCGCTCGATGCGCCGCACCGCGAGCGTCTGGCCGACGGCGGCCAGCAGCGCATCGCGACTGCGGAAGTGGTAATGGACCAGCCCCTTGGCACAGTCGGCAGCCTGCGCCACGCGCTCCATGCTCCATCCGTCCATGCCGTGCTTGGCGAGCACGGCGACCGCCGCGTCAAGAATGCGCGCGCGTCGGGCGGTCACGCCGGCCGGCTGGCGTCGTCCGCGGCCTCGCGTTCGGCCTCGGCGTCAAGTCGGGCGCCCATGAAGTCGCACAGCGCGAAGGCCTCGGCATCGGCCAGGGTGTACCACACGTAAAGTCCCTCGCGCCGGCGGGCCACGAACCCCGCGCCATGCAGCAGCTGCAGGTGCTTGGACAGGTTTGCCTGCCCGAAGCCGGTGGTCTCCACCAGCTGCGTCACCGTCATCTCGCCGCCGGTGCGCAGCACATCCAGGATGCGAAGCCGCGCCGGCTCACCCAGGACGCGGAACCGCTGGGCCACGCGGGCCAGGCGCAGGTCGGGCAACGGAGTCATGCCTTGACCTCCTCGTCCTCCAGCTCGACGGGCAGCCCGGCGGCGTGCCATGCACGATAGCCGCCCCGAAGGTTGGCCACGTTCTTGTGCCCGTGGGCGAGGAGCATCGCGGTCGCAATGCTCGACCGGCCTCCGCCCTGGCACTGCAGCACCACGGTTCCATCGGAAGGGAGCTCGTCGAGGTGTTCGCCCAGGGTAGCCAGCGGGATGTTGCGAACCCCGGGCAGGTGGCCGGCTTCCCACTCGGCGCGGCCGCGTACATCCACCACCGTCACTCCGGGGGCATCGAGATCGAGCGCCGAGGGCTCGACCTGCCGCACGCGTTCGAGCTCACCGGTCCGCTCCCATTCCGCCACCGAAGCGGGCGGGAAGACGCCGGCCACATGATCCAGCCCGATCATCGACAGCGCACGGACCGCATGGGTGGTGCGGGCAGGACTGTCGAGGCCGATCAGGTACAGCTCGCGGTCATACGGAAGCAGCGATCCGGCCCAGGTGGTGAAGGACTTGTTGAACGGCAGGTTCATCGTGCCGGGGATATGGCCGGCAGCGAAGTCTGCCGTGGCCCGGAGGTCGATCACCACGTCACCGCGCTCCAGCGCGGTGCGGATCGCCGCCGCCGGCAGCGCCGGTGGCGCGGCGACAGTGCCGAGCACGGCGGGCCCGTCACGATTGCTGCGCTTCATCACCGCGAAGTACGCGGGCGGCTCAGGCTGGCCGGCCAGCACCGCACGGACGAACTCCCCCTCGTCCTGCGTGCCGAACGCCCAGTTCACCACCCGCTCGTAGCCGAGGGTGCTCTGCGGCACGGCGCCCAGCGCCTTGCCGCAGGCCGAGCCGGCGCCGTGACCGGGCCAGATCTGCAGGTAATCGGGGCGGCTCGCGAAGCGCTGCAGCGACCGGAAGAGCGTGCGGGCGGCGGATTCCATCGTGCCGGCCACCTTGGCCGCGCGCTCCAGCAGGTCGGGACGGCCTACGTCACCCACGAACAGGAAATCGCCGGTGAAGGCGCCCATCGGCCGGTCGGTGGCGGGCGTGTCGGTGACGATGAACGTCAGGTGTTCGGGCGTGTGCCCGGGGGTGTGCACGACCTCGAACTTCAGGTTGCCCACGGTGAACGTATCACCGTCATGCAGCAGCGTTGCGCCGTCAGCGGCGGCATAGCGGTACTGCCAGTCCGGTCCACCCTCGCCGGAGAGCAGCAGCCGCGCCCCGGTGTGCGCCACGAGTTCGCGCGCACCGCTCACGAAGTCGGCGTGGATATGCGTCTCGGTGACGTGCGTGATGCGCACGCCTTCCTCGTGGGCCGCGGCGAGGTAGTGGGCGACGTCGCGGTTCGGGTCCACGACCAGGGCCTCACCGGTCGCCTGGCAGCCGACGAGGTAGCTCGCCTGGGCGAGCGGGGCATCGTAGAAACGCCTGAGCAGCATGCGGAATCCTCGCAACGATTACGGCGCCTGATGCGCCGGAGGCGCGGCGTGACGGAACACCGCGCGGTTCTGGAAGAAGACGAAACCGCCCACCAGCAGCAGGAAGACGGCGAATCCCCGCTTGAGTTGCGCGGGAGAGGCCACCCGCACCAGCCGGGTGCCGGCAACGATCCCGATCATGGCCACGGCGGTGAAGCCCGCCACGAACCCCCATGGAATGTCGGCGTGACCGGCCGAACCGAGGAAGCCCGAGAGCGTATTCATCGTAATCACCACGAGCGACGTGCCCACCGCCTGCTTCATCGGCACGCGGGCGAGGAGTGCCAGGGCCGGCACGATCAGGAACCCGCCCCCGATACCGAGGAGCCCGGTAAGGGTCCCGACACCGAGCGCGGTGACGGCCAGGAGCGGGACGGAGACGGGAGAATGGGGCGCCTCGGTGATCCGGCGGCCGGCGGCGTTGCGGAACATGGACACGGCCGCCACCAGCATGACGAGCCCGAGCAGCAGCAGCTGCGCTTCGCCCCGGATCAGCGGCGCCAGATGGCGGGCGGAAAGATACGATCCGGTCATGGCGACGATGCCGAAGACGAACGCCGTCTTCCAGCGGACATTGCCATGTCGCCAGTGGGAGAGCGCACCCACGAGGCTGGTGCCGCCCACCACGGGAAAGCTCATGGCGATCGCCCGCTTGGCTTCGAAGCCAAGGACGTAGACAAAAATCGGGACGGTGAGGGTGGAGCCGCCACCGCCCAGGGTCCCGAGTGAGAGACCGATCAGTGCGGCGAGCGCCAAGCCCAGCAGGAGCATGCAGGTTCCGGGTCAGGAGGTGATCGGGCCCGGCGGCGCCGATACATTACCGACCGGTGATATAATGGTGATCTGAGTCACGGTCAAGGACTGTGTCATGATGCACCATTAGGACGACTCCCTAGCAAGCGTGGTTGGGGGTCCCTGGTGTCCCGAACTGAAACTTCCGACCTCGTGAGGCGTAGGTTGACTCATGGCTGAAACACTTACACAGAATGGTATGCCTTCAGTCTTTTCTCCCCTGGCCAAGGCGCTGCTCGACGGATTCAGCGAAGGCGTGGTCGTCTTCGATGCCGAAGGGAAGGTGCTGTACGCCAACCAGCCCGCCCGCTCCACCCTCTCGGATGACGACCTCGCGGATGACGCCCGTGACCTGATGCCCCGGCTCGCGGCGATCGGCGGGCGCCTGCGGCCGCTCCGGGTCGGTTCGCTCGACATCGGCGAGGCGATGTTCCTGCCCGGCCAGGAGGGCGCCACGACGCTCGCCGCCCGCGAGAAAGAGGCTATCGTTCGCACGCTCGATGCGCATAATTGGAGGCTGGCGGAGACGGCGCGCGAGCTGGGGATCAGTCGGACCACACTCTGGCGTCGGCTCAAGGCGTACGGGCTTCACCGCGACGGCCGGAGCAAATGGGCGCACACCTCCTAGCACTCTTCACCGCCGTCTTTTTCCCGCAGGACAGCATCACGACCTATGCAACCCCGGCCACCCGAGTGGTGGTGGCTGGGGCGATGACCCGCCATCAGGCCGAAGACACCACGGTCGCCGACTATCGTGCAACGCTGCATTACCGGCTGAGCATGGCACTGGGGCGCCGGCGCTGGGGTCATTATCCGCCCGTCGCCGTCGAGGAACAGGTGGCCACCGTGGCGTGGCAGCGGCCCAACGACCTCCGCGTGGACATCATCGGGCGCCGGGCCCGGCAGCTCTCCGGTGATTTCGAGCTGTCGAGTCATTTCAGCCGTCCGTGGTTCGTGCCGAGAGGGGTGGGCGACTCCGTCCGCATCTTCAGCGACGAATTCCCGGCGACCGGTGCGCTGCATCCGCTGGCCCGCGGCGCCGAGGCGTTCTACCACTACGACCTGACCGACAGCCTTGCGGTGGCCATGCCGGACGGGAGCCATCTCAAGCTGTATGAAGTCGAGGTGATTCCGAAGCGGGCCGCACCCGCACTCATCGCCGGACGGCTCTGGATTGCCGCGGGGACCCACGACGTGGTGCGGCTCACCTTCCGGTACGTCGGCACCGGGTTGTTCGTGCGGCCCGATTCGGGGCGCCACGATTCGACCGGCACCCGGCGGCTCAATGCGTTCATCAGCCGCCTGGTGACGGTGGACGTGGACGTCGAGTACGCCCGCCAGGACGGCCGCTACTGGATGCCCTTCCGCCAGTCGGTGGCCGGCACGGTGTCCATCCCGCTTTCGGGTGGCATGGTGATTCCGTTCCAGGCGGTGAGCGAGTTCTCGGATTACATAGTGAACGGCGGACAGGGCGGACAGGGCGGGCAGGGCGGGCAGGTGGTCAGAGGCGAATGGCGCGGCGGCAGGTTCGAGCTGCACCGGCCGCCCGACGATTCCCTCGCGCAGTATCGCGGCTGGACCGACTCGCTGCGCCTCGGCAATGCGCCCGATGATGACCAGCGGGTGCGGGCCGTGGTCGCGGACATGGCGCGGATCTCGGAAGAGCTGCCTGGAGACATCACCGGCCAGCGCCCCGTGGCCATCAGCTACGAGCGTACCCGGGACGCCCTGCAGTACAATCGGGTGCAGGGTCTTTCCCTCGGTGCCGGTGCCAGGCTTCACGTTCCCGGCGCCGCGTTCACCGATGTGTATCCCACCGTCCGATACGGGTTCAGCGACCGGCGCATGACCGGTCGCCTCGCCGTGGTGCGGGATGCCCCTGGCGCGCGGGTCACCGTGGCCGCGTACCACGATCTCGGTGACGTGGATCCGTTCGCCCCCGCCCGCAGCCTCGCGAACTCGATGAACGCCCTCTTCACCGCCCACGACAACGGGGACTACTATCTGGCCTCGGGCGGCGAGATCGGTGTCGTGACCGGGGTCGGCCTCGCGACCGACCTTCGTATCACCCTGCGGGGCGAGCGCCAGCGTTCGGTGGAGCGGCGCGCCCGCTCCTGGGTGAACGACCAGCTGGGCGGCACCGGGGCGTTCGCGACCAATCCCCCGGTGCTCGAGGGGGATTTCGGGATCGCCAGCATCAGCGCCGTGCGCTACGGCGCGTTCCACTGGACGGGCACGCTCGAAGGGATGGTGGGCAAGGGAGTGACGACTGGGCGCGCCTACGGCGAAGTCCGGCGGAACGGCGGCGGCGCGCGGGGGTATACTCTCCGGCTCAAGGCGGGAATCACGGAACGCTCGGCGCCACCCCAGATGCTGTTCCGGCTGGGCGGCGAGACGACCGTCCGGGGCTTCGATTATGCCACCGTCACCGCACCAAGCTTCTGGGCGGCGCAGCTGGATCTGTCGCCGCTTCGCGGGACCATCCGGCCGGTGTTGTTCATCGATGCCGGCCAGGCGGCAGCCGCCGATTCGCTGTTCCGGTCCAGGGCGCTGGTGGGCGGGGGCATCGGACTCTCGGTGTATAGTCCTCTCCTCAGGGCGACCTTGATCCGCATGGACCTGAGCCACCCCATCACGCCGGACAACGGGAGCACATGGCGCTTCGACCTGGTCTTCTCGCCGGTACGCTGAGCGCACTGGCGCTGGGCACGGTGGCGTGCCGGCAACCGTCTTCGCTGGAGCTGCAGTGGGCCGGCGCCGATTCGGGGCGTGCGATGCTTCACGCCGCTGGTGCCCGGTGCGGCACGGCGGTGCGCCTGATCGCGACCCTGGGTGATACCGGTGTCGAATTCATCCTCTATCCCAACGGCGAGCGCCTCCAGCCGGGTGATTATCCCGTGCTCGCGGCCGCCGACGCGCGGGACACCCGGCCGGGGGCGGCGGCGGCAGCCCGCTGGCTCGATTCCACGTCGGTGGTCGGGCTGCGCGGGGCGAAGGGCACGATCCGCGTGACCGAGGGCGAGCCGATGCTCGGCGGTGAGTTCCGGCTGACGGCGCGGCGGGACGGCAACCAGGCCGAGTACACCCTGGCCGGCCGCTTCCACCGCGTGCCGGTGGGGGCGTGCCCCGACAGCGCCGGTTAGATTCCGGCCATGGAATCCACCTACTTCCGCCGCGGCTTCGGCCTCAAGACCGCCATCGAGGGACAGCTGGCCGCCGACTACGCGAGCAGCGTGGTCGAGCACCTGCGCGCGAACGGGTACACCCTGTCGGCCGGTCCGCTCACCTTCCGGCTGGCGCGGGAGTTCGGGTTCTGCTACGGGGTGGACCGCGCGGTGGACTACGCCTACGAGGCGCGCACCAAGTTTCCGGACCGGCGCATCTTCCTCGTCGGCGAGATCATCCACAATCCCCACGTGAACGAGAAGCTCCGCGCGATGGGCATCACGATCCTCGCGCACGATCCGGACCGTCCATTCGACTTCAGCGGCATCGCGGCCGACGACGTCGTGATCCTGCCCGCCTTCGGTGTCACGATCCGGGACTTCGAGCGGCTGCGCGCCCTCGGCTGCGTGCTGGTGGACACCACCTGCGGGTCGGTGCTCAATGTCTGGAAACGGGTGGAGAGCTACGCGAAGGACGGTTTCACCGCGGTCATCCATGGCAAGCACTGGCATGAAGAGACCAAGGCAACGGCGAGCCAGGTGAACCGTCATCCCGGCGGCAAGTATCTCGTGGTGCTGGACATGGACGAGGCGCAGCCGGTGCTGGATTTCATCCGGCAGGGCGGCCCGGACGAGGATGCCCGGGTGCTGGCGGAGCGATTTTCCAGGGCGACATCGCCGGGCTTCGATTTCCGCACCGATCTCGTTCGCGTCGGGATCGCCAACCAGACCACGATGCTGTCCAGCGAGTCGCTGGGCATCGCGGCGGCGTTCGGTGCGGCGCTCCGCGACCGGTACGGCCCCGAGCATGTCGCCGAGCACTTCCGGAGCTTCGATACCATCTGCAGCGCGACCCAGGAACGGCAGGATGCGGTGGAGGCGCTGCTGGCGGAGCCGCTGGACGTCATGCTCGTGGTGGGCGGGTACAACTCCAGCAACACCTGTCACCTGGCGGAGCTGGCCGAGTCACGCGGTGCGCGCACCTATCACATCGAGGACGCGGCCGGCGTGGAGCCCGAGTCCGGCGCCATCCGCTACCAGCCGGTGGGCCGGAAGGCCGAAGCGCGCCAGGAGCGCTGGCTCGACGGTGCGCGCGTCATCGGCATCACCGCCGGCGCCTCGACGCCCAACAACAAGATCGGCGAGACGATCGCGCGGGTGTGCGACACGGCTGGGGTGGGGGCGGCACTGGCCGCGGCGGTCACAATGCCGCCGCCACCGCCGCGATCGTGAGCGGCGCGCATCCTTCCGTGCGGTTGCCCACAATCACGAACCCCGGCACGCCCAGTTCCTGGATGGCATGCACCAGCCGCGCCAGATCCCGGCGCATGTCCGGATCGGGCTGCCGGATCCGGTCGAACGGCTCGAACTCCCCAAGCGACTCCTCGTAGAACATCCCCGGCCGCACCAGCGCCCGGCACACGACGAAGGGCGCGAGTGAAGCCACGCCCAGGTCGAGCTGTTCTCCCACCGTGGGCATCTGGGTCCATGAACTGATCACGTGGGCCGCGTCATGCCCTCGCAGCACCTCGAAATAGGCGGGCGTCAGGAACTCGGCGTCGCGGAGTTCCACCGCGTAGCGGGCATCACCCGGGAGGTGTGCCAGGAACCGGTCGAGCGCATCGGTAAAATGATCCGGCGTGAAGTCCCGGTGGCGGCCGAAAGGGGAGAACTCGAAAACGAACGGCCCCCTGTGTCCGGCAAATGCTTCCCGATACGGCCGGTACACTGTTTCGGTGAAGAGCTCGGCGTCGAGGAAATGAGGGTTCTGCCGGCCGGCGCGCGCCTTGTCCTGTCCCCGGCTCCAGATCCGCACCGTGATGTCCTGCCACACCTTGCTGACGCACTCGAAACCGGCCGGCAGCTGCTTCGCGTAGCGCGCCAGGACCGGCGCCGACGGCGGCGCGTAGAAGGCGGAGTCGATGCCGACGGTGCGGAAGAGCGGCCACCGTGCGCAGGCGCCGAGCAGGGAGGCACTGGCGTCCTTCTTCGGATAGGGCGGATCGTAGACCAGCCCGGTCCATCCCGGGTAGGTCCATGACGACGGCCCGAAGCGGACATTGCCCGGGATTCGCGCCGCCAGCGCTTCGAGCTCGGCCCTCGTCAGGTGCCCGGCGGGCGATTCATGACTCACGACCCACGACTCACCACCCGATACACGACCCCGCCCGCATCCAGGATGTACAGCTCCCCCGCCGCATCCTCGCCGAAGCTGGGGACATTGCCGCCCGGCTTGAGCGTGGGCCAGGTGCGCTGATCGGTTGCGGCGCCATTCACGTAGCGGAAGCTCCGGATCCACCCGCTGCAGAAGTCCGAATAGAAGTAGGTGCCCTGCAGGGCGGGAATCCGGCTGCCACGATACACGTAGCCGCCGGTCACCGAGCAGCCGTCGCCATGCGAGTAGTCCAGCACCGGCAGCACCAGCCCCGTACGACTGCACGTGGCGCTCCCGTAGCACGACAGCCCTTCCATCAGGGGCCAGCCGTAGTTCGCGCCGCGGCCCCCGCCCGAGGTGCGCGGCGAGACATCGATCTCCTCGTGCGCCTCCTGGCCCACATCGGCGATGTAGAGATCGCCGGTCTCCCGGTCGAAGCTGAAGCGCCACGGATTCCGGAGCCCGATGTCCCAGTTTTCGCCGCGCGCACCGGACGTACCGACGTAGGGATTGTCGGCTGGAATGGCGTAGCCGGCCGCGCCGTTCACATCCAGTCGCAGGAGCGAGCCCAGGAGATCGGCCGGCGTCTGGCCGTGCTGCTGGGGGTCGCCGCCGGAGCCGCCGTCGCCCATCCCGACGTAGAGGAACCCGTCCGGACCGAATGCCAGCTGCCCGCCATTATGGTTGCTGAATGGCTGCGCGATGCTCAGCAGTGTATCGGCGCTCCCCGCATCCGCGACGTCGGGATTGTCGCTTGCGCGATAGGCGACGATGCGCGTGTCCCCCTGCGTGTCGGTATAGTCCACGAAGAAGCGGCCATTCGAGGCGTAGCCGGGATGGAATGCGAGACCCAGCAGTCCCTGCTCGCTGCCTCCGGATACCAGCGCGCTGACATCGAGGAACGGCACGGGCAGGAGCGTCCCGTCCTTCACGATGCGGATGCGCCCGCCCTTCTCGACCACAAACAGCCGGGGATCATCCGGCGGCGCGGTGAGGTAGAGCGGGAAGGCAAGTCCCGAGACGACCGGCTCGAGGCCGACCAGGTCGGAGGCATCAGGCGGCGAGCCGTTGGCGTCGGCGCACGCGGTGGCCAGGATGGGAAGCAGGGACACCCATGCGAGCCGGGCGAGGTTGCGCATCTTTCCTCCCGAGGGACCGTTTCCGGCTGAGGGACCGTTTCCGCAATTTAGCGCACACGAAAACACGAAGGCACGGAACGATGGCGACGATGCGGCAGGTCTATTTCGCGGGGGCTGGAGGGCCGGAGGTGATCGGGATCCGGGAGGTTCCGGTCCCGGAGCCGGCCGGCACGGATGTGCGAGTCAGGGTCCGGGCCGCCGGGCTCAACCGGGCGGACCTGCTGCAGCGGATCGGCAGATATCCTGCCCCGGCCGGATGGCCGGCGGATGTGCCGGGGCTCGAATTTTCAGGTGAGGTGGATGCGGTCGGTCCGGATGTGGATCGATGGAGGCCGGGCGCGCGGGTCATGGGCCTGGTGGCCGGTGGCGCACAGTCGGAACTGCTGACCGCGCACGAGAGCGAACTGATGCCGGTGCCCGACACCCTGGACGATGCCGGCGCCGCCGCCGTGCCGGAAGTGTGGCTCACCGGGTTTGACGCGCTGCACGCGCGGGGGCGGCTGCAGGCGGGCGAGCGCCTCCTCGTTCACGCAGTGGGCAGCGGCGTCGGCACGGCGGCCGTCCAGCTCGCGAAGATGGCGGGGGCCGTCGTGATCGGAACCAGCCGCACGCCGGACAAGCTGGCCCGCGCGGCACAGCTGGGTCTGGACGTGGGCATCGTGACCGGAACCGACGGGTTCCGCGCCCAGCTTCGGGAGCCGGTGGACGTGATTCTCGACATCCTTGGCGCCCCCGCCTTTGCGGACAACCTCGCGGTGCTCGCGCCGCGCGGGCGGCTGGTGCTCCTCGGTTTTCTCCAGGGAGCCTCGGGCGAGCTCGACCTCGACCCGATCCTGCGGAAGCGGCTGGAGGTGATCGGCACGGTGATGCGCACCAG
>DASTBA010000047.1:0-44972 GCA_035712285.1 Gemmatimonadales bacterium | reverse complement strand
ATCGGGGCGCCCGGATTTGAACCGGGGACCTCCTGCTCCCGAAGCAGGCGCGCTAACCGGGCTGCGCTACGCCCCGTCCATTCACATGCGCTCGGAGGGACTCGAACCCCCAACCTTCTGATCCGTAGTCAGATGCTCTATCCAATTGAGCTACGAGCGCTCAGCCCCACCGCGAGCCATGGGCGGTACAAGGCTCGAACTTGTGACCTCCACGATGTCAACGTGGCGCTCTAACCAGCTGAGCTAACCGCCCGGGTAAGCGTCGAGCTTCGAGTGACAAGCCCCGAGACTGTGCAGCTCGAAGCGTGCGGCTCGAAGCTCGATGACGATAGCGGGGGTGGGATTTGAACCCACGACCTCCGGGTTATGAGCCCGGCGAGCTACCAGACTGCTCCACCCCGCGCCGATATCCTGCACTTCAGTCCTGCCTCGAGAGCGGGAAACGGGACTCGAACCCGCGACCCCAACCTTGGCAAGGTTGTGCTCTACCAACTGAGCTATTCCCGCGCGCGGACGACAATGCTACCCTCACCGCCCCCGCCGCGCAACGCCGACCGACCCCCACTGCCGCGCGATTCACCCAATGGAGGCGAGGGGGATCGAACCCCTGACCTCGTGAATGCCATTCACGCGCTCTCCCAACTGAGCTACGCCCCCGGTATATTGTCGCGCCCCGGACTCCTCGGGGGCGCTGGCGCGGCAGCACGGCAAGCTATCCAGCGCGGCCCGGCGGCGTCAAGCGCCGGCCCCCGCCGCCCGCGGTGCGACTCCCCGATTCCGCATTACTTTGGAGCCATGAAGAAGAAGAAGGACCCCGGCGCCGCCCAGCCGGCTCCCAGACGCGCCACCAAACGGCCACCGGATGACTCCGTCCCCGTCATCACGGACGACATGACCACGGCCGAGATCCTGGCCGCGAGTCCGCCCGCCCGGCGCCGCAGCCGGAAGCGGGAGACCGCCAAGTCCCTCGGCGTCTATGACGCCGACCGTGACATTCTCGACCAGTACCTGTACGAGGTGAGTCTCACGCCGCTCCTCACCGCGGCCCAGGAGCTTGCCATCGCCCGCAAGGTGCAGGCGGGCGACCCCGACGCGATGCAGGAGCTGGTCAAGCGCAACCTGCGCTTCGTGATCTCGGTGGCCAAGAAGTACCAGAACCGCGGGCTGGCCCTCACCGACCTGATCGGGGAAGGGAACGTCGGGCTGCTCACCGCCGCCCGGAAGTTCGACCCCGACATGGGGGTGAAGTTCATCTCCTACGCCGTCTGGTGGATCCGCCAGGCGATCCTGGCCGCCCTGGCGCGGCACGGCCGCACCGTGCGGGTGCCGCTCAACCGCACCGCCGACCTCTCCCGCATCGTCCGCACCGCCGAGGCCCTGCGCCAGGAACTCCGCCGGGAGCCCACGCCAGAGGAAATCGCCGCCTCCACCGGCCTTGCGCTGGATGTGGTCCAGGCCCTCGCCGCGCTCAACACCGCCGACGTGCGGCTCGACGCCCCGCTCGATCCCGATGGCGACCGCACGCTCATCGACCGCTTCGTCGCCGATGAGCAGGGCGACGTCGAGGCCCAGGCGATGGACAAGTTCCTCTCCGACGAGATCGAGACGGCGCTGCGCACCCTCCCGCCCCGGGACGCCAAGGTGCTCCGGCTCTACTTCGGACTGGACGGGGACCGGGAGCACACGCTGGAGGAGATCGGCGGCATGCTGGGCGTGACGCGCGAGCGAGTCCGGCAGCTCCGGGATCGGGCGCTCAAGCGTCTCCGGGAGGGTGATGTAGGGCGGGCGCTGGCGAGCTTCGCGGCATAGGCCGTACCTTATCCCCGTGCCCCAGCTGACCAGTACGGCTCCGTTCTGGAATCGCGCCATTACCGGGGTCGGGCGCGCCGTCCAGGACACGCTGCGCGCCCTGGCCGACGTCTCTTCCTGGCGGCCGCATCTCTTCATCCAGATGCGCCGGCTGGGGGTGGACTCGGTCCCGATCGCGCTGTTCATCGCCGTGTTCACCGGCATCGTGCTGGCCCTGCTCTCCTCCTACATCTTCACCGGCGCCATCCCGCTCTATTTCGTGGGCGCCCTGGTCGGCAAGACGGTGATGATGGAACTGGGGCCGGTGCTGACCGGCATGGCACTGGCCGGCCGCGTGGGCGCCAACATCGCCGCCGAGCTCGGGACCATGCGGGTGACCGAGCAGGTGGATGCCCTCGAGACCCTCGGCTACAACCCGGACGCGTACCTGACCGTCCCGCGGGTGCTGGCCGCGGCCCTGATGTTCCCGGTGGTGACTGCGTTCGCCATGGCGGTCGGCGTCACCGCCGGCTGGATCACGTCCATCAACCTGCTGGACCTCACGTCGCAGGACTTCGTCAAGGGACTGCGCCAGTTCTACCAGTTCAAGGACATCTGGTTCGGGCTGGTGAAATCGGCGAGCTTCGGGGCGGCGGTGGCCGCGATGGGGTGCTGGGCGGGACTCCGCGCCCGCGGCGGCGCCGAAGGAGTGGGGGCCGCCACCACGCGTGCCGTGGTGCTGGGCTGCGAAGCGATCCTGGTGCTGGACGCCTTCTGGGCCCTGGTGCTGCTCTGAGCCGCGCGTGATCGAGATTCGCGCCCTCGCAAAGCATTTCGGCGAGAAGCAGGTGCTGAACGGCCTCTCGCTGGATGTGCCGGACGGCCGGAATACGGTGGTGATCGGCTACTCCGGCAGCGGCAAGAGCGTGCTGCTCAAGTGCATCGTGGGTCTGCTGCAGCCGGATGGCGGGACGGTGACCCTGGACGGCAGTGTCGTCAGCGACCTGGAGCCCGAGGATCTGGTGCTCCTGCGCGAGCGGGTGGGGTACGTCTTCCAGTTCGCCGCCCTGTTCGACTCGCTGACCGTGGCGGAGAACATCCGGCTGGGCCTGGCCCGGCGCCGCCTGGATGAGGCCACCATCAGGGAGCGCATCCGGACGGCACTCGACCTGGTGCAACTCACCGGGGCCGAGGACAAGTACCCCGCCGAACTCTCGGGCGGCATGCGCAAACGGGTCGGCCTGGCGCGGGCGATGGCACTGGAACCCCGCTACCTGCTCTACGACGAGCCGACCACCGGACTGGATCCGGTCACCTCCGCCGTGATGGACCAGCTCATGTGCCGCACGCGGGACCTCGGTGTCACCGGGGTGATCGTGACCCACGACATGCGCAGCGCCTTTACGGCGGGAGACCGGATCGCCATGCTGTACGAGGGAACGATTCGGCAGGTGGGGCCCGCGGAGGCGATGCGGGGCTCGGAGGATCCGGTGGTACGGCAGTTCATCGAGGGCCGGCCCGATGCGCCGGAGCCGCGGAGGATGCACGCGTGAAGCGCAAGAATGAGTTTGCCGTCGGAGCGGCCGTGCTTGCCGCGCTGGCCGTGGTCATCGCCGGGGCGCTCTGGCTCAGCGGCACGCACCTCGGCCGCCAGCCGGAGCGCTACAGCGCGCGCTTCCGCACGGTGGATGGCCTCCAGGTCGGCAACCCGGTGCTGTTGCGCGGCGTGAAGGTGGGACGGGTGATGGCGATCCGGCTGGCGAGCAACGACTGGGTCGAGGCCGACTTCCAGCTGGACGACGGCGTCCAGCTACCCGCGAAGCCCGCGGTGATCGCGTCGAGTGCCAGTCTCTTCGGCGGCTGGAATGCCAACATCATTCCCTATGAGCCGCTGCCCGAGGATCCCAACGTCCGGGCCGCCCTGGTCGAGAGCGACCAGGCCGGCGGCGAGGCCTGGCCCGGTGCCACGCTTCCCGACATCGGGCAGCTCACCGCGCAGGCCAGCCGCATCGCCGGCGACGTGGCCGAAGTGACCAACCGCATCCAGGGCGCCTTCGACAGCACGGCGCTCCGCGAATTCCGCCAGAGCGTGCTCGACCTCGCGGCGATTTCCGGCCGCCTGGCCACCTTCACCAAGGCGCAGAGCGCGCGGCTCGACCGGGTCGGCGCCAACGCCGAGGTGACGGCGAACAGCTTCGCCAGTGTGTCGCGCAACCTGGACCGGACGGTGGCGCGGATCGACAGCGCGACGGCGCATGGCCAGTTCAGCACCATCCTCAACAACGGGGCGGCGGCCAGCACCGACCTGCGCGCCGCGTCGGCCGATTTCCGCCAGGTCATGGCGGCCCTGCAGCAGAACCAGGCGAGTCTCATCAACGTGATCCAGTCGATGGACACGCTGCTGAGCCGCATCCAGGCCGGCGACGGCACCCTCGGCATGCTGGCCACCGACTCGACCCTGTACTACGAGACCGCCTCGACCATGAAGCAGTTCCGCGAGCTCATGGCGGACTTCCAGGCGCACCCGCGGAAGTACATCAAGATCTCGGTGTTCTGATGGGGAAGCGGCGCGCGGAAATGGAAGTGAGCGCCGGCGGGATCGTCTTCCGCCGGGACGCCGAGGGACGCGCGCGATTCCTCCTGATTCGCGATTCCTACGGCAACTGGGGCTTTCCCAAGGGACACCTCGAGGCGGGAGAGTCACCGGCGGAAGCCGCCCTGCGCGAAACGGGGGAGGAAACCGGCCTGGAACAGCTGGTGCTGCAGGGGCCCATCCGCATCATTGACTGGCACTTCCGCTTCCGGGGCCGCGCCATCCACAAATACTGCCACTTCTTCCTGCTCGAATCCCCCAGTGGCGATCCGGTGCCACAGGCGGACGAGGGAATCACCGACTTCCGGTGGCTCCTCCTGGACGACGCCCTCGACAAGCTCTCCTATGACAACGCCCGTGGGGTGCTGAAGCGGGCCGGCGACATGGAGCGGACCCTGGTCGCCGTCGGTGAGGGGCGTCCCGCCCGCCAGCCCGAGCCCTCCGCCGGCTGAACCATGGCGGCGGTGGCGGCCCTGCTGGACGATCATGCTGCCGTGGTGTCGCTGCGGCGGGCCTTCCCTCGCGGCGGCCCGCGCGTCGTCTCCTGCCGGAATGCCGCGGCGCTCGAACACCATCTCGAACGGCACCTCACCGATGCCCTGGTCCTGAGCCCCGGCCGCATGGCCGACCCCGCCACCGGCCGGCTCGGCGAGCGCTATCCGCAGCTGCCCGTCATCGCCTTCGGGCCGTTCCGGCCGAACGACGCACCGACGCTGATGGCGTGGCTGGATCGCGGCGCAACGCTGGCGGTCGCCGATGTAGACGATGCGATCGTCGGCGAGCTGGTGACCCGGACCTCGCTCACTGCCCACCGTCGCCGTGCGATGTCGGACGCCCGCCGCGTGCTGCGGCTGGATGAGGCGATCCAGCAGCAGGCGTGGGAACTGCTGGTGGCGGATGTCGAACGCCCGGTCCGTACCTCGGCCCTGGCCCGGCGGCTGGGCGTGAGCCGGGAGCACCTGTCCCGGCAGTTCGGCGCCGGGGCAGCGCCCAACCTCAAGCGGGTGATTGACCTGACAAGGATCGCCGCCGCCAGCCAGCTCCTGCAGAACCCCGGCTACGACCCGCGGGCCGTGGTCCGGCTGCTCAATTTTTCCTCGGCTGCCCACCTCAACCGCACGGCCATGCGCATCGCGGGCACGACCGCGGCGGGTCTCGGCCGCCTGGGGCCGCGGGGTGTGCTGGCGCACTTCGCAAAGGGGAAGATGAGGTCGCGAGGGTGACAGGATGGGCGAGATGGGCAGGAGGGGCGAGCCCATCCCGTCTCCCCTTCCCCCGTCCCCGTATTGTGATTATTTTCACAAGCTAGGTTCGGACCCGATCACCCGAGCGAGACCACAGGACCCCATGGCCACCGATACCATCCTGCGCCCCGGCGAACTCAAGGACATCCTGATCCGCGAAATCGAGAGTGCGGACCTGGCGACGGTCGACGTTGCCGAGGTCGGCACCGTGCTCGAAGTGCGCGACGGCATCGCCCGCGTGTACGGGCTCAAGTCGGCCGTCGCCGGCGAGATGCTGGAGTTCACCTCCCACGAGACCGGCGAGGTCGTGACCGGCCTCGTCCTCAACCTGGAAGAGGACAACGTCGGCTCGGCCATCCTGGGCGACTACCTCAAGCTCAAGGAAGGCGATGAGGTCCGCCGCACCGGCCGCCTGCTGGAAGTGCCGGCCGGCCGCGCCATGCTGGGCCGGGTGGTGGACGCCCTCGGGCGCCCGGTGGACGGCCGGGGCCCGATCGAGACCGACAAGAGCCGCATCGTCGAGATGATCGCGCCCGGCATCATCGTGCGGCAGCCGGTGAAGGAGCCGCTGCAGACCGGCATCAAGGCCATTGACGCGATGATCCCGATCGGCCGCGGCCAGCGCGAGCTCATCATCGGCGACCGCGGCACCGGCAAGACCGCCATCGCGGTGGACACGATCCTCAACCAGAAGGGCACCGGCGTCATCTGCGTGTACGTCGCGATCGGGCAGAAGCGCTCGACCGTGGCCACCGTGGTGGAGCGGCTCAAGGAAGCCGGCGCCATGGACTACACGATCGTGGTGGTCGCGTCGGCGTCGGAGCCGGCGCCGCTGCAGTACATCGCGCCCTACGCCGGCTGCGCCATCGCCGAGTACTTCATGTACGAGGAGGGGGCGGCCACGCTCTGCGTGTACGACGACCTCTCCAAGCAGGCGGCGGCGTATCGCCAGCTCTCGCTCATCCTGCGCCGCCCCCCGGGCCGCGAGGCATACCCGGGCGACGTCTTCTACCTGCACAGCCGCCTGCTCGAGCGCGCCGCCAAGATTTCCGAGGACGCGGAGACGATCAGGCAGGATCCGCGGATCCGGAAGCCGGGCGGCTCGCTCACGGCGCTGCCGATCATCGAGACCCAGGCGGGCGACGTCTCGGCGTACATCCCGACCAACGTCATCTCGATCACCGACGGCCAGATCTTCCTCACGACCGACCTCTTCTACTCCAACGTGCGCCCGGCGGTGGACGCCGGCATCTCGGTGAGCCGCGTCGGCGGCAACGCGCAGATCAAGGCGATGAAGAAGGTGGCAGGTCCGCTGCGCCTCTCGCTGGCGCAGTACCGCGAGCTCGAGGCGTTCGCCCAGTTCGGGTCCGACCTCGATTCCGCCACCCAGAAGCAGCTGGCGCGTGGCGCGCGGCTCGTGGAGGTGCTGAAGCAGCCGCAGTACCAGCCGGTGCCGGTGGAGAAGCAGGTGGCGATCATCTACGCGGTGACCAACGGCTACCTGGACGAGGTCGAGGTCAGGCAGATCCGGCAGTGGGAGCGGGACTTCCTCTCCTTCCTCGAGTCGCGCCATCCCGAGGTGCTGAGCGGCATCCGCACCCGCAAGGAGCTGACGGACGAGCTCACCGCGAAGCTCCGCGCCGCCATCGAGGGCTTCCAGCAGGTCTTCGTCGCCGCCTGATGGCCAAGACCAAGGCGCTGCGGGGGCGGATCCGGTCCGTCCAGAACACGCGGAAGATCACGCGGACGATGGAGCTCGTCTCCACCTCCAAGCTGAAGCGCGCGCAGGATCGCGTGGTGGCCGCGCGGCCCTACGCCGAGGCGCTGCGCGAGGTCATCGCGGACCTGGTGACGCCGGAGCTCGCAAGCGAATTCCCGCTGCTCCGGAAGCCGGCGGTGCCCGCCAGGGGCGGCCCCGCGCGCGCGGCGGTCATCCTGGTCACGTCCAACCGCGGGCTGGCGGGCGGCTTCAATTCGAATCTGATCAAGGAAGCGCGCCGTACGGTGGCGGAGCTGGAGCAGCAGGGGTACACGGTGGATCTCTACGGCATCGGCCGGAAGGGGATCGGGTACTTCCGCTACCTCGGGCGCACGCTGGCGGCGGAGCGGATCGATGTGGGCGACAAGCCGACGCCGGCGCAGGCGGTGGACATCATGGCGCCGCTGATGGAGCAGTACGAGCAGGGCGTCCTGGCCAGCGTGGACCTGGTCTACGCGAAGTTCCAGAGCGCCATCTCCACCCCGCCGACCACCCAGCGGATCCTGCCGGTCGAGGCGCCGGAGGGGAAGGGCGCCCGGGCCGACTACCTGCTGGAACCGGACGCGGCCACGCTGCTGGAGAAGCTGCTGCCGCTCTACGTGCGGAACGCCCTCTACCGCGGGCTGGTGGAAACGGCGGCCGGCGAGCACGGCGCCCGGCGCACTGCGATGAAGAACGCGACCGACAACGCCGGCGAGATTCTCGACGGCCTGAAGCGCACCTACAACCGCCTGCGCCAGGCGGCGATCACGCAGGAGATCGCGGAGATCGTGGGCGGCGCGGCGGCGCTCCAGGGGTAGGCGGAGGCTGCTGGGAAGGGTGTCACCCTGAGCGAAGCGAAGGGGCCGAAACCGGATCCACGCTTCGCCTCTTCGGCAGCTGCGCGGCCTCAGAGTGACAGTGCCATTGCTGATTGACGACCGACGACTGACGACCATTAGAGGAACCAGGGCATGGCCACAGCTGTCAGCACCCACAACATCGGCAGGATCGTCCAGGTCATCGGCCCGGTGCTCGATGTCGAGTTCGAGCCCGAGCACCTGCCGGAGATCTACAACGCCCTCCGGCTGGATGACGGCACCGTGCACCTGACGGCGGAAGTGCAGCAGCACATCGGCCAGAACCAGGTGCGCGCGGTGGCCATGAGCAGCACCGACGGCGTCCGGCGGGGCATGGAGATCACCGACCTCGGCGGCCCGATCACCGTGCCGGTGGGCAACGCGCCGCTGGGCCGGATCCTCAACGTGCTGGGGCAGCCGGTGGACGGTGGCAGCGCCATCCCGGACGACGCCGAGCGCTGGCCCATCCACCGCGAGACGCCGAAGTTCACCGACCTCGAGCCCAAGACCGAGCTCTTCGAGACCGGCATCAAGGTCGTCGACCTGATCGCGCCGTTCGTGAAGGGCGGCAAGATCGGCCTCTTCGGCGGCGCCGGCGTGGGCAAGACGGTGGTGATCCAGGAGCTGATCAACAACGTGCAGAAGGGCCACGGCGGCCGGTCGGTCTTCTGCGGCGTGGGCGAGCGCACCCGCGAGGGGAACGACCTCTATCTCGAGTTCAAGGAAGCCAACATCCTGGACTCGGTGGCGCTGATCTACGGCCAGATGAACGAGCCGCCGGGCGCCCGGCTCCGCGTGGGCCTGACCGGCCTCACCGTGGCGGAGTATTTCCGCGACGTCGAGGGCCAGGACGTGCTGCTCTTCGTGGACAACATCTTCCGCTTCACGCAGGCGGGCTCCGAGGTGTCGGCGCTGCTCGGGCGGATGCCGAGCGCGGTGGGCTACCAGCCGACGCTCGCCACCGAGATGGGCGACCTGCAGGAGCGCATCACCTCCACCACCAAGGGCTCGATCACCTCGGTGCAGGCCATCTACGTGCCGGCGGACGACCTCACCGACCCGGCGCCGGCCACCGCCTTCGCGCACCTGGACGCGACGGTGACGCTCTCGCGCTCCATCGCCGAGCTGGGCATCTATCCCGCGGTCGATCCGCTCGACAGTTCGAGCCGGATTCTCGACCCGCAGTTCGTGGGGCAGCGGCACTACGCGGTGGCCATCGGCGTGCAGAACACCCTGCAGCGCTACAAGGCGCTCCAGGACATCATCGCCATCCTCGGCATGGACGAGCTGTCGGAAGAGGACAAGAAGGTGGTGGCCCGGGCCCGGCGCATCCAGCGCTTCCTCTCGCAGCCGTTCCACGTGGCCGAGCAGTTCACCGGCTTCCCCGGCAAGTACGTGAAGCTGGAGGAGACGATCGCGAGCTTCGAGCGGGTCCTGTCCGGCGAGTTCGACCACCTGCCGGAGCAGGCGTTCTACATGCAGGGCGGCATTGACGACGTGATCAAGCGGGCACAGGAACTGGCGAGCGCGTGATGCACGTCACGGTCATCTCGCCCGATGCGAAGATGTTTGATGGGCAGGCCGACGCCGTTGTCGCGCCTGCGTTCGACGGCGAGGTGGGGATTCTCCCGCACCACGCCCCGCTCATGACGCTTCTCGGCGATGGCATGCTGGTCGTCCGGGAGGGGACCGCCGAGCGACGCTTCCGCGTCCGGGGCGGGTTCCTCCAGGTGGTGGGCGAGCAGGTGCGGGTCGTCGCGGAGCACGCACAAGGAGAACCATCGCATGCGTAAGCTGCTTGTCGGCATCAGCGGCGCCATCCTGGCCCTCGCGATGGCGGGCACCGCCGCCGCGCAGGAGACCGGGACTCCGGTGTTCAAGTCGCCCTACCGGACGTACAACACCAGCGAGGTAGGCGTCACGCTGTCCGACCCGGGCGGGAACGGCTGGGGTCTCGAAGGCTTCTACGGGTACGGGCATGACCGCTGGGATATCGGGCTGCGCGGCGGCTTCCTGGATACCGATACCAAGACGCGCGTTCTCCTCGGCGCGAGTGCCCGGACCCGGGTGCTGCAGTCCTCCGAAAGCTTCCCGCTGGATGGGGCGCTCACGCTGGGCGCGGGCCTGAACCTGAACGGCGGAACCGTCGCGTTCATTCCGATCGGCCTTTCCCTCGGCCGCCGCGTCATGATGGAGAATTCGAACGTGACGTTCGTGCCGTATGTGCATCCGGTGATGATCCCGGCCTTCGGCAACAACATCAATGCCGACGGGGGCGATTCCGACATCTTCTTCGCGCTGGGTCTCGGCGTGGACATCAAGTTCACGCCGTCGCTCGACGTGCGGGTGGCGGGCGCCCTGGGTGATTCGCCCTGGGACGGCGTCTCGGTCGGCGTGGCGTTCATTCGCTGACGGCGTCCGTGCCTCGTCCGCGCGCCCGGCCCCGAAAGCCGGGCGCGCTCTTTTCTCCCTTGGCAACCGGGACCGGAGCGGACTAGCTTCCCCCCACCCGCGCTCCGGCGCACTGACCCACCGGTGAGGTTCGACATGAGACACGCGATCGCGCGCACGGCGCTGGCCATCACGCTTTCCCTGGCGGGCGCCGGTCTGGCCCAGGCTCAGGTGGCGGGTCTTCCGGTCATGAACAGCGGGGTGGTCAGCGGGATCGGGTTCTCACTCGATGCCGGGTTCCCCAATGACACGGCTGGCGGCGGCTGGGCCGGCGGTGCGACGGTCAAGGCGGGCTTCGGCCTGATCGGCGTGACCGCGTCTGTCTCGCGGCTCGATCCGAAGGTGGGCGATCCGGTCTGGTCCGGTGGCGCCACCGCCAACCTGAAGGTCTTCGGTGGGCCGCTGGTCCCGATCGCGGTGACGCTGCAGGGTGGGGCCGGGTACACCACGCCCAAGTTCAGTTGCATCCCGCCGGGCTCCTCGTGCGACATCAAGCAATGGCACTTCCCGGCCGGGCTCGGCATTTCGTTCACCGTGCCGAATCCGGCGCTCGCGATCAAGCCGTGGATCGCGCCGCGTGCCGACATCATTCGTACCACCCAGACCGGGCAGCCGGCCAATACCGACGTCGGTTTCGGCATCAGCGGCGGCGTGGAGCTCAATTTCCTGAACGGGATGGGCCTCCACGCAGCCTACGACTGGACCAACCACGACGGCTCGAAGCCCTCCATCTTCTCGGCCGGGATCCACTACACCTTCCGGGTGCCGGGCCTCTGAGCAGCTAAGCCGGAACGGAGGGCGCGCATGCCGCCTCGTGCCGCGTCCTACTGGCGCCGCGCCCGCGCGCCACGCTACAGCCTGACCTTCGCGCTGCCGCTTCTCCTGCTCTACGAGGCGGCAGCGTTTGCGCTTTCCGGGGATGCGGTGGCCGGTGTCCGGAACGGCGCCGACGTGCTGCTCAAGACGCTGTTCGTGACCCTGGGCGGCCGGCGCGGGCTGCTGCTGTTCGACGTACTTCTGCTCGGCATCGGTACCGTGCTGGTTTTCCGTGACCGGCGCCGGAACCCCGGTCCGCTCCAGCTCCGCACCTTCGCGGGGATGATGGCCGAGTCCGCGGCGGGCGGCCTCGGCTTCGGGGCGGTCGCGGGTCTGCTCACCGCGCTGGTGCTGCAGAGCATGCCTCATCTGTCGGTCGGGCCGGTGGGATCCCTTTCCCTGGGGACGCAGCTCACCGTCGCCCTGGGCGCCGGGATCTACGAGGAACTGCTCTTCCGGGTGCTGCTGGTGGGGTCGCTGGCCTTCGTGGGGCGGGCCGTGCTTGGCCTCGGCGGTATTCCTTCGGGAATCATGGCGGCGGTACTCGGCGCGGCGGTGTTTTCCGCGTTTCACTACATCGGCCCCTACGGGGATCCGTTCTCCTGGCCGACCTTCACCTTCCGGCTGGTCGCCGGACTCCTCTTCAGCGCCATGTACCTCCTGCGCGGCTTCGGCATCACGGCGTGGACCCACGCGCTGTACGACGTGTTCCTGATTTTCGCGCTCTCCATGCAACGCTGAGAACGCATCGGCCCACAGCGAGTCGGGTGGGGCCGCTGGAGCGCGCGTCAGTGGTCGGCGGCGTCGGTTTCCATCCCGAGCGCGAGCGACCACGAAGGCGCGCAGAAGCGGCCCCGCCTGTCGTGCCTGCGCGATGGACTGCTACTCGCGACGTCCAGTCGGCGTGCTCGCTTTCGACGCGACGATCGAATCCAGGATCGTCCGGAACACCTGGATCGGCTGGGCGCCCACCAGCAGCCCCCCCTCGATGTAGAACGACGGCGTCGCCGTGGCACCCGCCCGCATGGACGCCTGGGCTTCCTCCTCCACCGCCCTCCGGATCGCGGACTCCGCGAGGCAGGTCACCGTCAGCGGATGATCCAGGCCGACGGAGTCGGCGAGGCCCAGCAGGTATGGCCCCGGCTCCTTGAGTGGCGCCCAGGCCTCCTGCTTCCGGAAGAGCAGGTCGTGCAGCGGCCAGAATTTTCCCTGGCGGGCGGCACAGAGGCCGAGCTCCGCGGCTGCCTCCGCATTGGGATGCAACTGGCTGATCGGGAAGTTGATGAAGACGTAGCGGACCTTGCCGGTGGCGATGTACTCGCGCTCGAGGATGGGGAACGTCTCCAGCGCATGCCGGCGGCAGAAGGGACACTGGAAGTCCGACATCTCGTAGATCGTGACCGGGGCATCACGGCGGCCCAGCGCTCGGGGATCGGCGGCTTGTGCGGTATCCTGCGCCAGTCCGGTTCCGGTATCGGGAGCATCCGGGCGGGCACGCACCGCCGCCGTCAGGGCGATTCCTGCCAGCGCCAGCGCCGCCCATGTCCTGGTGGCGTGCTTCAACGCGGCCGCCGCTTGCCGGTTTCCGGGCCGAGCACCACCGTGTCGCCGCGCACCGGGACGTTCCAGTACCACACCCGGTTGGGATCCAGCGGATCCCACGAACTGGCGCTCACCCACCATCCGGCAGGCGTCTTCACGAGGCGCAGCGTGGCAGTGCCGCTCAGGTTCGTGGTGTCGGTGACCATCTTGCGGCCGGCCCGCTGCAACAGCGCCTTGCCCAGACTGTCGTAGTCCGAGTAGGTGCTATCTTCCCACCGGGACATGTCGGCCTTGAGCGTGTCGAGGCGGCCGTCGTAGCGGGCGCGGACCCGGTCCAGCGCCGCGCGGGTGGCTGCTACCTGGCGGTCAATCACCTCCACGGCGGCGGGCCGGAGCAGTCCCTTCGCCGCCGAGTCCTTCGCGGCGGCCTGGTGCCGGCTGGCACGGAAATAGTCCAGGAACGGTCCCCGGTAACGGTCGTAGATCGAGTCCAGCTCGGCAACGTGCGGGCGTACCGCGTGGCGGGCCCGTTCGATGGCCGAGGCGAGGCTGTCGCGGTCGAACGGCAGGGCGGTGATGGTGACGCCGCTGGCGGGGGTTGCACGGCCATCCAGGTCCGGGATCAGGACGCGGACCGTGATCGTTTGCGCGCTTTCGCAGCCGGCCAGCGCCAGCGCGAGGAGGAGCATCGTTGGGCGGAGCACGATCCAAAACTATCGCCACCATGATGCTGCTTCAACTCGGCGCGGCGCCGCTCGTGGCGCAGGCCGGGCTGGAGCAGGTCATCCCGGCGCGGCCCACCGGATTCGTCAGCGACTTCGCCGGTGTGGTGGACGCCGATTCGAAGGCGCAGATGACCGACCTCATCGAGCGGCTGCGCGGCGCCACCGAGTCGGAGATCGCGGTGGTGACACTGCCGACCATCGGTGACCGGGACGAGGCCGAGGTGGCGCTGCAGATCGGGCGGCGCTGGGGGGTCGGCTTCAAGGGCGACGTCGGCGATTCCACGCGCAATCGCGGCATCGTCCTGCTGCTGGTGCCGCGCCAGAACGGCCAGCCGGGCACCGGCCATATCCGGATCGAGGTGGGCCGGGGCCTCGAGGGCATCGTGACCGATGCGATGTCGGGGCGCATCCGTGATGACGTGATGGGACCGCTGCTGGCGCGGGAATCGTATGGCCCTGCACTGCTGGCGGGTGTCCAGGCGCTGAGCTCGCTGATCGCCCGGGGGTCGGGCGTCAGTGATTCGGCGCTCACCGCGTGGAACCCGGATGCCGTGCGCGGAGGCTCCGGCGGCTCGTGGACACAGTACCTGCCGCTCCTCATCTTCCTGCTCGTCTTCTTCGTGCTGCCGATCCTCGGAAGCCGTGGGCGCCGGCGGCGCGGGATATATTGGGGAGGTGGCGGCGGGCCGTGGATCGGCGGTGGCTGGGGAGGCGGCAGCGGCTGGGGTGGCGGCGGCGGTGGGTTCGGCGGCTTCGGCGGTGGCGGGGGCTTCGGTGGCGGTGGCGCGGGAGGGCGCTTCTGATGCATGACGGTGCCAGGAAGGCAGTGGCGGGGCTGCTGGCGGCCGCCGATCAGGCGCTGCCGGCGGGCTACAGTGCCGTGCTGTACGGGTCGGCCGTGCGCGGGGACTATGTGGCGGGTCGCAGTGACATCAACCTCCTCCTGGTGAGCACGGAGGTGGTGCCGGAGCGCCTGCGCGCGCTGGGGCCGGCGCTCCGTGCCTGGCGGAAGGCGTCCTACGAGCCGCCACTCATCTTCACCGCCGGCGAGTGGGCCCGGGCCACGGACGTCTTCCCGATCGAGATCACGGACATGCGGGGGCGGTATGAAGTCCTGCGGGGGGCGGATCCGGTGGCGCAGGCCCTGGTCAACCCGACTGACCTGCGGCAGGCGCTGGAGAGCGAATTCCGGGGCAAGGTCCTTCGCCTGCGGCAGGCCTACGCGACCCATGCGGACGTCGAGCGCGACCTGACCCCCATCGCCCGAAGCACGACGTCCTCCATTCTGGTGCTGCTGCGCGCCACCCTGCGGCTCATGAACCATGCGGCCCCGGCGGCGGATTCGTCCGGGGACGTGGTGCGCACGGCGGCAGCGGCGATCGGGTTCGATCCGTCCGCCCTGCTCGAGATCGTGGCACGGCGGGATGACCGCGGCTGGCGCTGCCCGGCGGCGGTGTTCGAGGGATACGTCGCGGCGGTGTCTCGCGCCGCGCAACAGGTGGATCAACTTCAGACCGGAGAATCGTGAATGAAGCGCGTCCGATTGTCGTCCGCCCTGCTGCTCGTGGCGCTGGCCACGTCCGGGTGCGGCTACAACTCGATCCAGACGCTGGACGAGAAGGTGAACCAGGCGCAGGGGAACATCCAGACGCAGCTGCAGCGCCGGGCCGACCTGATCCCCAACCTGGTGGAGACGGTAAAGGGCGTCACCAAGCAGGAAGACACGGTGTTCATCACCATCGCCAACGCGCGGGCCCGGCTGAGCGGCGCGGTGCAGAGCGGCAACGTGCCCGAGATGGCGGCGGCCAACGCGGCGCTGTCGGGCGGCCTGAGCCGCCTGCTGGCGATCGTCGAGAACTATCCCGACCTGAAGTCGAGCCAGAACTTCCGTGACCTGCAGTCCCAGCTCGAGGGCACCGAGAACCGTATCTCGGTGGCGCGCACGGACTACAACGACGCGGTGAACCAGTTCAACGGGTTCATCCGCCGGTTTCCGTACAACATCACGGCCAAGATCTTCGGAATGAGCAAGCCGAGGGAATACTTTGCGGCGGAGCCGGGCGCGACCGAGGCGCCCAAGGTGAAGTTCTAGTCGGTCACCACGTCCGGCAGCACGTACCGGAGCGGATTCACCGGATGCCCGTTCACGTGCACCTCGTAGTGGAGGTGCGGGCCGGTGGCGAGGCCGGTGCTGCCCACGAGGGCGATGCGATCCCCGCGCTTGACGCGCTGCCCCACGCGGACCAGCACCTTCGACGTGTGCGCGAACTTGGTGACGATTCCGTAGCCGTGGTCCAGCACCACCACATTCCCGTAACCTGATTCCCAGCCGACTTCCGTGACCCGTCCCGCCGCCGGCGCCTCGATCGGCGTGCCGGTGGGGGCGCTCACGTCAATGCCCTCATGCGGGCGCGCAAAGCCGAGGATCGGGTGCAGGCGGGCGTTGCTGAAGTTGCTGGTGAGCCAGCCCTGGGTCGGCAGGATGGACGGCATGGCGGCCACCCGCTCGCGGTGCGACTCGAGACTGTCCGCCGCCTCGTTGAACGAGGTGGCCAGGAGGTTGGCGCGCCGGATCATGGCGGAGAGATCCACGCGGATCTCGTCGGCCCGCCGCACAAGGCCCGTGGCGGGCGCTGCACTGGCGCGCGTCGGCTCCGAGGGACCGCCGATGCCGGCCTGACGCACTTCGGGCGCAATCGGGTCCAGGTTGGCCAGCAGCCGGATCTGTTCATCCCGCTGCGCGAGGGTGGCGATGGTATCGCTCAGGTGGTGCAGGCGGCCATGCAGGTCGCCCAACTCTGCGGACAGGGCGCGGTTCTCCGCCTCGAGCTGGTCCGCACGGGAGAGGTCCACCGAATGCGAGAGATTGGCGTAGCCGAACAGCAGGGATGCGGCAATAACCACGGCGACCAGAGCGCCACCGAGCTTGAGCAGGGAGTAGGAAACTTCGATGATCTTTGACGGTTCCGAGTCGTGCGGAACCAGTACGAGGGTCCAGCGCCGCTTTTTCGCCATCCACCGCTCGCTTCCTGAGATTCAAAGCCGGAGGAAGATGCCCCTCGGTACCAGCCTTGTCAAGAAGCGAGCCCACAACCTAAGCCATTGTTTCACAATGTGATACAGGACTTCGCCGAGCCGAAGTGCAAAAAATGCTCTGGCACTATGCCAGCGCCGGCTTGGGAAAGAGAACCCCGGGCGGGCGGGTGGCGGCTCCGGCCATCGCGGGATGGCGTGCGGCGTCCCACGATGCCTGGCTGACCTGGCCGGCCTGTCCGAGAGCGGCCCAGAGTTCCTGCGCCTTGCCGGGCAGGAACGGGCTCGTGAGAATGGCGAGGCGTACCAGCGCCGCTGCCGCAGTGACAAGGACGCCGTCGAGCTCGGCGTCCTTGCCGGCCTTGGCCAGTGACCAGGGTGCGGTCTGCTGGATGAAAAGGTTCGAGGCGGCCACGAGTTCCCATGCCGCATCGGCGGCGCCGCGGAGGTCGAGCGCCTCCATGCGCTCGCGGTAGAGTGCCACCGCCCGCGCGCCGGCCCCGTCGAGCGAGTCCACCGGCTGCGCGTCCGGCACCACGCCATTCCGGTACTTGGCCAGCATCGCCAGGGTGCGCGAGGCGAGGTTGCCGAGCCCGTCCGCCAGATCCGCCGCGTAGCGTTCCTCGAAGCGCTCCCACGCGAAGTTGCCGTCGGCATCCCACGGGATCTCGCGCAGGAGGAAATAGCGAAAGGCGTCGGGCCCGAAGCGGTCCACCGCCTCACCGAGATCGAGTCGTGTGCCGGCGCTCTTGCTGAACCGCTCGCCGCGGAAGTGCACGAATCCGTGCGCCCAGATCCGCTCCGGCAGGGGCAGCCCCGCCGACCGGAGCATGGCGGGCCAGATGATGGCGTGGAAGCGGGTAATGTCCTTGCCGATCACGTGCAGCTGGGCCGGCCATTCCGCGCGCGAGCCGGGAAAGCGCGTGGCGGTCCAGTAGTTCGGCAGGGCATCGAACCACACGTACGTGGTCTGCTGCTCGCCGTCACTGGTCCGGCGCGGGAAGGGCACCCCCCAGCTGAACCGGCTCCGGCTGGCGCTGATGTCCTCGAGCCCCTGGTCCAGGAATCCCAGGATCTCGTTCCGGCGGCTTTCCGGCTGCAGGAACGCCGGGTTGCCCGCGTGCAGCTCCTTCAGGAAGTCCGCATGGCGGGACAGCCGGAAGAACCAGTTCCGCTCCTCGACCCACTCGAGCGTGCGTGTGGGATGGAGCACGCACTGGCCGTTCTCGATCTCGCTATCCTGCTTGAACGCCTCGCATCCGACACAGTACCACCCGGCATAGCTGCGTTCGTAGAAGTCGTCGGGGCTCCGCTCGAAGATGCGCTCGATGAGCTCCGCCACCCCCGCCTTGTGCTCGGCGGAGGTGGTCCGGATGAACTGGTCGTGGGTGATGCCCAAGCGCGCCCACATCGCCTCGAAGCGCTCCGCGACCTGGGTCGTGAGCGCTTCGGGCGTCAGGCCCAGCTCGGCTGCGGTCTGCGCCACCTTCTGTCCGTGCTCATCCATGCCGATGAGGAACCAGACGTCGTCGCCCGCGAGGCGCCGGTACCGGGCAATGGCGTCGGCGCCCAGCTTCTCGTAGGCATGGCCGAGGTGGGGATCGCCATTCGCGTAGTCGATGGCGGTGGTGAGGAAGAAACGGCTCACGCGCCGTCCGGGCCGCGGTCGCGGTGGCGGCGCGGCCGGCGCCGCCGTTCGCCGCGGCTTGCCTCGGCCGGCGGTGGCACGGGCGCGGGCGCGGGCGCGGGTGCAGGCGCCGCGGCACCAACGAGGGCGGCCTCCGCATCCGTCATCTCCTGGCGGAGCTGGACGAGAGGGATGATGCGCGCCGGCCCGCCCTCGCCGCGGAGATAGACCCGCTCCCGGAAGATGTCCACCGCGATCACCTTTTCCGCCCCTTGCAGCGTCTGCACCGCCTTCCCTTCGCGCGGGAAGCGCTTGCGGCTGGACACGTAGAACTCGTGCTCGTACTTGAGGCAGCAGAGGAGCCGCCCGCAGCCGCCGGAGATCTGGGACGGGTTGAGCGAGAGGTGCTGATCCTTCGCGAGGCCGAGATTGACCGGCGAGAGCTCCTTGAGCCAGCTGGAACAGCAGTACTCCCGGCCGCAGCGCCCCACGCCGCCGAGCCGGGCCGCTTCATCGCGCACGCCGATCTGCCGGAGCTCGATGCGGGTCCGGAACTGGCTCGCCAGGTCGCGGACCAGGGTGCGGAAGTCCACCCGCTTCTCGGCCGTGAAGTAGATGGTGAGCTTGGCCCGGTCCCACTGCCATTCGCAGTCGCTCACCTTCATCAGGAGCTCGTGGGAGCGGACCCGGTCCATCACTTTGCGCCGTACCTCCTCCTCGGAGGCCCGGACCTCGCGGTACAGCACCACATCCTCCGGGCTGGCGACCCGCACCACATCCCGGATCGTCGCGGACTGGCCACCGGCGATGGATTCCCCCACCGCACAGCCGGTGCAGCCGCCGCCGCACTTCTTCTCCGCCACGGCGCCCACCGCCGTCACGTGCCCCAGATCGCGGCCGCGCTCGGCATCCACCACGACGGCGTCGCCTTCCCGGAGCGGCACGGGTGACCGGAAGTAGGCCTTCCGCGTGCCCTTGAACCGGACCTCGACGGTGAGCGGCGCGTCCATCAGCGTTCCGAGTAGGCGCCGATGGCGGCGTACTTCTCCGCCCGGCGGCGTACCAGACGTTCGGCCCGGATCTTCCGCAGTTCCGAGATGTGCCGGATGAGCGACGCCCGGAGCGCCTCGCCCGCCGCATCCGGGTCCAGGTGCGCCGCACCCTTCGGCTCGGGAATGATCTCATCGGCGATCTTGAGCCGGAGGAGATCCTCGGCCGTGAGCTTCAGCGCCTCGGCGGCGCGCGCCCGCTGGCCGGCATCCTTCCAGAGAATCGCCGCGCAGCCCTCCGGGGAGATCACCGAATACACCGAGTTCTCCAGCATCAGGATCCGGTCGGCCACGCCCAGGGCCAGCGCGCCGCCCGACCCGCCCTCGCCGATCACCACTGCCACGCAGGGCACCGTCAGCGCGCTCATCTCGAGGATGTTGCGCGCGAGGGCCTCGCTCTGCCCGCGCTCCTCGGCGCCCAGGCCGGGATAGGCCCCCGGCGTGTCGATCAGCGTCACCACCGGCGCACCGAACTTGGCGGCCAGCTTCATGAGGCGGAGAGCCTTGCGGTATCCCTCCGGCTGCGGCATGCCGAAGTTGCGCTTCAGGTTCTCCTTCGTGTCCCGGCCCTTCTGGTGGCCGATGACCATCACCGTGTCGCCGTCCAGCCGGGCCCAGCCGCCCACGATCGCCGGGTCGTCCATGAACAGCCGGTCGCCATGCAGTTCGATGAAATCGGTGAAGATGGTGCTGAGGTAATCGAGGGTGTACGGCCGCCGCGGGTGCCGCGCCACCTGCACCCGCTGGATCGGGGTGAGCGAGCCGTAGATGCCGTCGCGCAGCTCGTCCAGCTTGCGCTCCAGCCCTTCGAGCTCGTCCGCCACCCCGAGCTCCTGCTCCTCGCCCAGCCGCTTCAGCTCGTCGATCTGCCGCTCGAGCTCCTGGAGCGGCTTCTCGAAGTCCAGCGTGTAGAGGGACGACGGCATGCGTCAGTTCGCCTTGACGTAGTGGACGGCGTCAGTGCCGAGGAGGTGGCGGAGCGCGCCGATGAGTTCCTCATCGGCCGCCACGCGCAGGCGGCGGGCCCGGAGCCGCACCGCCTCCCCGTTCCCGTCGCTCCATTCAATATACAGGGGGGTGGGACCCGGGTGCGCCGAGCAGAGCGCGGTGGCTGCCTTGACCGTGTCGGCTTCGGGCGGGGCTGTCAGCTTCCAGCGCAGGGACAGCGCCACCGCGCCCGATTCCTTGAGCTCGGCGAGAGGGCGGGCCGCTTCCACGATGAACGGCGCGCGGTCCTCCCCCTGGTCGCGGTCGCTGTAGCCGCCGGTCAGCAGCAGGGCGGCATCCGGTGCGATCACCTGATTGAGCTTGCTCCAGTTGTCGGGGAAGACGATCGCCTCCGCCGTGCCGTGGAAGTCCTCGATCACAAGGCGCGCATATTCCTTGCCCGACTTCTTGGAGATCTGCCGCTTCACCATCGTCACCACGCCGCCGATCGTCACCGGGTGCTCGCTCCACTCGTGCAGCGTGGCGGTGCTGCGCGTGCTGAACAGCTCCACCTCGCTCCGGAACCGCTCCAGCGGATGTCCCGAGATGAAGAAGCCCAGCACCTCCTTCTCGCGGGCGAGACGCTCGGCCTCGGTCCAGGGCGGAATGTCCGGCAGCGCGACGTGGCGGGACGCCGCCGGCGCCGCCTCGCCGAAGAGGGAGGACTGGCCGGCGTCGCGCTCGGCCTGCTTGAGCTGGGCTTCGGCCAGCGCCGGCTCCAGCGCCTCGATCAGCTGCTTCCGATGGCCGCCCAGGCCGTCGCAGGCGCCGGCCGCCACCAGCGACTCCAGCACCCGCTTGTTGCAGAGGCGGGTATCCACCCGCTCCACGAAGTCGTCCAGGGTGCGGAAGGGGGCGGCGGTGCGCGCCTCGATGATCGAGCGGATCGCCCCCTCGCCGACATTCCGCACCGCACCCAGGCCGAAGCGTACCCGGCCATCGCCCACCACGGTGAACTTGAACCCCGATTCGCTCACGTCAGGCGGCAGGATCTCGAGATCCAGGCCCCGGGCCTCGTTGATGTACTGCACCACCTTGTCGGTGTTCCCGATTTCCGAGGAGAGCAGCGCGGCCATGAACTCGGCCGGGTAGTGCGCCTTGAGCCACGCCGTCTGGTAGCTCAGCACCGAATAGGCCACCGAGTGCGACTTGTTGAACCCGTAACGGCCGAAGGTCTCGATCTGCGCGCCCAGTTCCTCGGCCAGCTTCCGCGGATGGCCCTGGGCCACCGCCCGCTCCACGAAGCGGCCGATCTCCTTCCGGATGAGTTCCGCGTCCTTCTTGCCCACCGCCTTCCGCAGCACGTCGGCTTCCGCCAGCGAGAAGCCGGCCAGCACATTGGCGATGCGCATCACCTGTTCCTGGTAGGTGATGACGCCGTAGGTCGGCTCGAGGATCTCCTGCAGCAGCGGGTGCGGGTAGGTGACCTTCTCCTGTCCCAGCTTCCGCCGGATGAACACGGTGTGCATGCCGGCGTCGAGCGGTCCGGGGCGGAGGAGCGCGTTGGAGGCGACCAGGTCGTCGAACCGGTCGCACTTCATGGCGCGGAGCGTCTCGGTGGCGAGCGGCGACTCGAACTGGAAGACGCCGGCGGTGCGGCCGGCACGGAGCAGGCGATAGACCTCGGGATCGTCAAACGGCACCGCATCGATGTCCACCGTGACGCCACGCCGCGCCCTGATCATTTCCACCGCATCATGAATCACGGTGAGCGTCTTGAGGCCCAGGATGTCCATCTTGAGCATCCCGACCTTCTCCAGCGGCCCCATCTCGAACTGCGTGATGACGGCGTCCTCGCCATCCGCCGCGGCACCGGCGCCACGGGTCGGTGCGGTGCAGACCGGCACATACTCCGACAGCGGGCCGGGAGCGATCACCACGCCGGCCGCATGGACCGACAGGTGCCGGCTCACGCCCTCGATCCGGGCACTCAGGTCCATCAGCCGGGTGTAGGCCGGATTGGCCTTCACCAGGTCGCGCAGCTCATCCACCTTCTGCACCGCCTCGGGGATGGAGAGGCTGTAGGCGGGACCGGACGGAATGAGCTTGGTGAGGCGGTCGGCCTCCCCCGGCGGGATCCGGAGGACGCGGGCCACGTCCTTGACCGCGGCGCGCGCCTTCATGGTCCCGAAGGTCACGATCTGGCCGACGCTGTCCCGCCCGTACCGCTGGCGCACGTACTCGATGACCTCGCCCCGCCGCTCGAAGCAGAAATCCACGTCGATGTCCGGCATCGAGACGCGCTCGGGGTTGAGGAACCGCTCGAACAGCAGGTCGAACTGCAGCGGGCAGACGTTGGTGATGCCGAGGGCGTAGGCGACCAGCGACCCGGCGGCGGAGCCGCGGCCGGGCCCGACCGGAATCCCCCGCTCCCGCGCCGCGTGGATGAAGTCCTGCACGATGAGGAAGTAGCCGGCATAGCCGGCGGTCTCGATCACGCCGAGTTCGTAATCCATGCGGGCGCGGACCGCATCGGGCAGGGGCGCGCCATACCGTCGCCCGGCTCCTTCCTCCGTCAGGTGGCGGAGCAGGGCCTCGTCGCTGTCGAACTCGGGAGGCCGCGGAAAGCCGGGGACGTAGTACCGCTTCTCGAAGTCGAACTCGCACCGGTCCGCCACCAGCTGCGTGTTGGCGATCGTCTCCGGATGCTGGGGGAACAGCGCCCGCATCTCCGCTTCGCTCTTGACGTACGACTCGGTCCCGGTGAAGCGGAACCGCTTCGGGTCGTCGAGGTCCGCACCGGTTCCGATGGCGAGCAGCACGTCATGAGCCTCGGCGTCCTCGCGCCGCAGGTAGTGCGCGTCGTTGGTGGCCACCACACCGAGGCCGAGCTCCCGGCCCAGGGACAGCATGCCCTGGGTGACGAGATCCTCCTCCGGCAGGCCGTGCTTCTGGATCTCGAGCCAGAAGTTCTCCGGGCCGAACACACCGGCGAGCCACTGCGCGGTAGCGCGGGCTTCGTCGTACTTCTGCTGGCGGAGATGCAATGCCACCTCGCCCGAGAGGCACGCGGCGAGGCAGACCAGCCCGTCGCGGTACCGCTCCAGCACCTCCCGGTCAATGCGGGGCCGCCGGTAGAACCCTTCGGTGAACCCGATCGAGGAGAGGCGGACAAGGTTGCGATATCCCTCCCGGTTCCGGGCCAGCAGCACGAGGTGGCTGTAGGCCGCCGGCGCACCGGCCGGCTTCTCGCGGGCCTGCCGCGGGCCGAAGGCCAGATAGGCCTCGAAGCCGAGGATCGGGCGCAGGCGAGCGGCCCGGGCGGTTTCGTAGAAAGTCCACGCCGCGTGCAGGTTGCCGTGGTCGGTGACCGCGAGCGAATCCATGCCCAGGCGCTGGGTGTGCGCGACCAGGTCGCCGATGCGGTTGGCGCCGTCCAGCAGCGAGTACTCGCTATGGGTGTGCAGGTGGACAAAGGCCATGGCGTCTACCGGACCATGGCCGGGCGGGCGGACGTGCCCGATTCTTGCCCGGCCAGCGCTCCATGCGCCCAACCCCCGCGGACAGGCGCGGCAGGCAGGAACCGGGCGTAAGCGTGGATGGGTGCAGGCGAAAGCGGCTGCGGCAACCCGAATTCAGGCATCACGACGGGAAGCTACCGGCCGTGCGCGCGATTGTCAAAAGTCGTTGTCATATCTACGCTTAATCAACAAATCGACGCGGCCGACGGCGACCGCCGGAGGGGGCAAGTGGGCAGCAGCAAGCTGATGACAATCGTCGCGTTTTGCGTGCCCGTGCTGCTGGGTGGATGTGGGGGAGAGCCGCTCGATCCGAATCCACCGCCGCCCGGCAACGCACTCGGCTGCACCACGGTGACGACCCTGGGACTCGCGACGGGGCAGTCGTCGGTACTGGATCCGGCCACCAACGGCGGCTGTCTCCAGTTCCCGGCCGCTGGCACGACGGCATCGGAGTACCTGCTGGCGGCGGTCGCGACCAACGGAAGGGAAACCGCCTCCGGAATCTCGACCGGCTACGAACTGCGCGGCGCATCGGCCACGCCCGCCGCCGCCGTCGCGGCCGTGAATCTTCCGCCCGGCCTCAATCCGATGCTGCCGGCATTCCAGCCGAAGTCATCCCTGGCATTCCATGCCTTCCTCCGGAGCCGCGAGCGGATGCTGGCGGAGAGCCCCGGTGCCATCAGCTTCGCGCTGCGGGGCCTCAATCCGGGCGTGGTGGCGGTCCCGCCGATCGTGGGCAGCCAGCGGACCTTCCACGTATGCGCCAATGTCAGCTGCTCGTCCTTCGTGGATGTGACGGCCACGGCGAAGCGGGTCGGTCCCAAGGGCGCCATCTACCTCGACGACTCGGTGCCCACCGGCGGCTACACCCAGGCGGAGATTGACTCGGTCGGCAACCTGTTCGACAATTATCTCTATCCGCTCGACACGACGTCATTCGGGCGGGAGTCGGACCTCGACAACAACGGCGTCGTGGCCGTCCTGCTGACCGACCAGGTGAACAAGCTGAGCCCCGACTGCAACACCGGCGGCAGCGTGATCCTGGGCTTCTTCTACGGCAACGACCTGATCCCGGGCAACACCGGTTCCAACGGCGGCGAGGTGTTCTACGGACTGGTGCCGGATCCGACCAATACCCGGTGCACCATCACGCACGCATTCGCCGCCAATTATCTCGCGCCGACGTTCATCCATGAATTCCAGCACATGATCAGCTACAACCAGCACGTGCTGCTGCGGGGCGGGCTCAGCGAGGATACCTGGCTCAACGAGGGGCTCTCGCACTTCGCCGAGGAGCTGGGGGGCCGGAACATCCCGGACCAGTTCTGCGTCGCAAGCGACTGCCTGAGCCAGTATGCGACGGGGGACCTGCAGAACGCGTACGATTACCTGAAGGCACCGGAGGCGCAGTTCCTGGTCGAGCCGAGCTCGTCGAACGGCACGCTGGAAGAGCGGGGTGCCAACTGGCTGTTCGTGCGCTGGCTGGTGGACCAGTTCGGCGCGGACGTGACCGGCAGCGCATTCACCCGGTCGCTGGTGGCGACGTCCCGCGTCGGGGCGGACAACGTCGCGACGACCACCGGGGTTCCCTTCGCGACGCTGGTGCCGCAGTGGCAGCTGGCGAATTACCTCGACGACCTGCCGGGGTTCGTGACCTCGGAGCCGCGGCTCCGCTACTCGAGCTGGAACCTGCGGGGCACGTTCGACAACCTGCACAACCAGGACCCGTCAACCTTTCCGCAATCATACCCGCTCGTCCCTGACAGCACGCTGACCGGCAGCTACGACCGGCTGGGAACCCTGCGTGCCGGGTCCGGCTTGCACCTGCGCGTGATCCAGGCGCCCCAGGCGCCGGCCGTCACGCTGCAGCTCACCGACAGCCTCCGCCGGGCCTTCACCGGCAGCACCGTCGCCGCGCCGCGGATCGGCGTGGTGCGTATCCGCTAGCGTGGCCCGGCGGCGGACGCTCGTGATCTTCCTCATCATCGTCGGCGCGCTGGTGGCGGGCGGGACCACCGCCTACGTCGCGAGCGATGATGTCCGCTACCTGGCGCGGGCCGGCCTGGAGGAGACGCGGATCCTCCAGTCGCGGGAGTCCATCGCGCGGCTCGTCGCCGACAGCACGACGCCGGCCGACCTGCGCGCGTCCCTCCGCCTGGTGCTGGACGTCCGGGGCTACGCCGACAGCCTGGGTCTCGACGCGGGCCGCACCTACCTGAAGTACGCCGATGTGGGGCGCGACACCCTGCTGCTGGTGCTGCAGGCCGCCCCGCGCGACTGCATCTGCCCCCATACCTGGAACTGGCCGATCGTCGGGCGGATGCCGTACAAGGGGTTCTTCGATGCGCGGGATGCCACCCGCGAGGCCGACCGGCTGGCGCGGCGCGGCCTCGACGTCTACCTCCGGCCCTCCGGAGCCTTCTCGACGCTGGGCTGGTTCGAGGATCCGCTGCTCTCCACCGCGCTCTCGCCCGATTCGATGGAACTGGCCGCCACCGTCTTTCACGAGATCGCGCACAATTCGCTCTACGTGAAGAGCGCCACGCCGTTCAACGAGAGTTTTGCCCAGCTGGTGGGGTACCGGTCGGCCGAGCGGTTCTTCCGGGACCGGGGCGACTCGCTCGACGCCCGCCGGGCCGCCGACCGCTGGCATGATGAGCAGCTGCTGGGCGCGTTCTACACCGAACTCACCGAGCGCCTGAACCGGTTCTATGCCACCCGCCCTGACAGCGCCGCCCTGGATTCAGGCAGGGTGGCGGAAGGGCGATGGGCCAGGAGCCGGCTGGAGGGCGTCCTGCGGGACTCGCTGCGGACCTACACGATCGGCGCCCTGCCGGACCGGCCGGTCAACAATGCCCGGCTGATCGGGGCGACGATCTACCGTTCCCATCTCGACCTGTTCGAGGCGTACTACCAGGCACACGATGCCGACATTGCGCGCACCGTGCAGTCGCTCAAGGCGCTCATGGAGGGCGCCACGGGGGACGAGGCGTTTGTCCGGCTTGCCGCAACCGTCAGCGCCGAGCGGCACTGACGGTCACGGCCCCGGGGAGCGGCGCCGTTACTGCGGCTTCGTGGCGTCGTCCTTGGGCTTGTTCGGGTCCGCCGGGGTGGCTGGAGCCGCCGGGGTGGCTGGCGTCGCCGGCATGGCGGTGCTGGCCGGAGTTGCCGGCATCGTCGAGTCCTTCACCGCCGGCTTGGGCTCCTGATACTTCTCCTTGTTCTTGGCATTCGCGGCATTGACGCTGTCGCAGAGCTGCCGGATCGAGTCGCTGACGGCCGGCGCCGGCGCGGCCATGCTGGAGTTGTCCTTGCTGTTCTCCCGCTGGGCCAGGGTCTCGCACTGCTTCTTCAGAACCTTCGCATCCACCTTGGACTTGCTGACGCCCTGCTGGGCGGAAGCCGAAACCGCCGTGATGGCGAGGAAGGCCACAGCCAATCCGGTGGAGAGAACGGGAAGACGATGTCTCATGGTGGTACGCCTCTGTTGCGGTAAGCGCTTCGGCCGGCCCGGAGTCACGTCGGTGCCGGCCGCGAGATGCCAAAGTAGCAGGGCGCACCATGGGCCTACTGTGAGTCCGCTCACCACCTCGCGTTGCGCTGCGCGACACCGGCGGCGTGCCAACGTCACCCGAACCATATAGTTTCCGGACTCCGGACAGCGTTCACCTTCAGCACGAGATTGCCGACATGGACAGCGGGCTTCCCGATCGCGACCAGGACCGCATGCTGCGGGAACTGACCGAATTCCTGGCGATCCCGAGCGTCAGCGCCGTTCCGGAGCATGCGGCGGACTGCCGCCGGGCGGCCGTCTGGCTCATGGACGAACTGCGCCGGCTCGGCTGCCCGGTCGTGAATCTTGTCGAAGGCGAGGGTCACCCGCTCGTCTGGGGTGAAAGCCCCGTCGTGGAGGGAAAGCCCACCCTGCTCATCTACGGCCACTACGATGTCCAGCCGCCCGACCCGCTCGACGAATGGGTGACGCCGCCGTTCGAGGCCAGCGTCCGCGACGGGCGCCTGTACGCTCGCGGGTCGGCCGACGACAAGGGGCAGATCTTCTGCCTGCTCAAGGCCTTCGAATCCACCCGGGCGGCCGATGGTTCGTTCCCGCTCAATATCCGGTTCATCTTCGAGGGCGAAGAAGAGTCGGGCGGGCACGTGATCGGCGACCTGCTCCGGGCCGAACCGGAGCGGCTGGACGTGGACGCGGTCCTCGTCTGCGACATGAGCTATCAGGCGCCGGGCTGGCCGGCGGTCTACACCGCCGTGCGGGGGCTCTGCTACGCGGAGATTCATGTCCGGACCCTGCAGCGGGACGTCCATTCCGGCACCTATGGCGGCGTGGCGCCCAACGCACTGGAGGCGCTCGCCCGGCTGCTCTCGGAGCTCAAGGACGAGGACGGCGAGATCCGGATTCCCAAGTTGTACAAGTGGGTGGAGCCGCCCACCCGGGCTGAACTGAAAGCCTGGAAGGCGCTGCCGTTCGACAAGGAGGAATTCCTGGAGCACGAGGTCACGGCGCGGGCGCTCACCGGGCGGAAGAAGTTCTCGATTCTCGAGCGGACCTGGGCGCTCCCCACCTTCGAGATTCACGGCATCCGGGGTGGCTTCACCGGCGAGGGGGCCAAGACCGTCATTCCCGCGACGGCCATGGCCAAGGTGAGCCTGCGCCTGGTGCCGGGACAGCGGTTCGAGAAGGTGGCGAAGGCGCTGAAGAAGGCGGTGAAGGAGCTGGCCCCGAAGTGGGCCGACGTCGAGGTGCGCGTCCTGCACGGCGGCGACCCGACCCAGATTGACGTGTCCGAGCCGGTGTTCGACCTGCTGGCCCGGGCGTTCGAGGAGGAGGTGGGCCGGAGGCCGGTGACCGTGCGGGCGGGGGGGTCCATTCCGGTGGTCGGCATGCTGGGCAACGGCGGTGCGCCGGTCATCCTCACCGGCATCGGGCTGCCGGATGACGGCCTGCACTCACCCAACGAGAAGCTCGACCTGCAGCAGCTGTGGGACGGCATCAGGGTCTTCGGGCGGTTCTTCGAGCTGCTGGGGGCGGAGGCGCCTCGCGTGCGTGCCACCGATGCGGTGACGGATGAGGAGCCGGTTCTCGGCGTCTGATCAGCGCTCGTCGGTGTCCGGCGGCAAGGTGGGGCGGGGCACGCCGCCCGAATAGCGGGCTTCGGTCCGCGCGTGCAGTTCATCCACGCCGATGAGTGCGCGTGCGGAGGCGATGATGCCGGCGACGACGTCATCCGCCCAGTAGGGATCCGGCCGCTCACCGGCCGGCAGCTTCGCGGCGCACCCTTCCAGGTAGCGGATCGCCGTCTCGATCCACTCATTCTGTGCCCCGGCCACCAGCGACCACGACCCCGTGGCGCGGAGTTCCAGTTCCGCCAGCGCGCTCAGGTGCGGCTCGATGCCCCGGGTGACGGCGGGGGCGCGCAACCGCTCGGCCACGAGCGCGAGCACGGCGCGCCGCTCGCTCTCCTGCGGTTCCGGCAGCGGCGCGAGGTAGTGCCGCTGATCGGCTACCATCTCCGCGAGGCGGATGCAGACCGCCCGGATGGCCGGCTCCAGTGCCTTGGGTGCTTCCGCCGCCCAGCTCTTCGCCGCGCGCATGATGCCGCTGACCCGCTCATCCGCTTGCGCCCCGGCCGAGCTGCGTCGGGATTCATCTGACATGGTTCGGAGAATGGCAGGATGGCGCCGCAGAATCAACCTTCGCGGTGGAGCGGACGCCCGCAGCCCGCGCTTCCCTTCGGCGGGAAACCGGATTACCGCTGTGTGGAGCGGAACAGCAGGAGGGCGCCTCCCAGGCAGAGCACGAGGAGTGCGGCGAGGCCCGTCGGGCCGAACCGGGCATGGACCGGGATGGCCAGCAGCATGAGCACGGCGGTGGCGAACGCGCTCACCGTACCCAGCATGCCGCGGCGGAACCAGTTGCCCAGCGGCGCAAGCACCAGCCAGGTGGCGGCTGCGGCGATGAGCATGCCGCCAAGCGTGCCTGCGAGCAGCAGGGTCCCGGGTGCGGAGCCGAGCCCGGCACGGGCGGCAGGGTTGCCGGCCCGCAGGTGCACCACCCCGAGCACGGCCGCCACCACGACCGCCGTGCCGGTCAGCGCCCCCATCGCGGTGCCCCGAAGGGCGAGCCGCATCAGGCGCCGGATCGCGGCATCTTCGGCGGCGTCGGGCGGGCCCGCCGCCGCTTCGGGTTCCGTCATGCTCAGATGTGGATGACGCGGCCCATCGAGTCGAGACACGCCTCCGCCACCGCCTCGCTCAGCGTCGGATGCGCATGCACCGCGAGATCCACTTCCTCGACGGTGAACTCGTTTTCCCGGGCCACGGCCAGCTCGTGGATCATCTCGGAGGCGTGCCCGCCCACGATGTGCGCGCCGAGGATCTCGCCATACTTCGTGCCGCGGATGACCTTGACGAAGCCCTCGGTTTCGTTGGTGGCACGGGCCCGCCCGTTGGCGCTGAAGGGGAAACGGCCCACCTGCACGTCGAGCTTCTTCTCCTTGCACTGCTCCTCGGTGAGCCCGATGCTGGCCACCTCGGGCTTGCAGTAGGTAACGCTCGGGATGTTGTCGTACTTGATCGCCGGCGGGTGATGCCCGGCGATCCGCTCCGCCACCACCACGCCTTCGCGGCTCCCCTTGTGCGCCAGCATCGGCGGGCCGGCCACATCCCCGATGCAGTAGACGCCCCTGGCCGTCGTCTCCAGGGTATCGAGATTCACCTTGACGAAGCCGCGCTCGGTGAGTTCGATACCGGCTTCCTTGAAGCCCATGTTCTCGGTGTTGACGGCCCGGCCGGCAGCCATGAGGACCTTCTCGGCGGTGACCTCCTGCTTCTGGCCTCCCACCTCCAGCTGCAGCGTCACCTGGTCCTTGCCCACCTTGGCGGCGGTCACCTTGGCACCGGCGAACACGTCGATGCCGCGCTTCTTGTAGCTCTTGGCCACTGCGTCGGAACTCTCGGCATCCTCCACCGGCAGGATGCGCGGCAGGGCCTCGATCAGGGTGACCTTGGTGCCGAAGGCGTTGAAGATGTCGGCGAATTCGCTGCCGACGGCGCCGGCGCCGATGATCGCCAGGCTCTTCGGCGCCGATTCCAGGAAGAGGGCCTCGTCGGAACTGATCACCGTGGTGCCGTTCAGCTCGAGGCCGATCTGCGGGATTCCCTTCACCCGGGACCCGGTGGCGATCACCAGCGCCTTCTTCGCCTCGTGGGTCTCGTTGCCCACCTTCACCTTCCGGCCCGGCAGCACGGTCCCGGTGCCGCTCAGCACCGTGATCTTGTGCTTCTTCATCAGGAAGCCGACGCCCTTGGAGTTCTGCTCCGATACCTTGCGGGACCGCCGCATCGCCACGCCGTAGTCGGTCTTCATCTCGCCGGTCGTGATGCCGAGGTCCTTCGCCTCATGGGCCAGGACGCGGGCGATGTAGGCGCTGTAGAGGAGCGCCTTGGTCGGGATGCACCCGATGTTGACGCACACGCCGCCGAGCTTGTCCTTCTCGACCACGGCAGTGCTCAGCCCCAGCTGCGCCGCCCGGATCGCGCACACGTAGCCGGCCGGCCCGCCTCCCAGAACGATGACATCGAATTGTGCCACGGGATCCTCGGTCGAAAGTCATGAAATGTGGGCAGCAGGGGCGCACCACCGTGCGTCCTTCCTACCACACCATCACCAGCGGATTCTCCAGCATCTGCCGGAGGGTACGGAGGAACTGGGCGCCGGTGGCGCCGTCTATGACCCGGTGATCGCAGGACATCGTGATCCGCATCCGCTTCCGGGACGCGAAGCCGCCCGCCACCGGCACCGCCTGCTCGGCGATCCGCCCGATGGCCAGGATGCCCGCCTCCGGCGGGTTGATGATGGCGGTGAAGTCGTCAATGTCGAACATGCCGAGGTTGGAGACCGAGAAGGTGCTCCCGGTGTATTCCTCGGGCGTGAGGCGCCGCTCCCGCGCCCGCGCGGCCAGGTCCCGCGTCTCGGCCGAGATTGCCCGCAGGGACTTCCGGTCGGCGTGGCGGATGACCGGCGTGATGAGCCCGTCTTCCACCGCCACCGCCATGCCGAGGTGCACCTCGTTCCAGTAGCGGATGTGATCGTCCTGCCACCAGCCGTTGCACGCCGGGTGCTGGCGGAGCGCGAGCGCCGTCGCCTTGATGATGATGTCGTTGAAGGAGATCTTCGCGTCGCCGGCGGCGTTGAGGGCCGTGCGCGCCTCGGCCACCCGCTCCATGTCCGCTTCGGCGGTGAGATAGAACGTGGGCACCGGGCCGATGGACTGCGCCAGCCGTCGCGCGATGGTCTTCCGGATCTGGGTGAGCGGAACATCGCGGTACGCTTCGCCCGGTGCGGCGTAGGCGACCGGAACCGTCCGCGCCGCGGCCGCCGCGGGCATGGCGCCCTCCACGTCGCGCTGGACGATCCGGCCTGCCGGTCCCGAGCCCTGGACGGCGCTGAGGTCGATGCCACGCTCCGAGGCGATCCGCCGCGCCAGGGGCGAAGCCTTGATCCGCTCCCCGGCAGCCCGCTCCATCACCGGTGCCGCCACCGGCGCAGGCCTTGGCGCTTCCACCGGTTCGGGCTTCGGCAACCGTTCCGCCTTGCCGGTCTCGTCCGCCTTGCCCGCCCCGCTCGTCCTGTCCGCCCCCTTCGCCCCGTTCCCCTCGATCGCCTCGCCCGGCGTGCCGATCCACCCGACCACGTCCGACACCGGCACCGTGGCACCGGCCTTGGCCACCTGGCGCAACAAGGTTCCGCCGGCCCGGGCGACCAGTTCCATCACCGCCTTGTCGGTCTCGACATCGGCGAGCACGTCGCCGACCGCGACCGCATCGCCCTCGTTCTTCTTCCACTCGACGAGGCGCCCCTCTTCCATCGTGGGGGAGAGCGCCTCCATGACGACCTTGGTTGCCATCTGCTATGCCTCGACGTAGAGCACGCGCCGCACCGCTGCCGCCACCCGCGCCGGGTCCGGCTTGGCCGCCTTCTCGAGGGCGCGGTTGTACGGCATCGGGACGTCGGCCTGGGTGACCCGGAGCACCGGCGCGTCCAGCTCGTCGAAGATCCGCTCCTGGATCTCGTACGCCACCTGGGCCCCGACGCCGGCGTAGGGCCAGCCCTCCTCCACCACCACGCAGCGATGGGTCTTCGCCACCGAGGCGAGCAGCGCGTCGGTGTCGAGCGGGCGGATGGTGCGGAGGTCGAGCACCTCGGCCTTGATCTGGTCCCCGGCCAGCTGATCCGCGGCCTTGAGCGCCACGGCGACGGTCTTCGAATGGCAGACCAGGGTCACGTCCGAGCCCTCGCGCTTCACGTCCGCCTTGCCGATCGGGATGGTGTACTCGCCCTCGGGCACCTCGCCCTTGGTGTTGTACAGCATCTCCCCTTCCATGAACACCACCGGGTTCTCGTCGCGAATGGCGCTCTTGAGCAGCCCCTTCGCGTCGGCCGGAGTGGCGGGCGCGATCACCGTGAGGCCCGGCACGTGCGCGTACCACGATTCGAAGGCCTGCGAATGCTGGGCGGCGAGCTGCAAGGCCGCGCCCCCGGGGCCCCGGAAGACGATGGGGCAGGGCACCTGCCCGCCCGACATGTAGCGGACCTTGGCGGCGGCGTTCACGATCTGGTCGATCGCGAGGAGGGCGAAGTTCCAGGTCATCATCTCGATGACCGGCCGGAGTCCCGTCATGGCGGCGCCCACGCCGATGCCGGCAAAGCCCAGCTCGGCGATGGGGGTGTCCACCACCCGCATCGGGCCGAACTCCTCCAGCAGGCCGCGGCTGACCTTGTAGGCGCCGTTGTACTCCGCGACTTCCTCGCCCATGAGGAAGACGTTCTCGTCCCGCGTCATCTCCTCGCGGAGCGCCTGGTTCAGCGCATCGCGATAGGTGAGGACCGCCATCAGTGGCCCCCTTCCGGCGCGTACACGTCGGTGTACAGCTCCGACGGGTCCGGTTCCGGCGAGTTCTCCGCGAACTGCACCGCGTCCTCCACCTCCGCCGCCACATCCTGCTCCAGTGCCGCCATGGCCGCATCATCCAGCAGCCCGGCCTCGCGCATGCGCGCGGCGAGCACCTCGATCGGGTCCCGGCGCCGGTACTGTTCCACTTCGTCCTTGGTGCGGTAGGTGCCGTGCGCCGCGTCCGACATCGAATGGCCGACGTAGCGGTAGGTGCGGATTTCCATGAGCGTCGGCGTGGATTCGTCACGCGCGCGCTGCACTGCGACCGTCGTGGCGTCGTGCACGCTGACGACGTCCTGCCCGTCCACCACGACGCCCGGCATGTTGTAGCTGGCCGCGCGTTCGAAGAGGTCGGTGATGGCGGCGGCGCGGGCCAGCGCCGTCCCCATGCCGTAGCCGTTGTTCTCGATCACGAAGATGGCCGGCAGCTTCCAGAGGCCGGCCATGTTGAGCGATTCATGGAAGGCGCCGATGTTGGCCGCCGCCTCCCCGAAATAGCAGAGGGAGACCTGGTCGGTGCCCCGGTACTTGGCCGAGAAGGCGAACCCCGCCCCCAGCGGGATCTGGCCGCCCACGATGCCGTGCCCGCCCATGAAGTGCAGCCCCACGTCGAAGATGTGCATGGAGCCGCCCTTGCCCTTGGAGCAGCCGGTGGCCTTGCCGTAGAGCTCGGCCATCACGCTGCGCGAGCTCATGCCGCGCGCCAGCGCCTGGCCATGCTCGCGGTAGGCGCTCACCACGTAATCATCGGGCCGGAGCGCGGCCAGCGTGCCGACCGCCAGCGCCTCCTGGCCGATGTACAGGTGGCAGAACCCGCCGATCTTGCCGATGCTGTACGCCTCACCCGCCTTTTCCTCGAAGCGCCGGATCAGCACCATCTGGCGCAGCCAGTGGCGCCAGGTGTCCGCGGTACGCTCGTCCACACCAGCTTCCTTGTGCGACTGGGTCGCCGTTCCCGCCATCACGCCGTCCTCTGCTGGGCCCGGGCGCTGTCCACCTGCTCCCAGGCATGATACGAGCTGCGGGTCAGCGGACTGGCCTGGACATGGGCGAATCCCATGCGCAGGCCCGCCTCGCGCAGCTCGGCGAACTCCTCAGGGGTGTAATACCGCGCCACCGGCAGGTGACCGTCGCTCGGCCGGAGGTACTGGCCGAGCGTCACGATGTTCACGTCGGCGCGCCGGAGATCGCGGAGGCAGGCGAGGATCTCGTCCCATTCCTCGCCCATGCCCAGGATCACGCCGCTCTTGGTGAGCGCGCGCGGACCACCCAGTTCCCGGGCCAGCCGCAGCACCCCAAGCGCCCGGTCATAGCGTCCGCCCGGCCGCGCCAGCCGGTAGAGACGCTCGGCCGTCTCCAGATTGTGGTTGAGGATGTCCGGCCCGGCGTCCATCACGATCCCCAGCGCGCGCGCCGACCCCTTGAAGTCGGGGATCAGCACCTCCACCGACGTTGCCGGGAGCCGCCGCTTGATCTCGGTGATGCAGCCCGCGAACGCCTCGGCTCCGCCGTTCGGCAGGTCGTCGCGGTCCACGGACGTGATCACCACGTGCGCCAGCCCCATCCGCTCCACCGCCTCCGCCAGCCGCACCGGCTCCAGCGGGTCGAAGGCCTTCGGGGTGCCGTGGGCGACCGCGCAGTAGGTGCAGTTCCGGGTGCAGACGTCGCCCAGGATCATGAAGGTGGCGGCCCGGTGCTGCCAGCACTCGCCGATGTTCGGGCAGCGCGCCTCCTCGCACACGGTATGCAGGCCCATCTCGCGCATCAGGCGCTTGAGCTGCACGTAATTGGGGCCACCCGGCGCCGCCACCTTGAGCCAGCCCGGCTTGCGTACCGGCGTCGGCGAGGTGCGGGCGCGCGAGAGCTGAACCAGTGATGTGGCCACGGGCCTCACGCTCCTGAACCGGCCGCGGGACCGCGGCCTTCAGGCGGGAAACTTAGTCGGATCGGGAGGGGGATGTAAGCACGGAGCCACGAAAACATGCAGGCACGAAGACACGAAAACCTGGCGTCAGAAGAACAGCAGCATGCCGGCGGCAACGGCGGTGGAGCGGTTGTTCCGCGTGGCAGGATCGGCGTCCAGGGTCCAGGCCTCCGTCACCTCGCCCACGATCTTGAGCGATCGGGTGGCCTGGAGGTACGCCCCGACGGTGGCGGCGCGATTCATGGTGCGGAAATACGGCTCGTCCGGCGCCGATCGAAGGCGGCTCGCACCCAGCGCCGCGCCCAGCGTGGCGCTGCCGCCCCGGAGCTGCACGGTGAACTGGGTGTACAATCCCTCGCTGCGGCGCAACGACACCCTCGTGGTGTCGATGCTTCGTGCGTCGCGGAAGAGTGTGGTCTGTCCGATGCCGCGCCCCATGAAGCCGTGTGCCGAGAGCGTCGCACCGCGGAACTGCACCTTGCCGCCCGCGGATGCGCCCCAGGCGGCGGTGCTGATGCCGAGCCGGGTGTCCCGTTCCGCCTGCAGCAGTCCCGACGCCCAGAGCGTGCCGCCGGCGCGGGTCCACTGCAGTTCGGTCTCCAGTCGCGGCGCCGCAAGTTCGTCGAAACCGTTGTTGGTGCTGGGATCGAAGATCGCGATGGTCGCCTGCAGCGGCAGCCGCTCCGGGGTACTGTACGCGAACTGCGCGTTGAAGCCGGGGTAGATATACCCGTAGCCGCTGTGCCCCAGCGTCGTGCCGCCCGGATTGCCGGTGATGCCGCCGGTGGCGCCGGTGCCGAAGAGCGACATGTCGCCCAGCATCGCCTGGCGGGCGAACACGCCCACTTCGCGCCCCGCCAGCAACCGCCCCCAGTGACCGGCGACGCTCACGTAGGCCTGCCGGAGATCGATGCGGGCGCCGAGGTTCTCGGCGTCGTCATGCCCACCCTCGGTCTGCACCACCGGCGCCAGGCCGAAATGCGCCGTGAGATCCACCGTGCCCTCGGTGCCCTTGGCGTCGAGCACCGCAAACGCCGGCAGATAGCCGCTTCGCACCGCCGAGCCCTGGCCACCGATGCCCACCAGCGCGCCGGGCGTCACCACCTGGCCGGCGGCACTCTGGTGTTCGAACACGTAGAACGCACCCACGTTCCCCGCGAAGGTGAAGGTCCAGCCGTCCGCCGTGGCGATGCTCACCTGGGCGTGCGCCGGCGCCGCGACCAGCAGCAGGGCGAGGACGCCACCCATCGCGCTCCGCATCACGGCTCCTTGAGCAGGGTTTCGATGAAGGCCCGGAATGCGCGGACCTGGTCCTGATGCATCGCGCCGGTGGCGGCCCCGAAGAACCCGGCGTGCACCCGCCGCACCCGTCCGTCCCGGCCGAGGAAGATGGAGGTCGGGTACGACGTGAACCCGGTCAGCTGGGGCAGCGTGGCCGCCGTGGCCTCGACCACGTTGATGCCGCCCAGCAGCAGGGGAAACGGGATCCGGTGGCGATGACGATAGCGGCGCACCAGCGCTCCATCCACGGCGGTGTCGCCGGACACTTCATAGGCGATGCCGACGATCTCGAGCCCTCGGGCGTGATACGCATTCCAGAGCCGCACCAGTTCCGGTGCGGCCTCCTGGCAGGTGGGGCACCAGGTGCCGAAGATGTCGATCAGCACCACCTTGCCCCTGAAGCGCGGGTCGGTGTTCCGGACGATGCCGCCATCCACGCCGGGAAAGGCGAACCGGAACGGCGCCGTGGTGTCCGCCTGCGTCATCGCCGTCGGCGCACGCAGGTGCGGCGCGCCGGTGCTGCGCACCGCCGTGAACGGCGTCTCGGTGCTTCGGCCCGCACGAAAGACACCCCGGAGCGTGTCGCCATCGACGCGGGCCGAGAGCTGGTAGACGAACGAACCGTCGAAGTGGCTGAGGGTGACCGAGTCTCCCTCGGCCTGGCCCCAGAACGTACCGTAGTCGCCGGTGTTCGCGATCACCGTTCCCTGGAGCCCGCGCGGGCCATCGGTGAAGACCAGCACCCGCGGACTCCGGCGTCCATTGGCGTCGAAGGTCGCGTCCCACCGGCCTCGCACCTCGGTGGGGACGCCGCTCGCGCTCCACCGGCCTCGCCCGGCGTGGAACGGGATCACCCGCGGTCCGCGGTTACCGACATTCCGGTAGAACCCCACCAGCGTGTCGCCCTGCACCTCGGCGACAATGTTCGCGGCGTAGTCCGCGATCTCCAGGGTGACGGAATCGCCGGCTGCGTGCACCGCGGACAACGGCTCGCACATGTTCGCGTTGCAGAGCTGTCCGGTGAGGCCGCCGCCGGTGCGGACGAGTTCAAGGGAGAACCTGAGCTCGCCGCCATCCAGCGACAGTGCGGCCCGCCAGGGCCCCGCCAGCGGGGCAGGCCCGGCCAGTGCCAGCATGGCTGCGGCAACGAGACTGATCATTCCTTGGGGGTATACTGCTCCCCGGCCCGGATGTCCACCGGCAGGCTGTTGCCGCGCCATGGAGCGGGACAGGCATAGGCGGCGCTGTAGGAGCAGAACGGATTTCGTGCCCGGTTGAAGTCCAGCCGCCAGCGCCCCTGTCCCGCCGGTGTCAGCGCGACGAATCGCCCCGCCGGATAGGTATCGTGTCCGTTGGTCCCGTCGCGGAAGTAGATCTCGAGACTCGTCTCGCCGGTCACCGGATCCGGCAGGCGCATCACGGCGAGCCGGACGGGCCGGCCCGACAGCGGAATCACGACACTGCCCGCATCCTCGGCCTGGACCTCGACGCCATCGGGCGAGAGCACCCGCCGCCGCCGCACCGAATCCGGCGCAATGAGCGGCCCGACAAACGCCAGGCTGGCGTCGTACGGGAACCAGTGGGGCGTGCCCCTGGCCTTGGCACTGTCGAACACCGTCACGAGCGGCTGGTCCGCGGCGCCGCCACCGACGAAGGTGTAGCGTCCCGCGCGCACCGGGCGGCCGCGGGGCAGCTGGCGCGTTTCCCGGGCACTTGCAAGGGTGATGCTTCCACCGGCGGCGCGCACTTCCGCGGCGCCGAATCCCGCGAGCGGCAGTTCCGCGTCCGCGGGGCCGAGGGTCAGGCCGCTTCCGATGGCGACCTGTGCCACGGCGGTGTAGGGCGAGACGGCTGAATGGGCGAGCCAGTCGGACCACGCCGCACGCTCCGCGCGGAGGTCCGGCGGCGCCTGCGCCCCGGCAGTACCGGCTGCGAGCAGAAACATGCCCCAGGACACCAGGGTGAGCCGCCAGGCTGTCTGCGTCATCTACCAGACCCACATGCGCGCCGGACTGAACGCGGCAAGATGTTCATGCGCCGGCTCCCCGCGGATCATCTGCTGCAGCAGTACGGCGGTGATGGCCGCGAGCAGGATGCCGTTGCGGCCATGTCCCGTCGCATACCAGAGGTGGGAGAGATCCGGCGCCGGGCCGACGATCGGCAGGCCATCCGGCGTCACGGGCCGGAGCCCGGCCCAGCTCCGGATCTCCGGGCGCGCGCCGAGGCCGGGGATCAGGTCCCGGACGCCGGCCCAGATGCGCTGCTGTCCGGCATCGGTGACGGTGACATCATAGCCGGCATACTCCATGGTGGAGCCGATCAGGGCTTCGCTCCCGCGCGCGAGCACATACGAGAGCCCCGTGTAGAGAATCGCGCGAGCCGTGTTCTCCGGCCACGGAAAAGCCGCCATCTGCCCGCGAACCGGCTCGACGGAGAGCGGTCTGGGCAGCCCCTCGAGGCGCCCCGACCAGGCACCGGCCGCCACGATGATGTCGAGAGCCGAGTACCGCTCGTCCGCGTGGACCGCCACGGCCCGGTCGCCGTCGCGCTCGATGCGCCGCGCCGCCTGGCGCACGACGGTGGCACCATGCTGCGTCGCATCGGCAAGCAGTGCGTGCACCAGGTTCACGGGGTCGAGCGCCCCGTCGAGAGGCGACCAGAGGGCGCCCAGCGGGGAACGGAGCCAGGACCAGTGCTCCTTGACTTCCGCCGCGTCGAGCCAATCACAGAGGTGGCCCTGCTGCCGCTGCCAGGCGACGCTGGCCTTGAGCACCGCAGCGTCCGCCTCGTCGATGGCAACCCGGGCAATACCTTCGCGCCAGAGCCCGATGTCTATGCCGGTGCTCTCCCGGAGCTCTCCGGCCAGCTCGGCGTAGCGATCCCGGCTTGCCATGCCCAGTTCATAGAGCGATTCATTGTCATCGCTCTCGATCTGGGGGGCCAGCATCCCGGCGGCCGCCTGCCAGGCTGCGCCATCGGCACCGTTGTCGAGCACCAGCACGCGGCGCCGCTCCCGGGCAAACTCCCGGGCGCATGCGGCGCCGATGGCGCCGCCGCCGACGATGATAACATCATAGCTGGTAGTCACTTGGTGCCTCGACGAAACTTTATGAAACATCGGGGCGTATGGAGACGCGACCGGCCACCTTGGAGGAAAATAGCATGGTCCGGACGATCCTCGGTTTCTCGGTTTTTGCGTTCGTGGGAATCCTGGCGATGAAGCTGCTGTTCGGGCTCTTCGGCGGGATCCTCTCGCTGATCGTGACGATCCTGGTCTGGGCGTTCTGGGGATGGGTCTTCTACATGATCCTGAAGATCTTCGCCCCGGGGACGGCGGCCCGCATCCGGGAAATGATCACCGGCAAGCCGGCCTGACGAGACGCGGCTCAGGCCGGCTCGGCCTGGGCCACGTGAGACGGCAATGCCGTGTGGCGAAGCTGCTGTCGTGCGCGCCACATGGCACGCACCGCCTCGAACGGCGCCACCCGGCTTGGTCTGGGGCGCCGGTCGTGGCGTTCCGAGGCCCGCAGGCTTTCAATCTGGCGGGAGTGCCGGCTCGCGATCGCCAGCAGCTCCGCACGGGCGGCCCAGCCTTCGGTGAGCAGCAGCTGCCTGGGGCGCTCCCGGAGGGCGTGCCGAAGCGTGACCAGCCGGAAGGCGGCATAGCCGCTGACGACATCCCGCACGCCAGGTACCCGTACCCGCCCCCCAAGCAGCATGGGCGCCATTCGCCGCAGCCAGCGGCGGGTTCGTGAAGGTTCCCCGTCCAGCCGGCCTTCGGCCACCACGAGATCGGCTCCGCTGTCGATCCGCCGCACCAGATCCGGCAGCACATCGGCATCGTGCGTGAAGTCCGCGTGCATGATCACGGCACAGTCGCGCTTGGGGCGGTCGGTGCGTTCGAGCGCCGTACGGAGCAGCCCCTCCACGGTCGCGGCGTAGCCCCGGCGCTCATCGTGCGTGATCACGGTGAGCGGGAGGACCCGCGCGTAGGGCGCCAGCACGTCGGCGGTGGCGTCCAGGGAACCATCGTTCGCCACCAGCAGCTGGTACTCACGGGGGAACTCCGTGAACACCTGCCGGATCTTCCAGAGCAGGAGGCCCACGGTGGCGGCTTCGTTGTGCGACGGTATGCAGACGTAGATCATGGGTCCGGTCAGTGGGTCAGGCGTCGCTGGATGATAGCCGGGGCGCGCCGAATTGCCGAGTCATGGATCGTCGGCCGCCGGCATGCGATGGATGCCGGAATCCCGCCCGCTGGCCTGGCGGGCCGCCGTGGCCAGCAGGGCGCGGAGTTCGGCCAGGCCGAACGGCTTGTGGAGCCAGGGGCGGCCCAGCCCTTCGAGAAAGGCGAGGGTGTCACCCCGGACCGTGTCGCCGGTGGAGAAGAAGATCCGCCGCGCCAGGTCGGGGTGCTCCTGTGCGAGGTCCTCGAACAGCTCCCGGCCGCCGATCTGCGGCATGCGGAGGTCGCAGATCACCAGATCATGATCTCCCTCCACGACCATCCGGTAACCTTCCGCTCCGTCGGCCGCGACATCCACCTCATGCCCCCAGGCCTCGAGCGTGGCCCGCATGTAGTGCAGGATATGGGGCTCGTCATCCACCACCAGGACGCGGAGGCTCCGTTCCAGGGGCCGCACGGTGTCCAGCGGCGCAGGCGTGGGCGGTGCGGCCTCGCCGAAGGGCAGATACACGGTAAAGGTGGCGCCGTGGCCCGGCTCCGTCGCCAGCGTGATGCGGCCGCCATGCTCGCGCACGATGCCCTGGCTGATCGGCAGGCCCAGGCCGGTGCCACTCTCGTCACGCTTGGTGGTGAAGAACGGGTCGAACACCCGCTGGGCGATCTCCTCGTCCATGCCCGGGCCGTCGTCGGTGATGTCCACGGCCACGCCTTCATGGAAGCGGCGCGCGGTCAGCGTCACGCTGCCGCCGCGGCCGGTCGAGGCGATGGCCTGCGCGGCGTTGGAGACCAGGTTCACGAAGACCTGCTGAATCCGGCCCGCATCCATCATGACCGGTGGCAGCCCGGGCTCCACCGCGATGCGGGACTCCACCCGGCTGGCCATGAGCGGACTGCGCAGCAGCGCCATGGTGGTCTCGAGCAGCTGTCCGACGTCCGCCGGGCCGCGCTGGTGGTCGTGCTTCCGCGCGAAGTTCAGGAGGCTCTTCACGATGCCGGAAGCGCGCTCGGCCTCCTCCCGGATGACTGCCAGCGGCTCCCGCAGCGGGGGCGGCACGTCGGGGATCTCGCCGAGGAAGTCGGAGAAACCCACCACCGACGCCAGGGGATTGTTGAGTTCATGGGCAACGCCGGCGATCAGCTGGCCCATGGCGGAGAGCTTGGCACTCTGCAGCAGCTGTTCCTGGAGGCGGCGTTCCTCGGTCTGGTCCTTGAAGAGCAGCACGGTGGCCGCCCCCTCACCATCACCCACCGGAACACCACTCACGGCATAGGACCGGGACGCCGTTCGCAGTTCCACCTCATGGCCGAGCGGATAGGCCAGCACCCGCTCGAGATCGGCGATCCAGTCCGCCGGGACAAAAGCCGACCAGGGCCGGCCCACCAGCACCGCTGGCGGTACGCTCACCAGGTCGGCAAAGGCCCGATTGGCACGCCGTATGCTGCCTTCGGCATCCACGGTACAGAGAGCCAGCATGAGGGCGTCCACGACTTCCTGCCAGGAACGGCGCCCATCGTCATAGACATCCACGAGTTTGGCGCTTTCGATCGCGACGCTGGCCTGCGCCGCGATGGCGCCGAGATAGGGCAGGGCCAGCCGCGCAGGGAGCCGGGTGGCGTCGCGCATCGCGACCAGGCCTCGCACACGCCGCCGGGCGATCATGGGCGCGAGGATCCAGTGCTCCGCGCCCTGCTCCACGACAACTGGTCCGGTATCCGCCAGGCGCCCGATCAGGTTGCGGCGGTCGGCGGCCGGATCCGGCCAGGTGTGCAGGAGGGGGGCGCGGGCGGCATCCTCATCGTGGAAGTGCACGACAATCTCGGTGGGCCGGAAGATGTCGCGTACGGCACGGATGAGGGCATCCACGACGGCTTCCTGCCGCAGCGTGCCGGCCAGTTCGCTGCCCAGCTGGGCGAGGCGGTCGGCGACGCCGGCCGCGAGATCCACTGCGACGGGTTGAGGAGACGAATCCATGATCCGTGCCGATGTGCGAAGTCGCCTGCGGGCTGCCGACCTCGATCTGGTGATCCTGGTCCTCAGCCGGGGATCAGCCCGGCGCCGGCGCGAGCTGGAGCGCCAGCTGCGCACCGAGGGTCCGGACCCGCTGCTGGATGCACCGGAGCTGCTGGACCAGCTCGTGGCGGTGCGAAGCATGCTCGCCCCCGGCGAGCACCTCTTTCTCTACGTGGCCCTGCGTCACTTCCTGCGCGGCGCCGGCGTGGACGACCGCGATCTGGCCGACTACCTCGCCGCCGTGGTCCTGGCCTTCGGTGAACGGGATCGCGCCTTCCGCGTGGACTGGCATGACGACCAGCATCACGGCTACCTCGTGGATATCCTGGCCGACCTCGACGCCACGGCGGGAGAGCGGCGCTTCCAGGTCATGGTCCACCTGGGTAACTACGCGCTCTGGCTTGCCGGCCTCTTCCCGGATTATATCGCCGCGCGCCGGCTGCGGCACGGTGGGCCCGACGTGTCATACTACGACGCGGTGGGGCGACGGGGCTTCGGCATGGCGAGCGACCATTCCCTGGCCGATCGCTACGGACTGGACGGCGTGTTCCGGACGGCAGCCGAGCGATTCGGCTCCCTGCGGGCGGCGCTCAACAACGTGAGCGACCGGTTTCTCTTTCCGGCGGTGTTCAACCCGGAGCGGGTCATGCGGCAACTGGGCGTGCACTGATCGCGTCGCGGAAGGCGCGGAAGATTCCACGGTCGGGCGCGGCACCATCTGCGTCCGCCAGGTCCTCGGGATGCCACTGCACGCCGACCAGCCAGGCCCCGCTGTCCGCCTCCACGCCTTCGATCAGCCCGTCTTCGCTCCACGCCGTGGCCACCAGCCCCGGAGCGAGATCCCGCACCGCCTGGTGGTGGCGCGAATTGACGGAGCAGGAGGACGCGTCGAGCGCCGCATGCAGGCGGCTGGACACGGCCACGTTGATCCGGTGTGTTCGTGCGGCACGGTTGCCGGCCACATCGTGCGCCACGTCGCCGGGTCGCTCGGAGGGCAGGTCCTGCCAGAGCGTGCCGCCCAGGGCGACGTTCACGACCTGGATACCGCGGCAGATGGCCAGCACCGGGAGGTCGCGGGCGCGGGCCTCCCGAAAGAGTGCGAATTCGAAGGCATCGCGAGCGCGGCTCACCGCACCCAGTGCCGGCGAGGGCATCGCGCCGTAGTGCACGGGATCCACGTCCTCGCCGCCGGTCAGGAGCAGCCCCGCGGCGTCTTCCAGCAGCAGTGCCGCAAGATGCTCCGGCACGAGCGGCGACCCGATGACGGGAAGAAGACCCTGAGCGATCAGCGCGCTCACATACGCCGCCCCGACCCCGGTACGGTCCAGGCCGTCCCAATGGCGCACCACGCCGCTCACCACGACGCGATGCCCGTTCATTTGCGCAGGGAATCCGGGAACGAGGCGCAGCCGGGCGTGTCGTAGACCGCCGGATCAGCCTCCACGCCGAGCAGAGGAGCGGTCATGGCGCCAAAGGTCACGGTTCCGAGATGGGGTGCGGCCTCGATAGGGGGGCCTTCGAAGAGCATGATGCCGTTCGCGGCACCGCCACTGGCCATGACCAGCACCCCGAAGCCCAGGACGAATTCGGGCGGGGCCTTGCCCTCGACGCCTGCCAGCAGCAGGGAGTCGGCCTCGGAACTCTTGCCGATGACACTGGAGAAGGCCGGGCCGGCGGCGACGCGG
>DASTBA010000046.1:0-45263 GCA_035712285.1 Gemmatimonadales bacterium | reverse complement strand
TGCTCACGGCCGGCGTGCCCGCGGATGTGCGGCTGTTCGGCACGTCCGTCGCCCATGTCGCAACGTGGTCCGGGATGGTGGTCCTGCTCGCGCTGGCCGCGGGGCTCCTCGTGGTGAGCTTCCCCGCGCTTGCGGAGCAGGCCATCCGGAAGCTGGTGCCGTCCGAGTCCCTTGCCGCGCGTCTCGTGGCCCTGGTGGAGGGTATCCGTCATGGACTCACCGTGCTGCGCTCGCCGGTGCGTTCGGCGCTCGTCGTCTGGTGGTCGGTCGTGATGTGGCTGGTGAACGCATCGGCATTCTGGCTCATGTTCCGGGCCTTCTCGCTCCCGGTCGGCTTCGCCGGCGCGCTGCTGCTGCAGGGCGTGGTGGTACTGGGCATCGCGGCCCCGGCCACACCCGGTTACGTGGGCGTCTTCGAGGCGATCATCAAGGCGGTGCTGCTGCTGTTCGGTGTCGCGGCCGAGCCGGCGGTGGCCTACGCAGTCACCTACCACCTGACCACATTTCTCCCCATCGTCCTGCTGGGGGTCTGGTCCCTGCTCCGCACCTCCATGAGTTTCGGCAGTCTTCGAGCGGCGCCCGACCGATGACCGACACGGTGACCTGCCTGGCCCCCGCCAAGGTGAACCTGTTCCTGCGTGTCTTCGAGCGGACCGATGACGGGTTCCACTCGATTGAGACTCTCTTCGCCCTGACCGATCTGACCGACGAACTGCATGTCGCACGCCGCGCACAACCGGGCATCTCGCTGGACGTCACGGGCCTCGACGCCGGCCCGCCTGACGACAACCTGGTCGTGCGGGCCGCACGCCTGGTGCTGGACGCCACCGGCAATCGCTTCGGAATCGAGGCGCGCCTCACCAAGCGGATCCCGGTGCAGGCGGGGCTTGGCGGCGGATCCAGCGACGCGGCGCAGGCGCTTACTGCCGTCAACCAGCTGGCGGGCAACGCCATCCCCCGCCACGAGCTGCTCCAGCTTGCCGCCCGCCTCGGCAGCGACGTGCCGTTCCTGGTGAGTGGCGCCCGGCTGGCGATGGCCTGGCACCGGGGCGAGCGAATGCTGCGCTTGCCGCCGCTGCCGCCGGCCCCGGCATTGCTGCTCGTCCCGGCAACCGGCATCGCGACCGCCGATGCCTACCGCCGGCTCGACGCCGCCCGGCTCACTCCGCCGGGGCGCGGGACATTGATCCTGGAGCAGGATGCGCTTCGGACCTGGGGGGATGTGGCCCGCATGGCGGGCAACGACTTCGAGTCCGTGGTCTTCGAACGACGGCCCGACATTCGCGCTGCGTTCGAAAAGCTGGCCGGTACCGGCCCGATGCTTTGCCGAATGACGGGATCGGGGGCAGCGCTGGTAGCGGTGTACCGGAATGCCCGGGATCGCGACGACGCAGCGATGGCGCTCGGGCGGAAGTACGGCGCGGTGTACAGCGTACAGGTGGGCTAGGCGCAACGTGCATCCGGCCGCGCCGCTATCTTGGGGGCGGCACGCTGGCCCTTCGTCCAATGGCAGGACATCGGACTTTGGATCCGAGAATGGTGGTTCGAATCCACCAGGGCCAATGCAACGCGGGGCCGTCCGGCTGGACGGCCCCGCGTGACGTTTCGGTGACCTGGTTCAGTTTATCGCGGTCGCGTGCACATTCAGGACGACGTCATTGTAATCGGTATCGCCGCCATCCTCGAACGTGATGTTCCAGTCCGGATAGGTGCCGGCCACATGAAAGCCCGGCGGGTTGGCGGTCTGGTCCGAAATGATCGTGAAGTTGACCTGGGTATTCGGCGGGAAGCCGGCGCTCGCGCTGCCGATGGTCCAGGTCTTGGGGACCGACTGGTAGCACGCATCCCCGGTCAGCTTGTCGCTCACGGGTGAGGTCACGGTGATCGTGGTGCCCTTCGCCACGCAGCTGGTGGAGACCAGCGTGATGGTAAAGTACGCCGAGTCGGTCGCTACGGGGCACTCGCGGGTCGAGCCCGGCTGGCCGCAGAGCCCGGTATCCACCGGGTGCTTCGGACCATTGTCGCAGGCGGCCGCCGCCAGGGTCACGGCAACGAGCGCCGTGGCGGCAAATCCGTAGTACTGGCGCATCTGTGGTATCCTCTCCGGGTTCGTGAAATGACGCCCAATGCCCAACTTACCGATTCCGGGCGGCGCATCGCGCAGCCAATGGCATGATCAGGAGTGCGAGTCAGCAACAAACATACCCTTCCGCGGAGCATGCGTTCCGTGATGCACCGCACAGGTCCACCGTCCGGTCACAGCCCCCGGCATCGCCCCGCAACTCGCGGCGGGGCCGAGAGTTGACCCATGTACGGCCCGATGGTTAAGTTATAGGGCTAAACTTATGACGGACCTCTCCATGTCGAGGAGCCAGATGCTCCTCATGTGCGGCTCGGCCAACCGGCCGCTTGCAGAGGAGGTGGCCCAGCACCTGGGGCAGCCGCTCTGTGCCGTGACCATCCGCCGGTTCGCCGACGGGGAGATCTTCGTCAAGATTGACGAGAACGTCCGGGGACGGGATGTGTACATCATCCAGTCCACCAATCCGCCGGCGGAGAACATGATGGAGCTGCTGCTCCTCATGGACGCGGCGCGGCGGGCGAGCGCGGCCCGGATCACGGCGGTCATTCCGTACTTCGGGTACGCCCGCCAGGACCGGAAGGACCAGCCCCGGGTGGCGATCAGCGCGAAGCTCATGGCCAACATGGTCTCGATGGCCGGGGCCGACCGGGTGCTCGCGATGGATTTCCATCAGCACCAGCTGCAGGGATTCTTCGACCTGCCGGTGGACCATCTCTACGCCGCGCCGGTGCTGGTGAACCACTACCGGCAGAAGCAGCTCCGGGACCTGGTCATCGTGGCACCGGATGTGGGCAGCGCCAAGATGGCACGCGGCTTTGCCAAGCGGCTGAATGCGTCGCTCGCCATCATCGACAAGCGCCGGCCGTCGGCGAACGTCGCCGAGGTGCTGAACGTGGTGGGTGAAGTCGGCGGCCGGGACTGCATCATCCCGGACGACATGATCGACACCGCCGGCACCATGGCGGAGGCGGTGAACGCGCTGAAGCGGCTGGGAGCGGAGGATGTCTACTGCTGCGCCACCCACGCCCTGCTGTCGGGACCGGCGATGGAGCGGCTGGCGGCCTCACCGGTCAAGGAAGTGGCGGTCACCAACACGATTGATATTCCCGCGGCGCGGAAGTTCGACCGGCTCCGGGTGCTGTCCATCGCCGGCCTGCTGTCCAAGGCCATCGGCTACACGCACAGCGACCAGTCCGTCAGTTCGCTGTTCGAATGACAGGCGCGGGATCGCGCCGCTGACACGAAGGATCGAGACATGGCAAACCAGGTGAAGCTCGCGGCGGGCAGCCGCACGACGACCGGCAAGGGCGCGGCCCGGACTGCGCGCCGCAACGGCAAGGTGCCGGCGGTGATCTACGGCCACGGCCGGGAGGCGGAGGCGCTCGAACTGGACGGCGCCGCGCTGGGCAAGGCACTGCAGGGTGCCAGCGCCGCCACCGTGCTCCAGGTGACGGTGGACGACCGGGCGCCGGTGAGCGCCCTGATCCGCGAGGTGCAGCGCGATCCGCTCCGCTCCTCGACGGTGCTTCACCTGGACCTGTACGAGATCCACGCCGACCAGAAGATCACGGTGAGCGTCCCGGTCCACCTCAAGGGTGTGCCCGACGGCGTCAGGAACTTCGGCGGCGTGCTGGACCATGTCCGCCGCGAACTCGAGGTCGAGTGCTTCCCGGCCGACCTGCCGGAGTTCATCGACGTGGACGTGACCGCGCTCACGATCGGGCATTCGGTCTTCGTGCGGGACATCGTCTTCGAGAAGGGCGAGATCCTCGACGACCCCGACCAGCCGGTGGCCACCGTGGTGGCGCCCCGGACGGAGGAAACGGCCACCCCGGCCGTTGCCACCGAGGAGGCGGCACCGAGCGAGCCCGAGCTCATTCGGAAGCCGAAGGCCGAGGACCAGGAAGAGGAAGCCTAAGCCCTGCTCACGGTCGTGGGGCTCGGGAATCCGGGCCCGGAGTACGCCGGAACCCGGCACAATGCCGGGTTCCGGCTGCTGGACGGGCTCGCGGCGCGGTGGAACGCCAGCCCGTTTCGCCGTGCGGAGCGTGCGCGCGAGGCACAGGCCGAGTGGAACGGCCGGACCGTGCGCCTGCTCAAGCCGCAGACCTACATGAACCGCAGCGGTGCCGCTCTCTCCCCGCTGCTTGCCGACCCCGCCTTCGATCCCAGCCGCGATCTCCTCATTCTCGTGGACGACGTCGCCATCGCCATGGGCCGGTTCCGCCTCCGCGGCGCCGGGTCGAGTGGCGGCCACAACGGACTGAAGAGCATCGAGGCGGCGCTCCGGCGGCAGGACTACGCCCGGCTCCGCATCGGGATCGGTCCCGCCCCGGAAGGGCTGGCGGACCTCGCCGACTTCGTGCTCGCGGAGTTCGACCGGGACGAGGCGCGGACGCTGGACGCGCTGCAGGACGAGATGCTGGACGCCGTGGCCTGCTGGGCTGAGGAAGGCATCGAGCGCGCCATGACCCGCTTCAACCGTTGATGGAGGACTTGTGATGGTCTTCGCCCCGACCGCCGTCGCGGCCGGCACGATCGGCCTCGTGATCGCCGGGCTGGTGTACGCCGCCCTCAAGCGTCATTCCGCCGGCACGCCGGCCATGCAGGACCTCGCGGAGCTGATCGAGTCCGGCGCCATGGCATTCCTGCGGCGTGAATACACCGTGCTGCTCCCGTTCCTCCTCGTGGTCGCCGCCCTTCTCGCCTGGATGGTCAGTCCGCTCACTGCCCTGGCCTACGTTCTGGGCGGGGTGTGTTCGGTGGCCGCAGGGCTGTTCGGGATGAAGGCGGCGACGAAGGCCAACGTGCGCACCTCCGAGGCGGCGCGGGAAAGCGGGCAGGCGCGCGCCCTGGGGGTTGCCTTCAGCGGAGGCGCCGTGATGGGACTGGCAGTGGCCTCGCTCGGCCTTCTGGGCATCGGCCTGGTCACGAGCTACCTGCTCGACTGGGCGGCGCCCGGCACGTTCGGCAACCCGGAGTTCAAGCATTTCAGCGAGGTGATCAGCGGCTTCGCCATGGGCGCCTCCTCGATCGCGCTGTTCGCGCGGGTCGGTGGCGGCATCTACACCAAGGCAGCGGACGTCGGCGCCGACCTGGTCGGCAAGGTGGAGGCCGGCATCCCGGAGGACGACCCCCGGAACCCCGCCACCATCGCAGACAACGTCGGCGACAATGTCGGCGACGTGGCCGGCATGGGTGCCGACATCTTCGAGAGCTACGTCGGCGCCGTCATCGCGACGGTGGCGCTCGCAGCCACGAGCCCGGCCATCGGCCTCGACTTCCGGATGAACGCGGTGGCGCTGCCGATCGTGATGACCATTGCCGGGCTTGCCGCATCGCTCATCGGCATCGGCGCCATGAAGGTGCTGGAGCGCGGTTCTCCCGCCGGTGCGCTCCGGCTCACCACGTTCATCGGGGCGGGCCTCTTCATCGTCGCCGCCTGGTTCGTCACCCGCGAGCTGCCCATCGGCATGGAAGGCCGGCCGGCCATGGGACCGTTCTGGGCGGTCGTGGCCGGCACGGCGGCGGGCGTCCTCATCGGCCTGGTCACCGAGTACTACACGGCCGGCAAGCCGATCCGGCGGATCGCGCAGGCCTCCACCACCGGTCCCGCCACCAACATCATCGCCGGACTGTCGGTCGGCATGATGAGCACGCTGCTGCCGCTGCTGCTCATCTGCGGGGCGATCTTCGTCTCCTACAGCCAGGCGGGCCTCTACGGCATCGCCATTTCCGCGGTCGGCATGCTGGCCACAGTCGGGATCACGATGACGGTGGACGCCTACGGCCCGATCGCCGACAACGCCGGCGGCATCAGCCAGATGAGCGGGCTGGGCCCCGACGTGCGGAAGATCACCGATGGCCTCGACGCCCTCGGCAACACCACCGCCGCCATCGGCAAGGGCTTCGCGATCGGGTCGGCGGCGCTCACCGCGCTGGCCCTCTTCAGCGCCTATGCCACCGCGGTGACGCCGTCCGACCAGGTGCTCTCGCTCGACCTGGTGGACCCGATGGTAGTGATCGGCCTCTTCATCGGCGGCGCCCTGCCGTTCGTGATCGGGGCGCTCACCATGACGGCGGTCGGCCGGGCGGCCCAGGGCATGGTGGACGAGGTGCGCCGCCAGTTCCGCGAGATCGCCGGGCTCATGCAGGGCACGGCCAAGCCCGACAGCGCCCGCTGCGTGGACATCTCGACCCGGGCGGCGCTCCGTGAGATGATCGTGCCCGGTGTCACCGCCGTGGTGGCGCCGGTGCTGGTCGGCTCGTTGCTCGGCATCAAGGCGCTGGGCGGCCTGCTGGGCGGCGCCACGCTGTCGGGGGTGCTGCTGGCGCTCTTCATGGCCAACGCCGGCGGCGCCTGGGACAACGCCAAGAAACACATCGAGGGCGGCGCATTCGGCGGCAAGGGCGGCGACCCGCACAAGGCCGCGGTGGTCGGCGACACGGTGGGCGACCCGTTCAAGGACACGAGCGGGCCGGCGATGAACATCCTGATCAAGCTCATGAGCGTGGTGTCGCTGGTCCTGGCACCGTGGTTCGCGAGGCTCGCGTAACCCGATGCTTCGCCTCGGTATCGTGGGCCTGCCCAATGTCGGCAAGTCCACCCTGTTCAATGCCCTGACCTCGGCGGGCGCGCTGGTGGCCAACTATCCGTTCGCCACCATCGAGCCCAACACCGGCGTGGTGCAGGTGCCCGACCCACGCCTCGCGAAGCTGGCCGAGCTGGTGAACCCGGAGCGCATCGTCCCCGCCGCGGTCGAGTTCGTGGACATCGCCGGCCTGGTGCAGGGGGCCAGCACCGGCGAGGGACTGGGCAACCAGTTCCTCGCGAACATCCGCGAGGTGGACGCGATCATCCACGTCGTCCGCTGCTTCGAGGATGATGACATCCAGCACGTGACCGGATCGGTCGATCCGGCGCGGGACCGGGAGATCATCAACATCGAGCTGGGACTCGCCGACCTGGCCGGCGTGGAGAAGCGCCTGGACCGCGCGGCGCGTGCCGCGAAGACCGGTGACGCCGCGGCGAAGGCGGAAGCCAGCCTGCTCGAGCGGCTCCGCGCCGCCCTCTCCGCCGGCCAGGCGGCGCGCACCGTGCCGGTGGCTGATGCCGACCGGCCGCTGCTCCGGTCCTTCAACCTCCTCACCGCCAAGCCGGTGCTCTACGCCGCCAACGTCCGTGAGGACGAGCTCGCGAGCGGCAATCCGCAGGTGGCGGCGCTTACCGCCGCCGTGGAAGCCGACCACGAAGCGGCCGAGGTGGTGGTATTCTCGGCGCGGGTGGAGATGGAGCTGGCGGAACTGGATCCGGCGGACCGCGGCGAATTCCTCGCGACCCTGGGCGTCACCGAAAGCGGCCTCGACCGGCTGGCGCGGGCGGCCTATCACCTCCTCGGCCTGCAGAGCTACTTCACCGCCGGCGAGAAGGAGGTGCGCGCCTGGACCATCCATCGCGGGGACACCGCGCCGGTGGCCGCCGGGGTGATCCACTCCGACTTCGAGCGCGGCTTCATCCGGGCGGAGACGGTGGCCTACGACGACTTCGTCCGTCTGGGCGGATGGAAGGGCGCGCGCGAGCAGGGGGTCGCGCGCGCCGAGGGCAAGGAGTATCTCGTGCAGGATGGCGACGTGATGCTCTTCCGCTTCAACGTATAGCGGCCCGTCGTCAGGTCATGGCCGCGCCGGCGCGAGGCGATGCAGGACATCCAGCGACGTCGCGTGCACGTTCATCCCTGCCCCGATCCGGTAGCCGAACTCCCCATCCACCGGAGCGAGGGATCGCTCCACGGCGCCAAGCCGCCGCCCGTTGACCAGGAAGGTCACCGAATCGCGCTCGGCCACGACCCGGAACGTGTTGGCTGCCGGCGCATCCGGGCCGGGACTCGCCACCGAATCGGGACGGGCCCATGGCAGATACACCGTCCGCTCCTCCCCGTCGTGCCGGATCACCGCCGCCATGCCGTCGCGCCGGAGGACGAACTCCGTGTAGGCGGGCCTCCCCTGATCCAGGTCGGTGCCCCCCATGAACAGGCCGTACCCCGCCGTGCTCGTGCCCGGAAACAGGAAGATCTGCGCTTCCATCGCAAAGCGGCCATCGGCGCGACTGCCGGGCCGGTACAGCAGGCCGCCAGGGCCCATGGTGATGTGAAATCCGGGCGGCATGGCGACGAACTGGACGCCACCGCCATCCGCGGCTCCCGGCGCAAGCGTCCGGGCACTCGAATCGAGAACGACCTTCCAGCCGTCGGGAGCCGCCTGTGCCCGCAGCCCCCCGGGCACCAGCACGGCCAGCAGAACCAGGGCAAGTCGGCATCGCATCGGGGAGAGCTCCGGGAAGGGGCCTGGCCAAGTTACGCCGAGCCGGGCATCCGGAAAACACGGGGGCCGGTCCCCTTCTCGGAAGGCCGGGATACCGCTATCTTTGCCCGCTCACATGCATCCTCCTCGGCCCCACACCAGGGCCGGGGCGACCAGACCAAAGGACGGTGTCATGGCCAACCCGTATGAGGTGGTCTACATCTTCGACAGTGTGCTCGAAGAAGGGGCCATCAACGAAAAGCTGGACCGGTTCCATTCCCTCGTCAAAGTGGACGGCGCCGACGCCCCGACCGTGGAGCACTGGGGCAAGCGGACTCTCGCGTATCCGGTGCGCAACAAGGACACCGGGTACTACGTGGTCGCACGCTTCATGGCCGAGGCGTCAGCGCTCCCGGAGTTCGAGCGCGCGCTCAAGCTGGATGAGGGCCTCGTCCGCCACCTCGTGGTGCTGAACGACGGCCCGCAGCCGGTGCCCGCCACGGCGACCAAGTCGGACGAGGAGGACGACGAATGAAGCGCTCCCACAAGACCTGCGCCATCTGCGAATCGGGCGTGCGGGTGGTGGACTACAAGGATGACCGCACCCTCCAGCGCTTCCTGACCGAGCGCGGGAAGATCCTGCCCAGCCGGTTGTCGGGCACCTGCTCCCGGCACCAGCGGCAGCTGGCCACGGCCATCAAGCGGGCCCGGGAGCTGGCGCTCCTGCCCTACATCAAGGGGCACGCGGGCTGAACGGCACGGCAGCGGCGCCGCGCCGCACGTCCCGCTGGGGCCTCGTCGGGCTCCTGGCCGCGTACGTGCTGCTGGCGCCGCCCGTGTTCTTCTTCGCGGCCCTGGCGCTGCTGCTGGCGGTGGGACGCCCGCGCTCCGGCCGCGAATGGTTCTGGCTGGCCGTGAGCATGGCGCTGACCGGCGCATGGACGCTGGGCGGCACGGCCAACCTGGCGGCCGGTGTCACCACCGCGGTCGGTGCCATGGCGGCGGGGATCTTCGTCGCCCTCGTCCTCGGCACCGACTGGGCGCTGTTCCGTCGGGTGGTGGTGGCTGCCACGGCGAGCCTTCTGGCGGCGGTGCTCTGGCTTGCCCGGGCAGGCCACCGCTGGGCGGAAGTGCAGGACAGCTTCGCGCGGGGCCTGATGGCGCTGTTCGCCCAGCAGGCCGACAGCTTTGCAGCCCGGGGTCTCGATCCCGGCCTGGTGTCCCAGGTCCGCGCGATGGGCGAGAGCAGTGCCCGGGTGGCACCGCTGCTTGCCGGGCTGCTCGTCGTGGGCGTGATGGCGGGGCTGGCCCTTGCGGAGCGATGGCGCTGGCAGATCACCGGCCGGGCGCTCGGGCAGGTGGACCGGGGATTCCGGGCGCTGCGGTTCTCCGATCAGGTCGTGTGGCTGCTTGTGGTGGCGCTCGCCATGCTGCTCACGGGCCCGCGCCAGGCAGAGCTTTCCGGAGTCCCGATCCGGAACTGGGCCGCCAACCTGCTGCTGGTGGTGACGGTGTGCTACGTCCTGCGCGGCCTGGCCGTGTACCAGGCGGCCGCTGCCAGGGTCGCACGGAGAGCCAACGTGGTGCTCGCGATCGTGGCGCTGCCCTTCTGGCCGATCGCCGCCACCGGGCTCGGACTGCTGGGCCTGGCAGACGCATGGATAGATTTCAGGCGGCGCTTCGGCGCGCCTCAACCGGAGGATGGACCCGATGATCGAAGTCATTCTGCGTGACGATGTGAAGGCGCTCGGCAAGGCCGGCCAGATGGTGCGGGTCAAGCCGGGATTCGCACGCAATTACCTGCTGCCCCAGGGCCTCGCTTACGAGGCCACGGAAGGCAACAAGAAGCGGATCGTCGCGGAAACGCGGGCGCGCACCGCCCGGCTCGCGGCGGAGAAGGATGGCGCCGCTGCCTTCGCGACCCGGCTTGGTGCCGTGACCCTGGCGTTCACCAGCCACGCAGGCGAGGAAGGCAAGCTGTTCGGCTCGATCACCGCGTCGGACATCGCCGACGGGCTCAAGGCGCAGGGCATCGAGGTGGACCGGCGCAAGATCGAGCTGGATCATCCGATCAAGTCGCTGGGCGAGCACCTCGTGCCGGTGCGGGTCCATCCGGAGGTCCAGGCGCAGGTACGGGTGACGGTCGCTGCCGCCGAGTAGCGCGTGACCGTCGGGATCTCCTATGTGGACGGGCCACGCCTGGCCCGCTCGCTCTTCGCCTCCTCCGACTGGGTGGCGGCAGGGCGCGAGGAGATCAACCGGATCAATGTCTTTCCGGTACCGGATGGAGACACCGGCACCAATTTCAGCCTGACGCTTCGCGCCGTCGCCGACGCCCTCAGGGCGCTCGGCGACGCGCCGCTTCCGGAGACGGCCCGCACCGCCGCCCGGGCCGCGGTCCTCGGGGCCCGCGGCAACTCCGGCATGATGCTCGCCCACTTCCTGCTCGGGTTTGCCGACGGCATCGGCAACACCTCCCACGCCGATACCCAAACCGTCGCACGCGCCATCCGGCTGGGTTCCGACCGCCTGTATGCCGCGCTCGAGGATCCCCGCGAGGGCACCATCCTCACGGTGGCCCGTGAGGCCGCCGCCGCCGCCGAACGCGCGGCGGCCCGGACCGGTGACATCCGCGAGTTCATGCGCATCATGCTGGAGGAGGGTGAGCGCGCGCTGGCCCGGACGCCGGAACTGATGGCGGTGCTCAAGGAGGCCGGTGTCGTGGATGCCGGCGGCAAGGGGTTCGTGCGGATGCTGGAGGGCGTGGTCCGTTTCATCGAAGGCGATCCGATCCTCCCGGCCGGGCCGGCACCCTCGCCCGATGACGTCGACCTGGCCCCCGCGGCCCTGGCGGAGGTCGCGGCGGAGCGGGACTTCCGGTATTGCACGGAGGTGCTCGTGCGTGGCGAGGCGCTCCCGTCGGCCAACGAGGTGCGCGCGGCGCTGCATGCGTTCGGCGGCTCGATCGTCGTGGTTTCCGCGGCAGACATCCTCAAGATTCATGTGCATACCGATACCCCGGAGGCCGTCTTTACTTACGCAGCGCGCTGGGGACGGGTCGAGACCACGAAGGCGGAGGACATGCGGGCGCAGCACGCCCGCCTTGCACATGACGAACGCCGCCAGGTGGCCGTCGTGGCGGACAGCTCGGCCGACCTGCCGGATGCCGTGCTCGACCGCCACCGGATCACGCTGGTGCCGCTACAGGTGATGTTCGGCAGCGAGACCCTGCGGGACCGGGTGCAGCTGCGGCCGGAGGAGTTCTACCGCCGGCTTCGCAGCAGCAAGGAGCTGCCCACCACCTCGCAGCCGGCGCCGGCCGAATTCGTCCGGGCGTTCCGGGATGCCCGGCAGGAGGCCCACGAGGTCGTGGCGGTGCTGCTGTCCTCGGCGCTCTCCGGCACCTACCAGTCCGCGGTCGCGGCCCGGAAGGCGAGCACGCTCGAGGGCATCGAGCTGGTGGACAGCCGGAGCGCGTCCCTGGGACTCGGACTCCTGGCCCTTCGCGGAGCGGAGCTGGCGGAAGCAGGATGGCACGGAGCCGCCATCGCGCGGGAGCTGGAGCGGATCCAGCGGCAGTCCGGAATGCTCCTGACGGTGGATCGCTATGACAACCTGATCCGGTCGGGTCGTGTCAGCCGGGGCAAGGCGTGGCTGGGTGGCATGCTGGACGTGAAGCCGATCCTCACCCTGGATCGGGACGGACGGGTGGTGCCGCTGGATCGGGTGCGGGGGCGGGAGAACCTGGTGCCGAGGGTGCTGGCCTTGCTGGAGCAGCGGCTCATGCCCCGGCCGGCCCGCATCCGCTTCGGGATCGCCCACGCCGACGCGCCCGAGGCCGCCGAGCGGCTCCGGACGGCGATCATCGCGGCATACCGGCCGCAGGACTGCTTCGTCACCCTGGCCACCGGCGTGCTGGGCACGCATGTGGGTCCCGGTGCATGGGGCGTGTTCTACCAGGTCGAGGATGAGCCGCCGGACGGGGTCTCCGCGGCATGACGACCGCCCCGCGATTGCCGGCCGAGGTGCAGCGCGCGGTCAATGCCATCGAGGACCTGAAGGGCCAGTCGGTGGTGGTGCTGGACCTCCGGGGAGTGAACGATGCGACGGACTTCTTCGTGCTGGCCTCGGGCACGTCGGAAGCGCATGTGCGCGGCATCGCCGAGTCGGTGATGGAGAAGCTGGGCCGGAGCGGCCTCCACACGCATCATGCCGAGGGGCTGGGCGGGGGTCGCTGGGTGTTGCTGGACTTTGTGGATTTCGTGGTTCATCTGTTCCACCCGGAGACTCGTGCCTTCTATCAGCTCGAGCGGCTCTGGAGTGACGCACCGGAGCTGCGGATCAGCTCCACCTGACGAGGTTGACATGTTTCGTCGCTGCGGGCTGGCGCTGGTTCCGCTGTTTCTCGCCGTCCTCCCCGCCCCGCTGGCCGCCCAGTACTTCGGCCAGAACAAGGTCCAGTACGAGGCGTTCGGGTTCCAGGTCATCAAGACCGAGCATTTCGACGTCTATTTCTACGACCGGGAGCGCGAGGCGGCGATGGACATCGCGCGCATGGCCGAGCGGTCGTACGCGCGGCTGTCCCGGGTGCTCAATCACCAGTTCCGCGAGCGCAAGCCGATCATCGTCTACGCCTCGCATTCCGACTTCATCCAGACCAACGCCACGCCCGGCGAGGTCGGCGAGGGGACCGGCGGCTTCACCGACTTCCTGAAGCACCGGAACATCTTCCCGCTCACCGGCTCGTACGCCGAAAACGAGCACGTGCTCACCCACGAGATGGTGCACCAGTTCCAGTACGACATCTACTCCGGCGGCAAGGCCGGCGCCGGGCTGGGCACCCTGATCGCCGTGAACCCGCCGCTCTGGTTCATGGAGGGCATGGCGGAGTACCTCGCGATCGGCCCGGTGGACGCCAACACGGCGATGTGGCTCCGGGACGCGTCGCTGGAGAACAAGCTCCCCACCATCCGGCAGATGGAGACCGATCCGCGGATCTTCCCCTATCGCTTCGGCGAGGCGCTCATGGCGTATGTCGGCCAGCGCTGGGGCGACGAGGCGATCGGCGCGATCCTCACCAATTCCCGCGTCGCGGGGCTGGATGGCGCCTTCCGCCGCACCATCGGCCTGTCCCTGGACCAGCTCTCCGCCCAATGGCGCGACGCGGTGCTGCGGAAGTACCTCCCGGAGATCGGGACCCGCACCAAGGCGTCCGCCGTCGCGCAGCCACTGCTGACCCAGGAGAAGTCGGACGGCACCCTCCATCTGGCGCCGGCGTTCTCGCCTGACGGCTCGCGCGTGGCGTACTTCAGCGAGGCCAATTTCTACTTCGTGGACCTGTACCTGGCCGACGGGCACACCGGGAAGCGCATCCGGCGCCTCTACAAGTCCACCTACGACAGCAACTACGAGACGTTCCGCTTCATCAATTCGTCGGCGGCCTGGTCGCCGGACGGGAAGTATGTCGCGGTGGCCGCCAAGCGCGGGCCCAAGGACGAGATCCTGGTCATCGACGTGGCCCGGAACCGCCTGGCCGACCGGATCAAGGTGAAGCTCAACGGCATCACCACGCCGAGCTTCAGTCCGGACGGGCACCGGCTGGTCTTCACCGGCTACGATGGCGGTATCGCGGACCTGTTCGTCGTGGACCGGGACGGGAAGAACCTGCGCCGCCTCACGAACGACAAGTATGCGGAGTTCGATCCCCAGTGGTCACCGGACGGCAGGACCATCGCCTTCAGCACCGACCGCGGGCCGCACACCAGCTTCGACAGCCTGTCGTTCGGCAACTTCCGGGTGGCGCTGTACGACCTGGCGTCGGGCGGGATCCGGGTGCTGGACCACATGGACCTGGGCAAGAACAGCAGCCCGCAGTGGGCGCCGGACGGCAAGTCCATCGCGTTCGTCTCGGACCGGACCGGCGTGAGCAACGTCTTCCTGTACGACTTCACGAACGACAGCGTCTACCAGCTCACCGACCTCTACACCGGCGCGCAGGGCATCACGCCGCTCAGCCCGGTGCTCTCGTGGGCCCGTGATGCCGACCGGCTGGCCTTCGTGTACTACGAGAAGGAGAAGTACGACGTCTACGCGATCGACCATCCGCGGGCGCTGAAGCGCGAGCCGTGGCAGCCCACGTTCGCCGACAGCGCGGCGACCATCGCGAGCATCGGCGCGAACGGCCTCGCCCCCGCGACGCCCGACACGACGGCTCCCGCCGCGGCGGCGCCGCAGCCGGGCGTCGGGGTGGGCGGCTCGCTCTACCGCTCGCAGCAGGGGCTGCGCGCGGCCGGGAAGCTGGGGACGGCGGATTCGGCCGCGGCGGCGCGCACGGGACCGGTGTCGATCGTCGCCCTGCTGGATTCGGCCACGCTCAACCTGCCCGATACCAGCGAATTCTCGATCAAGCCGTACCGTGCGCACTTCACGCCGGACTATGTCCAGCGGCCGTCCATCGGCTACAGCCGGGACACCTTCGGGCGGGGCTTCTTCGGCGGAAGCGCCGTGCAGCTCAGCGACATGCTCGGCAACCAGCAGCTGCTCTTCGCGGGGTATGTCAACGGGAGCTTCGTCGAGTCGCAGGTGCTTGCCGCGTACTCCAATGTCGCACACCGGCTCAACTGGGCCACCGGCATCTCCCAGGATCCGTATTTCTATCTGGAGGCGAACGAGATCGTCTCCGGCTCCCCGACGCCGGAAGAGAACACCTTCGTGACGCACATCCGGCGGCTCATCCTCCGGCAGGCGTTCGTGCAGGCGGCCTATCCCTTCAGCCGGTTCCGGCGCGTCGAGCTGGCGCTCCGGATGAACAACGTGAAGGATGATGACCTGCGGATCCTGGAGCCGTATGACCCGGCCACCGGCTTTCCCACCCGGGATCCGGAGCTCTTCACGGCGCACAACCCCGGTGCGACCTACGTGCAGCCGTCCATCGCCCTGGTGCATGACAACACCATCTTCGGCTACACCGGCCCGTTCTACGGGCACCGGTGGCGCTTCGAGGCGGCCCAGAATATCGGCACATGGCGGTTCACCCAGCTGCTGGGCGACTACCGCCGCTACGACCAGATCGCCGGCCCGGTGATCTTCGCCACGCAGCTCTTCTACTTCGGCCGGATGGGGCGGGACGCCAACCAGTTCCAGGTCTTTGCCGGCTCCACCGACCTGATCCGGGGCCAGACCTCGGGATCGTACATCCGGAACGAGTGCAAGAACTCCGCGGACGCGGGCACCCAGACCGGCTGCGTGCAGCTCGACCGCCTGGTGGGCTCCCAGGTCGCGCTGGGCAAGTTCGAGCTCCGCTTCCCGATCCTGACTCCGCAGGTGTTCCGGAAGCTGCCCCTCGGCTTCCCGCCGATCGAAGGCGCCGCGTTCTATGACGTCGGGCTCGCGTGGAACAAGGGCAGCACCCTCAAGTGGAAGGAAGCCCCGGGCGACGAGACCAACCCGGCGGTCCGGACGCCGCTGCACACCGTCGGCCTCTCGGCCCGGATGAATCTGTTCGGGCTCATGGTGATCCGGCTCGACTGGTCCCACCCGCTCAACCGGACCGGCGTGACCAGCCTCTGGACGCTGAGCCTCGGCCCGACCTTCTGACGCGCTGAACAGCGGAGCGCGGGCCACTGTCTTTGACGGTGGCCCGCGCTCCGTTTGGCGCCCGCTCCTCTGGAACGGCCCCTCTCGTCCCTCTATCTTGCACCCTGTGAAATCCCGCGTCGCAGGCCTCGCCATCATCCTGCTCAGCCTTGCCGCCTGCGGTGGCTCTCCTGACCTCCCGGAGCAGGCCCCCGTCGCCCTGGAACGCATGCCGGCGGCTTCCCTCGTCCGAGTGCCCCAGGACGGTGGCCGGATACAGCTCTACCACCTGCCGGACCTTGCACCGCTGGACTGGACTGCCGCTGATCGTCTTGGCGCCGTGAGCAGGGTGGTGGGAGCCATGCCCGATCCGGCCCAGATCATCGTCCTGGACACCAAGGGCCGCCTCACCAGCCTGAGCCTCGCGTCGGGCCGCGCGCGTTCGGTCGTCACCGGTGCCGCGCTCGCGACCGTCGGCGCCGACGGCAGCATCTACTCGGTGGATTCGTCCGGCGCCGCCTGGGCCGTGGGCCGGCGCACCCCCGAGCGATACCGGACCGGATTCAACGGCACGCCCGATGCCATCTGGGCCGACGCGTCCGGCCAGCTCGTCGGTCTCGACGCCTCGGCTTCGGCGCTCGAGGTCTTCGGCGCAGCGGACACCCTCTCGGTCCAGCCGATCGCCAGCGGGAACATCACCGTGACACCCTGGGCCGACCTGGTCGCGGTGGTGACCGATACGGCGGTCTGGTTGCAGCGCCCGGGAAGTGCCGACACCCCGTATCGGCTCCGAGGCGTGACCGGGGCCGAAGACGCCGCATTTTCGCCATCGGGCCATCAGCTGTACGTCGCGACCTCCAGGGGCAAGCTCGTCGTGGTGGACCGGTTCCAGCGGACGGTGCTTCACCGCATCGCGCTCCCCGGTCCTGCCCGGGCGGTGCGCGCCGGCCCCTTCGGCCGGTGGCTGCTGGTCCGGCCCGCGAAAGGTGATTCCCTGTGGGTCGTGGATCTCGATCGCGACTCGGTGACCGGCACCGCCGCGAGCTCCTGGAGCCGGGATCTTCCGCTCGTCTCCTCGCCCAATGTCGTCGTTGTGCGCCGGGGGAGCGACGTCGTGGCACTCGATCTCGCGGCCACCGGCCTGCCGGAGAAGGGCCGGATTCCGGGCGGGGCGGATGACCGCTGGACCTCGCTGGCCTGGAGCCCGGCGCGTGACGCCGCCGCCGATGCGCTTGCCGCCGATTCGGCGGCCCGCGATACCACCGCCGACAGTACGGCGGCCGAACAGGTGTACCTGCAGGTCAGCAGCTCGCAGAACCCTGACTGGGCCACTGAGCTGGCGCGAAAGCTCGGCGCGGCGGGGCTCGCGGCGTCGGTGCTCAAGCCGGCCGCCACCGGCGAACCCTACCGGGTCGTGCTCGGTCCTTACCCGTCGCGCGATGCGGCCGAGGCCACCGGCCGCACGCTCGGCATGCCCTACTTCGTGATCCCGGCGCCCGAGGGCGCCCACTGAGACCGCACCTGCCGCACCGAAAGGCGCGTCCATGAAGCTGACCAGGCTGGAGCTGACGGGCTTCAAGTCATTCGCTGACCACGTGGCCCTCACCTTCGAGGAGGGGGTGACGGCGATCGTCGGCCCGAACGGCTGCGGCAAGTCGAACGTGTCGGACGCGGTGCGCTGGGTGCTGGGTGAGCAGTCCGCGCGGCTCCTGCGTGGCGGCAAGATGGAGGACGTGATCTTCCAGGGCTCCACCGGACGCCGGCCGGTGAACGTCACCGAAGTCTCGCTCTACCTCGACAACACCGACGGCGAGCTGCCCATCGCCTTCCAGGAAGTGGTCATCACCCGGCGTCTCTCGCGCTCGGGCCAGAGCGACTACATGCTGAACGGATCGGTGGTGCGCCTCCGGGACGTGCAGGACCTGCTGCGCGGCACCGGGCTCGGCAGCGATGCCGGCGTGGTGATCGAGGCGAAGATGATCGACCTCCTGCTGTCGGACCGGGCCGACGAGCGGCGATCGCTGTTCGAGGAGGCCGCCGGCATCGGACTCTACCGCGACCGCAAGCAGAGCACCGAGCGCCGGCTGGAGGAGACCGCCGCCGATCTTCAGCGGGTCGAGGACCTGATCGCCGAGGTCCAGTCGCAGATCCGGAGTCTCGCCCGGCAGAAGGGCAAGACCGAGCGCCACGCCCGGCTGACCGAGGAGAAGTTCGCGCTCCAGCTGACCCTGGCCCGCCGCCAGCTCGACCGTCTTTCGGAGGAAGTGGCGGGCATCGAGCGCCGCCATACGGAACTGGCCGATTCCCTTCCCCGCGAGCGGGAGCTGCTGCACGAACGCGAGCAGGAGCGCGCCCGGGCGAGCGAAGCCCGGGCCGGCCATGAGGCGGGGCGCAGCGAGATCGTGCAGCGGCTGGCGGCGGCACGGCTGGACCTGGGCCGCCTGGACGGCGAGCTCAACGTCGCACGCGAACGGTTGCAGCATTTCGACGAGCGCCGGCGGCGGGTCGGCGAGGAACAGAGCGCGCACCGCGCGCGCTCGACGGAGGCGCAGCAGGAGGCCGCGGCCGCCGAATCCGAGCGCGCCGCGGCGACGCTGGAGCACGAGCGGGTGCGGACCGAGGCGGCGGTCCGCAGCAGCGATGAGGAGGCGAGCCGCGGCCGCCTCAACGAGGCGCGCGCGGCGGTGCGTGTGGCCGAGCAGGCGATCCAGGACCAGGTGCAGAAGCTGCGTGCCCTGGAGGGCGAGCGCACCGCCCTCGAGGAGGAGCTGCATTCGCTGCGCGAGCGCCGGGGCCAGGCGGAGGCGGCGCTGGAGAACCGCCGGTCGGAGCAGGTGGTGGCCGAACGGAAGCGCGATCACCTGGTGGAACAGGCGGGCATCGATGCGTACGAGGCCCGGCGTGCGGCCGAGGTCGGCGAGCGGGCCCGCCATCATGTGGCCGAACTGCGGGAGCGGGAGGCCGGTGTCCGCTCGGCCCAGCGGCAGGCGGAAGAGGCGCTCGCGCAGCTGAGCGCGCGACAGCACGCCCTCGAAGAGCTGGAGCGGGACCGTGTCGGCCTTGCCCCAGGTGCCGCGGCCCTGCTTGCCGAGCGGGCCCGCTTCGGCGACGCGGTACTCGGTCCGCTGTCCGACTTCGTCTCGACCGGGCGGCGGCATGCGGAACTCGCCGAGCGGCTGCTGGGAGAGTGGATGCACGCCGTGCTGGTGCGGGACGAGGCCGCGGTGACGGCCATCCGCGCCTGGCATGCAGGAGCGGAACCGGGTGCCCTGGTACTCCTGCCGGTGTCGCCGGGGCCAGCGCGCGGGCACGAGGACGCCGCGCTCGATCCGCGGCTGGAGGTCGAGGGCCCGGCACGGGAATGGGTCCGCGCCGCGCTGGCCGGGTCGGAAGCGCTGGATGATGCCGGACGAGTCCTCCGCCGTGCCAGCGGGGCGATCTTCCTGGGCGGCAGCGGCACGCCGAGCGGTCCGCTGCGCCGCCGCGCCGAGCTGACGCAACTCGTCACCGATGTCGCTGCCGCGGATGCGCGCATGGAGACGGCGGCTCGCGCGCTGGATGATTCGTCGGCGGCGCTGGCCGATGCCGAGCGCGCCCTGGCGGAGGCGGTCGCGGCGGCGGAGCGGGCCCGGGACACCGAGCGGCAGGCGGTCATGCAGCGGGAGGACAGCCTCCGCCTGCTGGCCCACTTGCAGCACCAGGTGGCGGATGCCGAGCAGCAGTTCACCCAGCTTGCCACCCGGCTGGCCGCGGCCGAGCGGCGGCTCACGGAGATCGACGCTCACCTGCTGGACGCGGAGCGTTCCGGCGCACGGCTGGAGGAAACGCTGGGCGCGGCTCGTATCCGGCAGCTGGAGCTGGAGACGGAACAGGAGGCCGCCCGCGATGCCCGGGTCCAGTGGCAGGTGCAGGAGGCCCATGTGGCGGCGCGCCTTCGGGCCGTGGAGGATCGCGCCCTGCGCGCCACCGGCGTACAGAATGATGCGGACACCGCCGTGCAGCGCCTGGAAGAGGAGGTTGCGGCCCTCATGACGGACACGGGCCAGCTGACCGCCCGGCAGGCTGCCTGGAGCGACGAGCGAGCCGCACGTCTCGCGGAGACCCGGTCGCTGGAAGCAGCCTCGACGGCGGCGGAGCAGCACCTCGCCGCCGCGGCCGCGGCTCTCGCGGCGGTCGAGGACGCACTGGAGCGGTCCCGCCGGACCGTGGAAGCGCAGAACGAAGAGCACCACGGCCTCCAGCTCCGGCTCACCGAGGCCGGCGCCCAGCGGCGGAGCATTGTCGAACGGGTGGAGACCGAGTGGCGGAAGCCGCTTGCCGAGATGCTCGAGGGGTTCACCCTGCTCGAGCTGGACTTCCCGACATTGGAGACGGAAGCGGCCCGCGTGGTCGAGGCGCTCGAGGCCATCGGGCCGGTCAATCCGCTCGCGATGGAGGAGCACGCTGAGGAGAGCAAGCGGCTGGAGTTCCTCATCGCCCAGCGCGACGACCTGGTGAGCGCCCGGCAGTCGCTCCTGCTCGCCATCCGGGAGATTGACGGCACCGCCCGCGACCTGTTCCTGCAGACGTTCACCGCCGTGCAGCAGCACTTTCACACCGTGTTTACCACGCTGTTCGGCGGCGGCGAGTGCGAGCTCCGGCTGGCGAATCCCGACGAGCCGCTCGAGAGCGAGATCGAGATCCACGCCGCGCCGCGCGGCAAGCGCACCCAGCGCATCCACCTGCTCTCGTCGGGCGAGCGCACCCTGGTGGCGGTGTCGCTGCTGTTCAGCATCTACCTCACGAAGCCGAGCCCGTTCTGCCTGATGGACGAGGTGGACGCCCCGCTGGATGATTCCAACGTGGGACGCTTCACCCGGCTCCTCGAGGAGTTCAAGAGCCAGACGCAGTTCCTGGTCATCACGCACAATCCGCGCACCATGCAGGCCGCCGACGCCGTGTATGGTGTCACCATGCAGGAGCCCGGCGTGTCCACCATCGTGGGCGTCCGCCTGGCCGAGCACGAGCACGTCGCATGACGGCACGCGCGCCGTCGGCACGTCGCTTGCACGCGAGGGAGTTTCCATGCTGGTCGTAATGCGCCACGGCGCGACCGACGAGGAAGTCCGGGACGTCGTCGCGGTCATCGAGGAGATGGGCTACCAGGCGCGGCCGATGCCGGGCCGCCAGCGCACCAGCATCGGGGTCGTGGGCAACGACGGCCGCGTGGATTCCTCGCGCCTCTCCGCCCTGTCGGGCGTCGCGGAGGTCATCCACGTCACCAAGCCGTACAAGCAGGTGTCGCGCGAGTGGCGTCCGGAGTCCACCGTGGTGCGGCTCCCCGGCGGGCTGGCGATCGGCGGCGAGGACGTGGTGGTGATGGCCGGCCCCTGCTCGGTGGAGAACGAGCGGCAGATCATCGAGGCGGCGCTCGCGGTCCGCGAGGCCGGGGCAACCGTGCTCCGGGCCGGCGCCTTCAAGCCGAGGTCGTCGCCCTATGCGTTCCAGGGGCTGGGCGTCCCGGGGCTGGCGCTGCTCCGGCGGGCACGGGAGGAGTCGGGGCTGCTCGTCGTGACGGAGGCCATGGACCCCGAAGGGGTGGATCTGGTGGCGGAAGTCGCCGACATCATCCAGATCGGAGCCCGGAACATGCAGAACTACTCCCTGCTCAAGAAGGCGGGCCGCAGCACGCGCCCGGTGCTGCTCAAGCGGGGGCTTGCCGCCACCATCCAGGAGCTCCTGCTGGCGGCCGAATACCTGCTGGCGGAGGGAAACCAGAACGTGATCCTGTGCGAGCGCGGTGTGCGCGGATTCGATCCCGCCACCCGCAATCTCTTCGACCTCAGCGCCATCCCCGTGGTGCATGCGCTTTCGCACCTGCCGATCATCGCGGACCCGAGCCACGGCACCGGGCGGCGCGACATGGTGCTGCCGATGGCCCGCGCGGCCGTGGCTGCCGGTGCCGACGGCCTGCTGGTGGAGGTGCATCCCCACCCGGAGCGGGCCCTGTCCGACGGGGCGCAGAGCCTCGACCCGGCCCAGTTCCGCGACATGATGCGCGAGGCGCGCCCCATCGCCGAGGCCATCGGGCGGCGCATCGCGGAACCCGCCGGGGTGCGGGCGTGAGACCGACCGCCCTCGCGCTCGGCTTCGTGCTCGCCGCCGCGCCGGCCGCCGCGCGCGCCCAGGATGCGGAAGCCATCGTGGGCCGCTCGGCCCGCGTGTATCAGTCGCTGTCGAGTCTCAAGGCGGACTTCACGCAGCGGATTGACGATTCGCTGATCGGCACCTACGACAGCCGCGGCGAGGTGATGCAGGCGGGACAGAACCAGCTCAGCATGCGCTTCGCGGATCCGGCCGGTGACGCGATCGTGGTGGACGGCCGCCAGGTCTGGGTGTACACGCCGAGCACGGCCCCGGGCCAGGTGATCCGCATGCCGATCCCGACCGGTGCGATGTACGGCTTCAATGTGCTGTCCTGGATTCTCGACCGGCCATCCGAGCGGTACCGGATGCGCTACCTCCGCGCCGACCGGGCCGCCGGCGTCATGACCGACGTGGTAGAACTGATCCCGCTTTCCTCGGAGCTTCCGTTCACCAGGGCGGTCGTCTGGCTGGGGCGGGACGACGGACTTCCGCGCCGGCTCGAGATCTCCGAGCGCCGCGGCGGCACCCGCACCATCACGCTCAGCCGGCTCCGTCCCAATGTCGCGCTGCCCGATTCCGCCTTCGCGTTCACCGTCCCTGCCGGCGTACGCATCGTGGATCAGCGGTAACCGCGCAGCACCGCCTCGATCCGCTCGGCGCTGGCCCGGTCCAGCCCGCCTGCCCGCGCGAGCGCAAGGGTAGCCCACCCAAGTTCCAGGTACAGTCGCCGGAGATCGCCGGTGCCGACCGCCGCCAGATGGCGCGCCACCGTGCGTTCGTCCCCGCGGCGAATGGCGCCGGTCAGCGCGCGCGTGGCCCCCATCGCCGCCACATTCTCCACCGTGCCCCGCAGCAGGGGCAGGTAGATGCGCTCCGCCACGGCGGACTCGACGCCTCCCTGCTCCGCCAGCCGCACCGCCGCGCCATACACCGCCACCGTGAAATTCGAGACCATCGCCGCCGCGGCATGGTAGGCGGCTTTCGCCGATGACGGGATTTCCACCGGCTCCATTCCGATGACCTCCGCCAGGCGGCGCGCCGCGTCCACCGCCCGCGGATCTCCCTCGATCCCCGCCACCGCGCCGCGCAGCAGTGCCGGCGCCGATTCAGGACGCGGCACCGCCATCAGCGGGTGCAGCGAGCCGAGCGCGGCACCGCTGGCCTGAAGCGGGTTGAGCGCCTCGCGGTCCAGCAATCCCGCGGTGTGCAGCACGCTGTGCCGCGCGGACACCGCGCCGAGTCCCGCGAGCACGCGTGCCGCGTCCGTGATCGCGTCATCCGGAACCGCGAGGACCACGACCGCCGCGGCCCGGACCGATGGGGCCCAGGCGGACTCACCGGCGATGGTTGTCAGCGGGAGGGAACTGTCGCCGGGCGCGCGCGCCAGCAGTGACACCGGGATGCCGGCGGCGGACCAGGCCAAGCCCAGTCCGCCGCCGACACGCCCGCGGCCGACGATCGCGATGGATTCGGGAAAATCAGTGAACGGTGGCGGCCCGGCGGCCATCGGTGGCAGCCAGTTGCAGGAGCGCCGCCGGCGATGTCGCCTGGCGGAGCAGCGCCAGTGCGCGCTGCACCTGGCGGTCGTCAGCCGAGCGGCGCCGGAATTCGGCCGGGCGGCCGAAGACGTACCGGGCCGCCTCGTAGCCCAGCTGATCGGCCACGAGCGTTGACGCTCCGTTGAAGGTGCTGTCCGCCAGCGTCACGCCCTTGGCGCCGAGCCGCCGCCGAACCTCGGCCAGCATCGCCGGGGTGACCGTGAAGTCCGCCGACTTGAGCGCGTTCTGCCGCTTGAGATCGAGGGCGTAGCTGGTGAGTACGTCGCGATAAGCCGGCAGGTGCTGGCCCAGGGCACGCGCAAACTCCCGCTCACGGCTGTTGAGCGTATCCTCGGTGACCACCACGTCCGGCACGATCCCGCCGCCACCGCGCACCACGCGCCCGGCATCGGTGTGGTACACCGGCCGCGCGCGGATCGCCGAATCGGACGCACTGACGGAATCCGGGTTCCCGCTCAGCCGCGCCGCGTCGGACTCCGCCTGGGCGATCTGGTCCTCGGGATCCTTCGCGATGCGCTGGATGGTCCGGCCGCTCGGCGTGTACCAGCGGGCCGTGGTGAGCTTGAGCGCCACCCCGTCCGCCAGCGGATAGAGGGTCTGCACCAGCCCCTTGCCGAACGTGGGGGTGCCGATCACCACGGCCCGGTCGTGGTCCTGCAAGGCGCCGGCGATGATTTCCGCGGCACTCGCCGTCCCGTCGTTCACCAGCACGACGATCGGCAGGTCGGGCCACTCCTGCGGCGCCTGGTCGGCAAATTCGCGGGACGATCCCGGCGCGCGACCCTTGGTCGCCACGATCTCCTGCCCCGGATTCAGGAACAGGTCGGCCACCTTCACGCCCTGGTCGAGCAGGCCGCCGGGATTGAGCCGCAGGTCGAGGATGAGTTCCTTCATCCCCTTCTTCTGCATGGCCGTGATCTCCTCCCGGAGTTCGTCGGCCGAGGTCTCGGAAACCGGATTGAGCGAGATGTAGCCGATGCCATGGTCGAACATGGAGCCGGCCGGCACCGAACGCAGGTGGATGGCGGCCCGCTGCAGGTTGTACCGCATGATCTGGTCGAGCCCCGCCCGGCGCACGGCGATCGCGACCGCCGTGCCCGGCTCCCCGCGCAGCGCGTTCACCGCCTGGTCGCTGCTCCACCCTTCGGTGGTCTTGCCGTTGACCTCGACGATCTGGTCACCGGTCTCGATGCCGGCGCGCTCCGCCGGCGTATCCGGAAGGGGCGCGACGACGGTGATCCAGCCATCGCGCACGTCAATCTGGATTCCAAGACCGGCGTAATTCCCGGTGGTCTGCTCGGTCAGGGACTTGTAGTCATCCCCGGTGAGCAGGACCGAGTAGGGGTCCTTGAGCTCGTCCAGCAGTCCGTTGGTGGCCTTGAGGTACAGACTGTCGCTGGGCATCGAGTCCACGTAGTAGCGCGTGACGTGGCTCAGCACATTGTCGAACAGCTGGTCACCCGCGAGCCCCGACGGCCCGCCGATGGACCGCTGGATCAGGAAGCCGCCGGTCGCGAAGGACAACAGCGCCACGGCGGTGATCAGTCCCCAACGATGCTTCATTGCACTGCCTCCAGACTTGCGACAGGCCTTGTCCGGCAACCGCGGCCCTGAACTAAGACTAACCGGTTTCCGCCGGGAAGGTTTCCGGCCGGGCCTCGGTCAGCAGATCCCATGCCTGATTCAGCACCTGCTCCGGCGGCTGGGCGGCGTCGAGATGCACCACCCCCGGGCCGGCGGCAGACTGATAGAGCGCACGGACCCGCGCATGAAACTCGGTGCCTTCACGCTCGATCCGGTCGCTGCCCTTCCCCATGCGCTCCTGCCGGCGGCGACCCTCCTCGGGCGTCACGTCGAGCACGATCATGAGATCCGGCTCCAGCCCGCCGGTGGCCACACGATTGACGGTGCGCACGGTCCCGGCCGGGAGCCCCCGGCCCGCCGACTGGTAGGCCATGGTCGAAAGGTCATAGCGGTCGGACACCACAATCCGGCCTGCCTCCAGTGCCGGCCGGATCACCGCCTGCACCAGGTGGGCCCGGGCGGACGTCACGAACAGCAGCTCGGTATGCGGTTCCAGGTGATGGGCGGGATCCAGCAGCGCCTGGCGGGCCAGCTCCGCGGCGGGCGTACCCCCTGGCTCGCGCACCGCAACCACGTCCAGCCCGCGCGCGGTCATCCGCTGCACCAGCGCGCGGGCAAGCGTGCTCTTGCCGGCGCCCTCGGGACCTTCGATGACGAGAAAGAACCCGCGGCTCACGAGAGCGTGATGATGCTGCTGGTGGCGCCCTTCTCCATGCCCTGGCTGATCTGCTCGTTCACCTTGGCCATGAGCTTGTCGAAATTGCTCCGCGCCACCACATAGGCCTGCCCGCTGGTACTCATCTCGAGTTCACGCACCGCGGTTTCGTAGCTCTCCGCGACCGCCGGCTCGGGCATCTGGCCCTGCGCGATCGCCTGGTCCACCTGACGAGCCAGCTGCTGGATGCGATCCAGCCGCGCTACCGTGTCCTTGTCTTCCTTGAGCGCGCCTTCCGCCCGCCGGAGGGCCTGATACTCGGATGCCTGGCCGATCAGCCGTCCCAGCTCCTGCGCCTTGTCCCAGATCACGCTTGGCTCCTTTGCGCCACCAGGTAGCGGTCGCGCCCGAAGAGATCACGATGAATGCCCACGCCGACGAACTCCACCGCTTCGGCGGCAAGCCAGGCACTGGCTGCTGCGCGGCTGGCGTCGATCTCGATCGCCACCGTGCCCCCCGGACGGAGGGCCCGCGCCGCGTCCCGCAGCACCATCCGGGTGGCCTCGAGGCCGTCCGCCCCGCTCTCCAGCGCCAGGCGCGGCTCGTGGTCCCGCACCGACGGATCGAGAGCGTCGTACTCCGAGAGGGAAAGATAGGGTGGGTTCGACACGATTGCGTCGAACGCTCCGCTGGCGAGCCCCGTGCCGAAGCTGCCCTGCAGGAAGCGCACCGGCAGCCGAGCCGACTCTGCATTGGCAGCCGCGAGCCGGATCGCATCGGCACTGGCGTCGGTGCCGACCACGAGACCGAACTGTCCCTCGCCGGCGAGCGCAAGGGCAATGCAGCCGGATCCCGTGCCGAGGTCTGCCACCCGGCCGCCGGACACCCGCTGCAGCACCAGATCCACGAGCCCCTCGGTCTCGGGTCTCGGAATGAGCACCGATGGCGTTACCACCAGATCCAGATGGCGGAACCCCCAGCGTCCGAGCACGTAGGCCAGCGGTTCGCCCGATTCCCTCCGGGACACGGCCAGTTCGAAGCGTCGCGCGTCCGCCGCGCTCACCATGACATCGCCGTCGAAGCGCTCGATCGCCGCGCCGGCCCGGGAGACTCCGTCCCACAGGCGTGCCGCCTCCCAGCGCGGATCCGGCACGGCCACGGCGCCCAGCCGCCGAGCCGCCGTCGCCATCAGGTCGCGCAGACCGGGCCCGGTCTCAGTCGGCACCGAACTGCTCCTCGCGGTCCGCCAGGCGGACGGCGTCGATCACCGGGTCGAGGTCGCCGTTGAGCACGTCGGGAAGGTTGTGCACCGAGAGGTTGATCCGGTGGTCGGTGACGCGGCTCTGCGGGTAGTTGTAGGTCCGGATCTTGGCCGACCGGTCGCCGGTGCCCACCATGGCGCGGCGTTCGCGGGCTCGCGCCGCCTCCTGCTCCGCGATCATCCGGTCCAGCAGCCGGGCGCGGAGCACTTCCATGGCCTTGAGCTTGTTCTGGAGTTGCGACTTCTGGTCCTGCTGCTGCACCACCACGCCGGTCGGAAGATGGGTGATCCGGACGGCGCTGTCGGTGGTGTTGACACTCTGGCCACCGGGCCCGCTGGAGCGGAAGACGTCGATGCGCAGGTCGTTGGGGTCAATCCTGACGTCCACTTCTTCCGCCTCCGGCAGCACCGCCACCGTCGCCGCCGAAGTGTGGATACGGCCCTGGGTCTCGGTGGCCGGCACCCGCTGCACCCGGTGCACCCCGCTTTCGCGCCGTAGCAGTCCGAAGGCATCCGGCCCCCGCACCGCCACGATCGCTTCCTTGAGGCCCCCGACGTTGCCATCGCTGACGCTGATCGGCTCCCAGGCCAGTCGGTGGCGGCCGGAGAAGCGTTCGTACATCCGGTACAGGTCGCCACAGAAGAGGGCGGCCTCATCGCCGCCGGTGCCGGCGCGCAGTTCCAGGATCGCATCGCGATCGTCGAGCGGGTCGCGCGGCAGGAGCAGGTCATGCAGCTCCTGCTCCAGGGCGGCGATCTCCGGCGGGAGGCGCTCGAGATCGGCCGCCGCCAACGCGACAAGCTCGGGATCGGCCTCACCGGCCAATTCCCGAGCTTGAGCAAGATCGTCCCGCAGCCGGGCAAGGCGCTCCGCGGCGCGCACCACCGGCTGCAGGCGGGTGTGTTCCCGGCCGAGGGCGCGGAGCTTGTCGGCGTCGCGCGCGACCGCGGGATCCGAGAGGGCGTCGGCGACCTCCTCCGCCCGCTGCAACGCCTGGCGGAGCCGGCCATCCATCGGTTACGCCTTGGCGCCCTCGTACTTCCGGCGGAAGCGGTCCACGCGCCCCGCCGTATCCACCAGGCGCTGCTTGCCGGTGAAGAACGGGTGGCACTGGGCGCACACTTCCACCCGGATGCTGGCGGCGGTCGAGCGGGTCTCGAAGGTGTTCCCGCAGGCGCAGACGGCGGTGATCTTGCTGTACTTGGGGTGCAGATCCGGCTTCACGACGCTCTCCTCACGTTCGCCCGCTGGCGGGCGGCCTGACTGGACAATAGCCATGAAACATAAACAGTCCGGCGTTCCCGGCTCAAGGGAAGCCCGCGTTTGACACCCGGGAAACGCGCAAATAGTTTCGACACAACCACTTGCGGTCCTGTGACCCTCACTCGCCGAGGCGCCCGTGCCCTTCTCCACGGTTGAAGTGCTCCGGAAGGTGCCGCTCTTCGCCGGCCTGCCCGAGGCCGATCTCCGGGCCATCGCCGACCTCTGCCGTGAGCGGGGCTACCCGCGCGGCAGCGTCATTGTCTTCGAGGACGACCCCGGCGACGCGATGTACATCGTCGCCTCGGGCCAGGTGAAGGTGGTGCTGATCTCCGAGGATGGGCGGGAGGTGATCCTCTCCGTCCTGGGCACCGGCGACGTCTTCGGCGAGATGTCGGTCATTGACGACGAGCCCCGGTCGGCCCACGTGATCGCCATGGAGGACTCCACGTTGATCATCCTCCGGCGCGAGGACTTCCAGGGGCGGCTCCGCCAGTCGCCCGACGTCGCGATCGCGCTCATGCGGGAGCTCTCCCGGCGCCTGCGCCGGGCCGACGAGAAGATCGCCAACCTGGTGCTGCTGGACGTGAACGGCCGGGTGGCAAGCCTGCTGCTGCGCATGGCCGAGGAGGAAGGCGGCGACCGCATCACCCGGCGGCTCACCCATCACACCATCGCGCAGATGATCGGCTCCAGCCGCGAAACGGTGTCGCGCACCATGCGCGCGCTGGTGGACCACGGCGTGCTCGAGGTCTCCCGCCGCCAGATCATCCTCCGGGACCGGCACCAGCTCATGCTGGCGGCACGACGCTCGTGAACGGATGGCGCCCGCGGTGAGCGTCCCCCGCGTCACGTTCTGGGGGGTGCGCGGCTCGATCCCGACTCCGGGACCGGCAACCGCCCGCTACGGCGGCAACACGCCCTGCGTGGCGATCTCGTCGGACGCCGGGCGGCTGATCGTGCTCGATGCCGGCACCGGCATCCGTCCGCTGGGTGACACCCTCATGCGCCACCACTCGGGACCGCTGGAAGTGGACCTGCTCCTCAGCCATACCCACTGGGACCACATCCAGGGACTGCCGTTCTTCAAGCCGCTGAGCGACCGTCACACGGTGGTTCGCATCCACGGGGCGCGCCAGGATGCGATCCCGCTCGGCACGATCCTCGAGCGCCAGATGGATCCGGCCGTCTTTCCGGTCCCGCTCACGGCACTCGCCGCGCGCATCGAGCTGCACGAAATCGGTGAAGGAACGTTCGGGCTGCCGGGATTCCGGGTGACGGCGATCCGCCTCCGGCACCCGGGGACGACACTGGGGTTCCGGCTCGACGCCGAGGCGGGCGGCGGGGTGGCTTACCTGACGGATAACGAACTGGGCACGGCGGCGCACTATCCGCTGCCGCGCGACTGGCGGGCGCGGCTGGTGGAGCAGCTGCGCGGCGTGGACACCCTGATCCACGATGCGATGTATGCCGACGATTTCGTCGAGATGCGGGTGGGCTGGGGCCATTCGTCGCCGGCGCAATGCGCGGCCCTGGCGCAGGAGGCCGGCGTGCGCCGCCTGGTGCTGTTCCATCACGAGCCGGAACGGGATGACATCGCCCTTGAGGCGCTGCTGGAACAGGCCCGGTCGGCCGCGCAGCGCGGCCCGCTGGTGGTGGATCTCGCCCGCGAGGGGGACTCCTTCGAACTCGGCGCCCGCTAGAGCCTGACCGCGACTTCCTTCCCGCGCGCGGCCGATTCGTAGATCGCATCCACGACCCGGTGCAGCACCAGGTGATCACGCAGGTCCGGAGCCGGCGCCTCCCCCGAGATCAGCGCCTTGAAGTGGGCCCACTCCGCCCGGTACGACGCGGTGAAGGGGTTCTCCCGACCCACGGATCCGGTGGGCGCCACTTCCACCGGCACCCCGTTGAGTTCCTTCCAGACCTTGAGCGGATTGATGGCGGCGGTTCCCTTGCTGCCCCGGAGCCCCACCCCGAACCGCTCGCCCTCGCCGACATGATGCCAGGTCACGTCCACGAACAACGAGGCGCCGTTCTCGCAGACCACGAACACGCTGCCGGACTGTTCCACCGCACGGGTATCCCCCGTCGCATCCAGCGCCGCGGTGACCCGCGCGGGCACCGGATTGCCCGACAGCCAGAGCCCCAGGTCGAGAATCGAGAGACCGAGGTCCAGCATCACGCCGCCGCCGGCCAGCTCGCGGCGCTGGCGCCAGCCCAGCTGGGCCCGGCTGGGCCGGAAGACGTGCCAGCTCCCGCGCACGCTGTCCACCGGCCCCAGTTCCCCGCTCTGCACGAAGCTCCGGACGATCTGCACATCGGGGCGGTACCGATGATTCATCCCCACCATCACGACGCGGTCGCTCTTCTCGACCGCGCGCATGAGCTTCTGCACGCTCTGCGCCGTGATCGCCAGCGGCTTCTCGATCAGCACGTGGACCCGGGCGTCGAGCGCCGCCAGGACGTGGGCCTCGTGGAGGTGGTTCGGCGTGCAGATCACCAGGGCGTCCAGCTCGTCCTGGCGCAGCACGTCTTCGATATCGTCGTAGGCATCGGGCACGCCGAAGCGGTCGGCGATCGCCCGGGCCTTGGGCAGGTCGGTGTCGCAGAGCGCCAGCACCTCGACGTCCTTCATCTTGCGCAGGGCCGGCAGGTGCGCCACCTGCACGATGGCCCCGCCGCCGATGATGCCGACCTTCAGCGTGTCGCCCATGTGGCCTCCGCCTAGTACGCGCGTTCGATCCCGGTTCCGGGAAAATACGCCGCGACGATCTGCTCGCGAGTCTGGCCGGCCCGGGCCCGGCCGACGGCGCCCCACTGGCAGAAGCCGACGCCGTGCCCCGCGCCCGATCCGTTGACGATCAGGCGGGTGACCTGGCCGCCGGACCGGGTCTCGCTGACCGTGAAGAGCGTGCTTCGCAGGATGTCCGCCGAGGGCTGTCGCAGCACCTGGCGGACCTGGGGGCCGGGAATGGAGACGAATCCGTCGGGCAGCTCGATGCTGAGCGCGCGGACCCGCCCCGACACGGTGCGGCCCTCCACCCGCACGTCCCGCACGCGCGTCACCCGCGCGGCCGGCACCCCCATGGTGGCGGGCAGATACTGGCGCAGCGCCTGGCGCAGCGCCTCGCCCGAGAACTCCTCGCGCCACTGGAAGCGCGGGGAGATGCTGCAGTAGGCGGTCCCGTCCGGCGCGAGATCGGAGACCGACTGGAGGTACGGGCGATCAGCCTGGCGGAACACCTCGGTGCCCCGCTCCGTCCGGCCACCACAGGTGGAGAAGAAGAACGCGTCGATCGGCTGGCCCTCGAACGTGACGATCAGCCCTGCCGTCTCCCGCACCGCGCGGGTGGCGGCGGGATTCTCCATGCCGACGCCGGCGTACACCTGGTCGCCGACGCCGGACTGGTAGTCGTACCCCTGGGCGGCCCGACGTCCCCGGTTGCGCATCGCGTAGGTGCGGGACACGATCGCCTGCGCCGCCAGTGCCTCGCGGTCGGCGTCGGGGCGCACCCCCATTTCGGCGCCCACCACGCCCTGCAGGTACAACTCGAGCGGCACGACGTTGACGACGGTCACACCTCCGCCGGCCGCGGGAGACAGTTCCAGCCACCCGCGATAGTCCCGCCCGTTGACACGTACCAGTGCGGCAGGATCATCGGTGCGCGCCTGAACCAGCCGGGCAGGCCCGGCACCCACCCCGGCGCCGGTCGAGAGCACGAGATCAGGTCCGCTCCGGCGCGCGGTCCAGGTGTCCCCGGCCCGCAGCATGGCGAGCGGCGCCCCGCCCACCGTGTAGATACCCAGACCGCTCCCGCTGCCGATCGTGACCGACGCCGCGCCGGTCACGAGACCGACGCGCACTTCCGGCGAGGCGACTGGGGCGGCGGCCGGCGCCTCCAGGGGGGCGTGGGCCGGCGCCGGCGCGCCGGTATCCATGCGAATGCAGCTGCCCCCACCGATGACGGCGACGACGAGCGCCAGGGCGCGGGCGCGCTCAGCCGCGGTAATTGCCGAACCTCAGCTCGATGCCGAAGTCCTCCGCGCGCAGCACCGCGATCACCTGCTGCAGCTCGTCGCGTGACGGACTCGAGACCCGGACCTCGTCCCCCTGGATGGTCGCCTGCACCTTCCGGAAGCCGCCCTGCTTGATGGCCTGCTGGATGCGCTTGGCCACGTCGACGGGAATCCCCTGGGTGAGGCGCACGGTGCGGCGCACCGACTGGCCGGAGGCCGGTTCCGGATCGCCGAATTCCACATTCTTGAGCGGCACGCCGCGCTTGACCAGCTTGCCGCGCAGCACGTCCATGACCGCGTTCATGCGATAGTCATCGTCGGCGGCGAGGCGGATCAGCGCCTGGGAACGGTCGAGCTCGATGGTGCAGTGCGTGCCCTTGAAGTCGTACCGCTGCCCGATCTCCTTCAGCGCCTGGTTGACGGCGTTGTCCACTTCCTGGAGATCGGCGCCGGTGGAGACGTCGAACGACGAGGTCGAAGCCATGCGAGTCCGCGGTCGGGAGTGAATGCTGCCGAAGAATGGCAGGGCCCGCCGGGGAGGGCAAGCAAGCGGCCCCCGGAATCCATGCGGATTCCGGGGGCCGCCTGCACCTCAGCGAGACGCAGACTCAGTTCGACTTCGGCTTGTCGGCCGGCGTGGACGAGGTGCCCGTCGTCTTGGCGGCCTTCGCCGTCTTGGCCGCCTTGGCGTGCTTCCAGTGCTTCTTCGACTTGGTGTGCGCCTTGGCGGTCGCCGTCTTGGCCGTGGTGCTGGCCTGGGCGGCCGGCTGCTGGGCCGCCGGCTTGGCCGCGGGCTGCTGGGCCATGGCGGGTACTGCACTGATGGCGGCCGCGACCGTCGCCGCAGCCAGGATCCTGGTAAGGCTGTTCATTTCGTCTCCCCCGGCCCTTAGGCCGAGCCTGAAGTGCGCGGGCGCCATGCCCGCGACGGCTGGGGAGACGCAGGGCCCGGCGATCTGTTAACCGGGGTGGCCGGACCGCTCAGGCCAGGAAGCTTTCGAGCGCCCGGGCGCGGCTCACGTGGCGGAGGCGGGAGATGGCCTTTTCCTTGATCTGGCGGACCCGCTCGCGGGTGATGCCGAGGAGGCTCCCGATTTCTTCCAGGGTCATGGGCTCGGGACTGTCGAGGCCGAAGTAGAGGCGGAGGATCTTGGCTTCCCGCTCCTTGAGCGTGGCCAGGACCTCTTCGATGGACTCGCTCAGCGCGTGCTCGAAGGTCTCGGAATCGGGGCCGGGGTTCTGGGTGTCCGGCAGGTAGTCCAGGAGGCGGTTGTCCTCGCCGGGCGTGAGCGGCGCGTCGAGCGAGAGATGGTTCTGCGAGATGGACAGGGTCTTCTCCACCTCTTCCATGGAAATGTCCATGCCCTCCGCGATCTCGGAGGCGGTGGGTTCCCGTCCCAGCTCCTGGAGGAGCGCCGACGAGCGCCGGCCGATGCGGTGCAGCGTGCCGGCGCGGTTGAGCGGCACCCGGACGATGCGGCTCTGCTCCGCCAGGGCCTGGAGGATGGCCTGGCGGATCCACCAGACGGCGTAGGAGATGAACTTGATGCCCTTGGTCTCGTCGAACTTGTGGGCGGCGCGGATCAGGCCGAGGTTGCCCTCGTTGATGAGGTCGGAGAGCGAGACCCCCTGGTTCTGGTACTTCTTGGCCACCGACACGACGAACCGGAGGTTGCTGCGCACCAGCTTGTCGAGCGCCTCCTCGTCGCCCCGGCGGATGCACTGCGCCAGACGCACCTCCTCGTCCTGCGGAATCAGCGGGTAGCGGCTGATCTCCCGCAGGTACTGATCCAGCGAGCTGTCATCGAAGGAGGGCCCGCGCTTACCGCCGCCGACCTGCATGGGACGCATGCGATGGAGCCTCGTTACGCTGGAGCGGAGAACACGGGAACCTTACCCACCGTCAATCATAGTTGTCAATCTGCGCCCGCTGCAGCGTGCCGGAGTAGTCCACGTAGCAGACCTTGGTCTCCGAATAGAAGTCATAGACCTCCCAGCCGCCCTCGCGGTGCCCGTTGCCGGTGGCCTTCACGCCGCCGAACGGCAGGTGCGCCTCGGCGCCGATCGTGGGGGCGTTCACGTAGGTGATGCCGTTGTCCAGGTCCTCCAGCGCCCGGAAGGCGCGGTTCACGTCCTGGGTGTAGATGGAACTGGAGAGGCCGTAGGGCACGTCGTTGTTCACCTTGACCGCTTCCTCGTACGACGACACCCGGATGACGCTGAGCACCGGACCGAAGATTTCCTCCTGCTCCAGCCGGCTCCCGGCACGCACCCCCGTGTAGATCGTGGGCTTGAAGAAGTAGCCACGGCCCAGGCGTTCGCCGCCGGGACGCTTGCCGCCGGTCACCAGTTCGAGCCCGTCCTCCTCCGCGACGCCGACGTAGTGCTCCACCTTGCGGCGGGCGTCCTCGTGGATGAGCGGCCCGACGTCCACCTTCTCCTGCCGCCCGTCGCCCAGGCGAAGCCGCTCCGCCGCCTCCGCCACCGCGCGCACGAACCGGTCATGCACCTTCCGGTGCACGATCAGCCGGCTGGTGGCGGTGCAGCGCTGGCCGGTGGTGCCGAACGCGCCCCAGAGCACGCCGTCCAGCGCCAGGTCCAGGTCGGCGTCGTCCATGACGATCATGGCGTTCTTGCCGCCCATCTCGAGCGACAGCCGCTTGTGCATCCGCCCGCAGGTCTCGCCGATGACCGAGCCGGTCGCGGTGGAGCCGGTGAAGGAGATGACCGGCACCTGGGGATGCTCCACCAGCGCGCGGCCGACCGTCTCGCCCCGGCCGTGCACCAGCTGGATCACCTCGGGCGGGAGCCCGGCCTCGAGCAGGATCTCCACCAGCAGGTGCACCGTATGCGGCACGTCTTCCGACGGCTTGATGATCACCGCGTTCCCGCAGAGCAGCGCCGGGAACATCTTCCAGGTGGGGATCGCGAGGGGGAAATTGAATGGGGTGATGAGTCCCACGACCCCGATCGGCCGCCGGTAGCTCATGGCCCACTTGCGGCGCAGTTCGCTCGGCGCCACGTGCCCGAAAAGCCGCCGTCCCTCGGTGGCCGCGTAGTAGGCGGTGTCGATTCCCTCCTGCACGTCTCCCCGCGTTTCCGCCAGCACCTTGCCCATCTCGCGCGTCATCGCGTCGGCGAGCCGTTCCTTCCGTGCCACAAGCAGGTCCCCGACCCGCCGGAGCACATCGCCGCGGGCGGGCGCCGGCACCCGGCGCCAGAGCTCGAAGCCGCGGCGCGCCGAGCGCACCGCCGCCTCGATGTCGCTGGCACCAGAATCGGGAAACCGCCCGATCACATCATTGGTATCGGCCGGGTTGCGGTTCTCGAACCAGGCGCCGTTGCGGGGGTCGGACCATTCACCATTGATGAAATTGCGGAAAGTCTTGGGCATGGAGTCGTGAGTCGTGGGTCGTGAGTTGCCTGCTGTGGGAAAACTAACCGCCTTGCGTAGTCGGCGCAGTGCTGGCCGGTGCAGTCGGTTGCGGCGGCGGTGCGGTGCAGCGCCAGGTGGCAGTGGCCTTCGCATAGCCGATCCGGGGCAGCACGGCGTCGGCACCGATCGCGAGTCCCCAGATCAGCATGAGCAGCGAGAGCGCATTGGCCCGCCCGCGCCGCGCGCGCCAGCTTGCCATCATGCCGAGGAGGGCGACGATCACGAGCGCCGCATCGGCGCCCAGGAAACCGATCAGCCCGGCGCCGCAGTTCGCGGCATAGGGCCACGTCGGCAGGACGATCGAGAGCCCCAGTCCCACCAGCACCCAGAGCCAGGTGGCGGCGTGATCCCGCCGCCGCGTGGCCGGTGGTGCGTTCCGTGGAGCCGGCGCGGGCGGGGCGCCGGGAGCCCCGGCGCGCGCCGGGGCCGGCGCCGGCATCTTCGCGATCACCTTGTCGATGTCCGCCAGCTCCCGATCCCAGTCCCTCGGCTGATCGCTCATGGCGTCTCCCGCTTGAGCCCGTAGCGTTCGATCTTCTTGTACAGGTTGGACCGCGGCATCTTCAGGGCCCGGGCCGTCTCGCTCACGTTCCAGTCGTGCTCGCGCAGCTGCTGCGCCAGGAATCCCCGTTCGGCGTCCTGCTTGAAGCTCTCGAAGGTGTGACCGCCGTCCGGCTCCGCGCCGGTGTAGAGGTCATCGCCCTCGGCCGGCAGGATGCGGTCCACGTCGGCCGCCGCAACCTCGCGCCCGGGGGAGAGAATGAGCAGCCGCTCCACGGCATTCCGGAGCTCGCGCACGTTACCGGGCCAGTTGCGCCGCTGCAGACGCTGGACGGCCTCGGCCGAGAAGCCGCGCGCCGTGGCCCCGGTGCCGGCGGCGATCTGGCTGGTGAAATGCGCCACCAGGTCGGGAATGTCCCCCCGGCGTTCCTCCAGCGGCGGCACATGAATCTCCACCACATTGAGGCGGTAGAGGAGATCTTCCCGGAACCGGGTCTCGGCGATTTCCTCGGACAGGTCCTTGTTCGTGGCGGCGAGCACGCGGACATCCACCTCGATCGCCTTGGCGCCGCCGATCCGCGTGACGACGCCCTCCTGCAGGACCCGCAGCAGCTTCGCCTGGGCCGCCAGCGACATGTCGCCCACCTCATCCAGGAAGAGCGTGCCGCCATCCGCCTGCTCGAACTTGCCGGCCCGGTCCGCGAACGCCCCGGTGAACGATCCCTTCATGTGGCCGAACAGCTCGCTCTCGATCAGCTCCCCGGGAATCGCGGCACAGTTCACCTCGATGAACGCCTTGCCGCGCCGGGGCGAGGCCTCGTGCAGCGCGCGCGCCACGAGTTCCTTGCCGGTACCGTTGTCCCCGGTGATGAGCACCCGGGCGCTGGTGGGCCCGACCCGCCGGATGAGCTCGCGGGTGGACTCGAGCGCCGGGCTCGTCCCGACCATCGCATGCCGGCGGCTCACCGCCTCGCGCAGCCGCAGGTTCTCGCCGACGAGGTCGGCGTGCTCGGCCGCCTTCCGCACCGTCACGAGCAACCGGTCGGAATCGAGCGGCTTCTCCAGGAAGTCGAAGGCCCCGCGCTGGGTCGCCTGCACCGCCGTCGCGATGGTCCCATGCCCCGAGATCATGACGATCACCGCGCCGGGATCGAGGTCCCGCAGGCGATTGAGGGTCTCCAGCCCGTCGAGCCCCGCCATCTTCACGTCGAGGAACACCACGTGGGGCCGGAAGTCGGGATAGACGGTGATCGCCTCGCCACCGGAGCCGGCGGCGCGGACCTCCATCCCCTCGTATTCCAGCACTTGCTTGACCGCCTGCCGGATGCCGGGCTCGTCATCCACGATGAGGACGCGGTGCGTCATGAGCTCCTCGCGTAGAACACCACGCCGTCGGCGTGCACCGTGACTGCGCGCGCGCCCGCCGGGAGCCGCACCGGCACGGCGGGTGTCGAGTCGCCGGTGACGCGTTCCATCAGCTTCGGCACCATCTCGCTCGGGAGCGGGAAGTCGCGGAAGCTGAGCCGCTCGATGCGCCAGGCGCCGCGCCCCGGGACCGTCACCATGAGCGGACCCTCAGCCGAGACCGGCTCCCGGTCGCGGAGAGCCATCCCCATCGGACCGAGGAGCCCGGCAGGCAGCCGAGCGGTATTGGCCATGGCATGCACCGTGACCCGCCTCTCGGCAAGCTGCACCGTGATCGAGTCGAAGGTGCCGCGCGCATACGGCAGGAACGCATCACTCAGCAGCGAGGCCACCTCGTCCGGGAGGAGCCGCACGGAGTCCCGGCCCGCGCCGAGGAGGGCGAGTTTCTTCCGGCCGCGCTCCAGCGCCGCAGCGCTCGGCCTGCCGGTCTCCGACACCGCGGTGGACTGGTGCTGCGCGCGGCGCCAGAGCTGGCGGCCCCACTCGCCCAGCCGGTCGCGGTAGAACCAGGCACCGGCCAGCAGCAGGACGAGCACCAGGCATCCCAGCAGCCGGAACGGCGCGAGCAGGCAACCCTTCATGCACCGAGCTCCACGGTGAGGCGCGGCGAATACCGGGGGCCGGCCGGTGTCAGCACGCTCTCGTAGACGACGGCCTGGTTGACCTGGAAGGCACTCCATGGCGTCGTCACGCGATACTGCTCGATGGCGCCAGGGGGGATCCGCTGCCCGTCCCGCAAGCGGCCCAGCGTCACGTGCGCGCGGAAGGGGACTCCTTCCGGGGCGAAGCCGATCTGTTCCGACGCCCGCTCCACCCGATCCTTGAGGAGTTCGAGCGCCGGCGGGGCTTCCACGCCGAGATAGAGGACGCGTGGCTGGCGCGCGGTGGGAAAGGCATCCAGCGTGGTGAAGCGCATGGCCATGCGGCCGGCGCCATGCACCGCGTGCGTCACCGCCTCGAGAATGACTTCCAGGCGCCCGGGCAGCACCTCGCCGTAGAACTTGAGCGTGAGGTGGGCCCCGCGCGCATCCACCCAGCGCACCGGCCACCGCTCGGCGTGGAGCTGCTGCAGCAGGCCGGCGAGTTCCTCCCGCGCTGCGTCGGGCAGCGGCAAGGCGGCGAAGAGTCGCATCGGCTCAGGCGGAATCGGCGAGGGCGAGCAGGGCGCCGCGGCGATAGCCGTGCGGGTCCAGCGATACGCTGGGGAATCCTGCGGCCAGGACCACCTGCTCCGCCTCGGCCCACCGTGCCTGCAGGCGCGGAATCTCGGGGGGGTCGACTTCCACGCTCGCACCCTGCCCCAGATGGCGCACCCGGAGGTTGCCGCGGACGCCGAGGGCGCGCAGGCCGCGCTCGGCCGCTTCCACCTGCGCGAGCCGCTCCGGTGTCACGGCCACACCGTAGCGCAGCCGGCTGGCGAGACAGGGCGAGGCGGGCGCATCCCAGCTGGGAATCCCCAGGCTCTTCGCCGCCGCCCGCACATCGGCCTTCCGCCACCCGAGCTCCGCGAGCGGGCTCAGGACCGCATGCTCCGCAGCCGCACGCATGCCCGGACGGTGCTCCGTGGTGTCATCGGCATTGGTGCCGTCGAGCACATGCACGAAGCCGCGTGTCGTCGCGACTTCGCCGAGCTCGGTCCAGAGCTCGTGCTTGCAGAAGTAGCACCGGTCGGTCGCATTGGCGCGATACCGGGGATCGTCCAGCTCGTGGGTATCGAGTTCAAGCAGCGGCACGCTGAACTGCCGGGCGAGCGCGACGGCCTGCCGGTACTGCACCGCCGGATAGGACGCGCTCCGCCCGATCACCGCCAGGAAGCGTTCGGCGCCGAGCGCGCGCGTCCCGGCCGCCGCGAGGAGCGCGCTGTCCACGCCACCTGAATAGCCGAGCACGGCGGAGCCGAGCTGCGCGAGGTATCGTTCAAGTTCCACCAGGGATGCCATGCCGAAAGGTATCACGGCCGGTGCCGATGCACAGGCCGCGGTTTGCGGAATTGCCGGTGGCGGATCTAGCGTACAGCATGGATACGGGCGACCTGGTCATCACCGATGCGCTGCACATCCCGCGCGCCGAGCTGCACGTCCGCGCGACGCCGGCGGGCGGCCCGGGGGGCCAGCACGTGAACCGGTCCTCCACCAGGATCGAGCTCTGGTGGGACGTGAACGGCTCCCCCAGCCTGAGCGCCGAGCAGCGCGACCGGCTCCGCACCGCCCTTGGCCGGCGGCTCGACGGGGATGGCTGGCTCCGGATCGTGGCCGCCAACCGGCGCAGCCAGCTCCAGAACCGGGAGGAGGCCATCGAGCGCTTCGTGGTGACGCTCCGGCGCGCGCTGCACGTCCCGAAAGCGCGGAAGCGCACGCGAACGCCCCGCGCGGCGCACGAGGCGCGCCTCCATGCCAAGAAGCGCCGCGGTGAAGTGAAAGCCGGGCGCCGTCCCGTCCGGCGCGACGAGTAGCCACCGATGCAGATCCTCCGCGTGACCCCCAGTGCCCCCGACCCCGCCGCCATCCGGCAAGCCGCCGAGATCATTCGCGCCGGCGGACTGGTGGCGTTCCCGACGGAGACGGTGTACGGCCTCGGCGCCAACGCCCTCGATGAACAGGCGGTGCGGCGGATCTACGAAGCGAAGGGGCGGCCCGGCAACAATCCCCTGATTGCGCATGTACCCGACGCCGAGGTCGCCCGGGGGCTCGCGAGGGCGTGGCCCCCTGAAGCGGAGACGCTGGCCCGGCGCTTCTGGCCCGGTCCGCTCACGCTGGTGCTGCCGAAGCGCTCCTCCATTCCGGATCTCGTCACCGCAGGGCTCCCGGCCGTGGCGGTGCGCGTGCCGTCCCACCCGGTGGCGCTGGCCCTGCTCCGGGCATCGCAGGTACCGATTGCGGCGCCGAGCGCCAACCGCTTCACGGAGCTTTCGCCCACCACGGCGGAGCACGTGGTGAAGTCGCTGGGTGACCGGGTGGACCTGATCCTCGACGGCGGCCCCACCAGCGTCGGCATCGAGAGCACGGTGCTGGATCTCACCGGCCCGGTCCCCCGCCTGCTGCGGCCCGGCATGGTGACGCTGGCGGAACTGGAACATGCCATCGGCAGCATTGCACCGGCTCCGGCGGTGTCGGGGAGCGCGCCGCGATTGTCGCCCGGCATGCACGAGCGTCATTACGCGCCCCGGGCACGGCTGGAACTGGTCACGCCTGCAGATGTGGGACGGCAGACACCGACTGCGGGGCAGAGCCTCACCGGCGCGCTGATCCTGAGCGATCTCGTCTGGCCGGTGCAGCATCCGATGCGGATGCCCCGTGATCCGGTCGAGTACGCCAGCCGCCTCTACGCCGCCCTGCATGCGCTCGACGATCTCGGATGCCAGGTGATCCTGGTCGAGCTCCCCCCGCCGGAGGCGGCCTGGCATGGTGTCCATGACCGGCTCCGCCGGGCGGCGACACCGGACACGCCGGACGCGGAGCGCCGGGACCGATGAGAGCATCAGGCTGAAACGGCGACGGACCCCGGGATGGCGCGTTGGTCGCGGTGACGTATGTTCGAGGCAGGGTATCGCCGCGCGCGATGCCCAACCTGGCCCGGGGCGTCCCGCGGCGCAGATGCACGGCGGGCGGTCCGGCAATCCCGGAGGACCCCTATGGCGGCCACGCTGCTTGATTCCTTCAAGAACCTCCTCACTCCACAGAACATCTCCGCCGTCGCGGGCCGGCTCGGCGAGCCCGAGACCGGTGCCTCGCGCGGACTCGTCGCAGGCGCCGGCGCCCTTCTGCTTGGCCTGCTGAACAAGGCGTCGGACACGAACGGCATCAAGGACGTGCACAACCTCGTCACCGGTGCCGCGCCGGAACTCGCGGCCGCCGGAAACGTGGGTGACATCCTCGGCTCCGGGGCAAGCCCCGCGCTCGGCGGGCTGGGCAGCCGGCTCATCTCCCTCATCTTCGGCGGCAGCGGAGCCGGGGTGGCGGACGTGATCGGCCGCTCCGCCGGCCTCAAGCCGGGCAGCGGGACGTCCATCCTGGCCACCGTCGCCCCGGTGATCCTCAGCCTCATTGCGGGCCGCATCAAGGCCGGCGGGCTCTCCCCGTCGGGGCTGGGCTCCATGCTCATGAACGAAGCGGATTCCATCAAGGCCGCGGCACCGGCAGGCCTTGGCGTCTTGCTGGGGGGAATGGGCGGCAGTATTGCCGGTGACGTGAGCCGCGCGGCAAGTGCCGTGGCCACGCCCGCGAAGAAGGGAGGCTGGGGCTGGGCCGCCATTGCGGCCGCGATCATCCTCGGACTCCTCTGGTTTGCCACCCGTGGCAAGACGCCGCCGGAAACGAGCGTCGCGGCGGACACGGCGGCGGCCGCTCCCGCCACGGACGTGCAGGCCTACTCGCCGTCGGCGGCCCAGACGGTGACGCTCCCCAACGGCACCACGCTCAACGTGCCAGGCACCAGTCTCGAGAGCCAGATCGTCGCGTTCATCACGGATTCGACCCGCCCGGTGGACAAGACGACCTGGTTCAACTTCGACCGCCTGCTCTTCGAGACCGGCTCAGCCACGCTCAGGCCCGAGTCGCAGGCACAGCTCAGGAACGTCGCCACGATCTTCGCCGCCTTCCCCACCGTCAAGGCCAAGATCGGCGGCTATACCGACAACACCGGTAACGCGGCCACGAACATGAAGCTGTCGCAGGATCGCGCGACCAGCGTGATGAACGAGCTGGTCGGCATGGGCGTGGACAAGTCGCGGCTGGCGGCGGAGGGCTATGGTGACCAGCACCCCGTGGCCGACAACGGCACGGAAGAGGGACGGGCGCAGAACCGGCGGATCGCCATGCGGATCGTGGAGAAATAGTCCCACGAAAGCACGACGGCACGAAGGCGCGAGGGGAGGCCCTCGCGCCTTTTGCTATCTTGCGGCATGACTGCGACCACGGACCTTTCAACGGCCCGCCCGGCGCTCCGCGTCCGCGAGCTTCGCAAGGCGTTCGGCGAGGTGGTGGCGGTCGCCGGCCTCGACCTCGACGTTCACCCCGGTGAATGCTTCGGCCTGCTGGGCCCCAACGGGGCCGGCAAGACGACCACCATCGAGATCTGCGAGGGGCTGACCACTCCTGATGCGGGCGAAGTCGAGGTCCTCGGCCATACCTGGACTGACGGCGCCGCCACGCTGCGCGAGCGCCTCGGCATCCAGCTGCAGGAGACCCAGCTCTCCGACAAGCTCTCGGTGGAGGAGACGCTCCGGCTGTTCCGCAGCTTCTACCGCCGCGGGCGGGACATCGGGGAGGTCATCACGCTGGTGCAGCTGGAGGAAAAGCGCCGTGCCCGCGTGGGGACGCTCTCGGGCGGCCAGAAGCAGCGCCTCGCGCTCGGCTGTGCCCTGGTCGGCGATCCCGATCTCGTCTTCCTGGACGAACCGACCACCGGACTCGACCCGCAGGCGCGGCGCCAGGTGTGGGAACTGATCGAGGAACTCAAGGTCACGGGACGCACCATTCTGCTGACGACCCACTACATGGATGAGGCCGAGCGGCTCTGTGACCGGGTGGCGATCGTGGACCACGGCCGGACGATCGCGCTGGGCACGCCGCGCCAGCTCATTGCGCAGCTGGGGGCGGAACAGATCGTGTCATTTGCGGTGGACGAGGGTGACGCCGGCAGGCTGGACGCCGCGGCTCTTGGCCGGATCGCCACCGCGGCGCGTGCCACGCAACCGGCCCGCGCCACCAATGGCGGCTGGGAGTTGCCGGTCGCCGCCACCCATGAAGCCATTCCGGCGCTGCTGGCGGAGCTGGACCGGCAGGGGCTCGGCCTTTCGGAACTCCGGACCCACCTGCCGACACTCGAGGATGTCTTCGTGTCGCTCACCGGGCGAGCGCTGCGCGATGCCTGACGCCAGCGACGGGACGCCGGTCCGGCCGGCACTGGTCGAGCTCACGCTCGTGCGACTGAAGGAGTTCATCCGGGAGCCGGAGGCCCTCTTCTGGGTGTTCGGCTTTCCCCTGCTCCTGGCGCTGGGCCTCGGCATCGCATTCCGCAACCGGCCGCCGGAACGGGTGCGCGTCGGTGTGGTGCCCTCGCTCGCGCCCTCCATCGCGGCCTCGCTGGACAGCGCACCAGGTCTCACGAGCGTGCGGCTGGCGGACGACAGCGCCGCCGCGCAGGCGCTCCGCACCGCCGATGTGGCGCTCGTGGTCGCGCCAGGGGCGAACGGCGGCGTGGAATACCGCTTCGATCCGTCGCGCCCCGACGCCCGCGCGGCACGGCTGGCCGCCGACGGAGCCATCCAGCGCGGGGCCGGGCGGCAGGATCCGCTGCCGGTACACGAGTCCACCGTACGCGAGCGCGGTGCGCGCTACATCGACTTCTTCATCCCGGGACTGCTGGGACTCAACCTGATGGGCAGCGGCGTCTGGTCCATTGCCTTTGCCGTGGTCACGGCACGGAAGCAGAAACTCCTGAAGCGCCTCGTCGCCACGCCCATGTCGCGGGCGCAGTATCTGATGTCGTTCCTGCTGTCGCGCCTCGTCTTCCTGGTTCTCGAGGTCGGCGTGCTGGTGGGCTTCGGCGCGCTGGTCTTCGACGTGCCAGTGCGTGGCTCGTTCGGCGCGCTGGCGCTCGTCTGCCTGGTCGCGGCGCTGACGTTCAGCGCCATGGGGCTGCTGGTTGCTTCGCGGGCCCGCACCGTCGAGGCGGTGTCGGGACTGGCCAATTTCGTGATGCTGCCGATGTGGATCTTCTCCGGGGTCTTTTTCTCGTCGGCCAATTTCCCGAAGGTGCTGCAGCCATTCATCCAGGCGCTGCCGCTCACCGGCACGGTGGACGCCCTGCGCGCGGTCATGCTCCGGGGAGCCCCGCTCTCGTCGGTGGCCAGCGAGCTGGTGCTGCTGCTCGTCTGGCTGGTGGTGCCGTTCATGGTGGCGCTGAAGATTTTCCGCTGGCGTTAGCCGTGACTGGCCGGCGCGCTTCCCGCCGCACGGTTCTTGCGGAACGGCGCCCGACACGATTCCAGAGCATGTCGACCGGCAGACGGCGTCCCGGCTACTGCGGCGCACGTCCAACCATTGTGGGAGGCGACCATCACCCCGCACCATGCCGTGCTTCTCGCTGCCGGCCGCGGCAGCCGGCTCGGTCCGCTCACCGAGGAGACGCCGAAGTGCCTCCTGCCGGTGGCCGGTGTGCCGCTGCTGGACCGTCAGCTCGACGCACTGGAGGCGGCCGGCATCCAGGATGTGACCGTGGTCGCCGGCTTCCAGGCCGGGCAGGTCGCCGCCCGCCTGGACGGGCGCTGCCGCGTCATCCGGAACGCGGACTGGGCCACGACCAACAGCATCACGTCCCTCCACCTCGCGGCACCGCATGTCCGCGGCCACGCCTTCCTCTTCCAGAACGCCGATGTCCTGTATGCGCCGGAGATCGTGTCACGCCTGGTCGCTGCACCTCACGACAATGGCTGTCTCGTGGATCCCCTCGCGCCCTTCGCGCCGGACGAGTACCA